>JADYXQ010000295.1 GCA_021772135.1 Candidatus Obscuribacter sp.
AACGGTATGGAAATCCTGGGAATTGCCTGGGGCGGACCTACCATGATCATGGGCTTCATGCACATGGCTGCTGGTTCACACGACGCTATGAAGAAAGTGCTGTTCGGAGCTGCTGGTGTTACCGGCGGTCTGGCAACTCCCGGTTGCATCAACTGGCTCGTAGCTTCCGCTCGCGACGCAGCTCTGTTCAACTAGTACAGTTCCAACTAACACAGTTCCAAGTTTTCCCCGCCAACGCCAGCCAGACACCTCCCGTAAGGGGGGTTTTTGGTTTTTGGCGTTATAATCAAATTTATGGAAAAAATGGTCGATGACAATACTGACGAGAATTTTTCCAGACACGCCAATCAAATTGCCGTCAGCGGTTTTGGCATAGCCAGTCAAAGAAAATTACAGGCAAGCCGCGTTCTTATACTGGGAAGCGGGCCGGTGGCATTGGCTCTCAGTGGCAGTCTGCTGCACTCCGGTATCGGCACAATTAAAATCATTGACAGCAATCTGGCAAAGCTCAATAGTTTGCGTTATCACCTCGATGATTTAAACAGCACCAAAAAAGATGGCGACACCGTATGTCTCTGCCAGATTAGCTATCAGTTGGTTGAATCGATGGCAGTGTGCGATTTAGAATCACTGGTTAACTCCAGTGATTTAGTCGTTGAAGTTTTAACCGACTGGCAAGAAAAACTCAGTCTGTCGGATGTGTGCATGTCGGCTCGCCGCCCTCTTCTCCATTGTGGTGGCTCTGGAATGCGCTTCCAACTTTTTGCTATGGTGCCTGGACAGTCATGCTGCCTGCGCTGTTTACTAGCCAGCCTGGGCCTGGAAGATGCCATCGGCGGACAGAGCGAGCAAGCGATATTGACTCCCCTGGCCGGACTAATAGGCAATGCACTTTCTCTGGCAGCAGTAAAAATGCTCAGCGGTTTTGGTGCCAGTCAGAGCAATGAAATTATCAAAATCGATGGCTTGAGCGGCGAGCTTGAAGTGCTGAGAGGATTTGATTTCGTACGGGATTGCCCTGATTGTGGCTCACTGGGCGGCAGCAAAAAAAATAAGAACTAAGCGTAAGATAATCAGATCAAAAAAATTCAGCCTCTTGCTCGGGCACGCTGGCTTCTTTTAAAGCGGTAATAATGAATTGTGCCCGGCTGGGATATCTGCTTTTAATCAAGGTCGAAAATACATCCCACTGTCTGGCCGTTTCTCTCAAAGCCAACTCACGAGCGGTTTTATAGTAAGTTGATTGACCGATGGTTTCTTGTCCTTGGCGGGCATTATTTTTCAATTTTCCCGCTTCACTCAAGGCAGAGTTTTGACTGGTGCCAACATGATTCCAATCAACCAGATCTATGGTGTAAGGGTCAAAATTATTGTTGCCGAATTTGTTGGTCAGCCGCTCCACCTGCAACTCAACATAGTTTGAGTTGCTGTAAAAATCTTGACTGGCCCTTAGCATGTAGCCGAAATGCTTGAGAGTGGTGAAGCGGTAAGCCGGGTTGCGGTCTGCTGCATAGGCGGCATTGAGTGCTTTTTTTTGTTCACGTTCAATGTAGGAAAGCCCGCGTTTAATGCTATTCTTTTGAAAAAGTAAATCGGCATCATCGGCTTGATCGCAGCTTTTGATAATCAAGTTGAGATTATCCGGCGCAAATGTTGAACTGAGAGATTCTTGAATAATATTGCCGTGCAGAGACTGCTGCCTCTCGGCAGCTTGCGCATTTTGCGCGTCTTGTGCATTTTGAGGATTGGGCTGCTCATTTAAATCAAAAGCCAGGGCGGCCGGCATACAAAACCAGGCTGCTGAGAGCAAAATAAAATGAGAACGCAATATATGCACTGTATAGATAACCGGCAAAAACAGTCAGACACTTAAAAACTTACTCAATAACTATAGCTCGATTTAATCACACCAGAACGCCGTCCCGGCAATGTTTCCAGTCCATAGCAATAAAGCACCTCACTGGCGGTCACTTTTAGATACTTTTGACAGGCTCAACGTGATACCTTCTAAATAGTTCGGGCTAAGTAGATCGGGCTAAGTAATTGGGCGGCAGTGGTGAGTGCATGAATGAATTATGTGAACGGAAGTCGGCTCTGACCCAAAGTCGTTTGCACGATTTGACTTTTGTTGCTTTTGACGTAGAGACCACTGGCCTCTCTGCCATCGCCTGCAAACTTGTAGAACTTTCCGGGGTGAAATTTACTCTGGCCTCGCCTCACGTAGAAACTTTCACTACCCTGATTGATCCCGGCGAGCCCATTCCCGCCGAGGTCTCTAAACTGCACGGCATTACTGATGATATGGTGGCCGATGCTCCTACAATTGATGCGGTGCTACCTGGATTTTACGAATGGTGCGCTGACAGCATTATGATTGCGCACAATGCTTCATTCGACGTTGAATTTCTCAAAGTGCATTCAATGCGTCAGCGCCTCACTTTGCCCAGCAATGCAGTGGTATGCACCCTGGCCCTGGCGCAAAATCTGGTACGAGACAGCGTCAATCACAAACTCAAGACTTTGAGCGAGCATTTTGGTTTTGGCGGTTCTCTATATCACCGCGCTCTAGATGACAGCCTCTATGTGCATAAGCTTTTCGCCAAATTGATTGAAGTGGGAAAAATGGAAACCTTTGGTCATTTAGAAGACCACTCCGCCACTTTCAGCTTCACCGAATCACAAAAATACGCACCGGTTGAATTGTCGGAGCAACTGCGCGCTTATCTTGACTTAATCACCAGTGCTATCGATGCTCAGACCGAAATCAAATTGACGTACAGTAGTGCCTTTCAAAGTACGCGGGTTGTATTGCCGCAAGCTGTGATCGAAAGTCGCGGCAGTGTCTACCTGACCGCCATGTGCCGCAAGAGTAACGCTGAGCGCACCTTCCGCCTTGACAGAATTATCGAGGTCACCGTTCACGGTGTTTGAGCGGCATCCACATCTAAATTATAAAAGGCTGACATTATTACTTTTGTCCGCCGCCTGCTTATCGAGCAATTTATCGCTCTGGCAATATCCGGCCCATGCGGCACCGCTATTTTTCATGAAGCGACGGCCGTACAAAGTTGATCAGAAGCAAATACAGGACGACACAAAAAAAGGAGAAGAGGCCGCCAGCCTTGACAACGTGCTGGGGCCGGTTAAAGAAGATCGCATTAAACAGATTGAGCGTCACACCAAGCTCGGTGATATGTTTTTTGGTCGGCGCGATTACACCAATGCATTGATAGAATTTGAAGATGTGCTCAAGCTCGATGCCGACAATTTTAAAGCCCATTACATGCTGGGAAAAGTATTGATGGCCATGGCCGACTATGAAGAGGCCTTGAAAGAATATGACAAAGTGCTGACCATTCGTGCCACTACCGGTGATGGTCACTTCATGAAGGCCGAAGCCTTGCGCATGTTAGGGCGCAACGATGAAGCGAAGGGCGAATACACCAAATCGCTTAAAATCGACAGCGGCAATGCTCTGGCACACGCCTATTTGGGCGAATGTTATCGCATGAAGGCTCGTTATCGCGACGCAATTAGCGAATGCAAATTGGCAGAAAAACTAAACAAAGATCTGGTCATTCCTCATTTGATTTTAGCTCAGTGTTACAGCGCTTCCAGGCAACCCTGGCTGGTGGAAGACGAGTATAAAAAAGCCATTGCCATCAACCCTAAAGACGCGGTCACCCATGCCCGCTACGGCCTGGCTCTGGGAAAATTAGGTAAATGGCCCGAAGCCCTGGCGCAACTTCTCAACGCCACCGAACTCGATACCAATTACGCCGAGGGGCATGTGGGTTATTCATGGGCCCTGGCCAGCACTAATAAACTTACTGAAGCTTTGAAGGAAGCAAGAATGGCTGTCAGCCTTACTCCTAACGATCCTGATACTCATTCCAATCTGGCCTGGGTCTATGCCAAAAGCGGCGATCATCACTCTGCTGTGATTGAATATCGTCTGGCATTGCAAATCGATCCTAAAAATGGTCAGCTGCACAAAGCTCTTGCCCTTGAACTGAAAGATTCGGGAGACCTGACCAGCGCTCTGGCAGAGTTGATGACAGCAAAAAATATGCTGCCCAACGATTATGAAGTCAGCCTGGCACTGCAATCTTTATTGCCCAAGAGCAAAACTAATCTCGAATAGTCTCTTGATTTAGTTTATATCGAGGTCTATTTTTTGCTGCTGCCTGGTTTAACCGGCTGGCTACCAGAGGCGCACATAGGGCAGCATTCAGCTTGAAATGTTTGCAAATTGAGCTTTTCTAAAGCAAAGAAAGGTTGGTCAAATTTGGCGGTGCCGCCACTGCGATCAATAATTGTGCCAACGGCCAAAACTTCGGCTCCCAGCGTTCCTAACAGATCGACAACCTTTCTCGCTGAGCCACCAGTGGTGGTGACATCTTCGACCACAACCACTGGCTCTCCCTGAGCAAGCTCAATGCCTCGGCGGATGACAAAGTCTTGATTGTCGTTGCGTTCGGCGAAGACGGCTCGTACTTGAACGGCGCCGGCTTCATTGTTGAGTAACTGGTTGAAGGCCAGGGCCATATAAACTTCTAAATGTACTGCTCCCAGCGCAGGTCCAACCACAACTTTTGGTTTAATGCCCGCGTCGATCATTTTGGCGGCCAGAGCCAGGGCTAGATTCATGCCATGCAGAGGGTACTGCAAGATGCGCTGACACTGCATATACTGGTCGCTATGCAAACCACTGGAGAGCAAGAAGTGACCGGTTTGCCAGGCGTCGACAGATTTAAAAAGCGCCTCAACCGATGCCAGAGTTGACGATTCACCTGATTTCATTGCAATCCTCTTATTAGTTTTCTTTCTCAAATGCGTATATCTGGTATCTTTTTAGCTGGTTTAATCAGCGCAAGCTATTTTAGAATCATTTCGAGGCATCATGAAACCCTTAATTGGAATCAATCTGGATATTAAAAGCGGACCACCGGAAGAAGCGGCTATTCAGACCACTTACACCGACGCCATTTTGAAAAGCGGTGGGATTCCAATATTATTGCCTCCGATGCCTCGTGAAGATTTGCGTGAAGTGCTGCGGCGGCTGGACGGGCTGATGTTGATTGGCGGAGCCGATTATTGCCCCAGCCTCTATGAAGAAAGTGCCGACCCCAGCTGCGAGCTGACGCCGGCCCGGCGCCAGGAATTTGATGTGACCCTGGCCAACGAGGCCCTGAAAGACAGTAAAATGCCTATTCTTGGCATTTGTTTGGGCTGCCAACTAATCAATATCAATCAAGGGGGCACCCTGGTGCAAGACATCAAGTCGCACTTGCCCAATTCTGAGGTGCAGCACTCAAGCGTCAATGGCTGGAAAAACGGATTTGCCTTCCATGAGATCAAGATCAATGAAGAAGGCGTCTTAAAAAATATTTTCGCCACAGCTGTTTTTGATGTGCCGACTTCTCACCATCAAAGTGTAAAAAAAGTAGGACGAGAGTTGCGTGTAGTGGCCACCGCCACCGACGGAATCATCGAAGCAATTGAGATGAAAGGCCGTGATTTTGTGGTTGGTGTGCAATGGCATCCTGAAAGAGACTACGAAACCAACAAACCTTTGTTCGAAAAATTGATCAAAGCATCACAGCGAGGACGAGCAAACTGATGGCCGGGCGCAACATATTAGTGACTGGTGGTGCCGGTTTTATCGGTTCGCATTTAATCGACAGTTTGCTGTTGCAGGGTGACACAGTGGTTGCTCTGGACAATTTCAACGATTTTTACGATCCTGCTGTTAAGCGCGGCAATATTGTTCAACATCAATCAAATGCCGGCTATAAGCTAATTGAAGGCGATATTCGTGATGACCGGGCCTTAGACAAGGTTTTCGCAGGCGCACCGTTTGATCTTGTGGTGCACCTGGCAGCCATGGCTGGAGTGCGGCCCTCACTGGCGAATCCTGCGAATTATTTTGACGTCAATGTTCTGGGCACACAAAAAATTCTTGACCGCATAATTCCTCATGCTGACAAAACCAGAATTGTTTTTGGTTCGTCCAGTTCGGTCTACGGCGGCCGGGAAGGCGAGTTCTTTAAAGAAAGCGACCGTGTTGATCAACCTCTTTCCCCTTATGCCGCTACCAAGGCCGGCAATGAGTTGCAGTGCTATGCGGCTCATCACACTACCGCATTGCAAATTGTTTGCTTGCGATTCTTTACTGTCTTCGGCCCCAGACAGAGGCCAGATCTGGCTATACACAAGTTTTGCCACCTGATTGACGCGGGCAAAACCGTAGAGCTTTATGGCGACGGCAAAAGCTTGCGCGATTACACTTTTGTCGCTGATATCGTATCTGGTATCGAGGCGGCAATGACTTATGATTTGCCCGGTTTCGACATTATCAATCTCGGCCGCAGCGAGCCTGTGATGCTGCTCGATATGGTAAAAGCTCTGGAAAAACATCTGGGCAAGAGCGCCCGAGTCGAACACAAGCCCATGCAAATTGGTGACGTGCCCTACACTTTCGCTAATATCGACCATGCTCGGCAGGTGCTCGGCTATAAGCCTTCCGTAAGTTTTGATGAGGGTGTGCGTCGTTTTGTCAGCTGGTATTTAAAGAGCCAATCTGACTTAGCCACTTGTGAACCGGCGGTGTAGTTTGAATTTTTGTTGTCTTTTGCCGCCTGCCGGTATTTTTGCTTGACACGTCAAGTCAACGGTTCGGATAATGAAAGCCATTGCAGGCGTCTTTAGATTGAATTGCATCTATTGGCTTGTCTATGGCACGGTAGCTCAGTTGGTTAGAGCGGGCGACTCATAATCGCCAGGTCGGGGGTTCGAGCCCCCCCTGTGCTAAATCTTTTAAACTGAAAACATATTTACTGATTAGGCACGCGATACTTTTCAACGTCGCCGAACTTGAAGTATTCATTTTCACCGTGCTCGGCGGTGACGATGGTCGCTTCTTGATTGACCCGCTCGCGCTGTGAACCTTTGGGGAATCTCAGTATGGTGCTGCCGTCCAGAGCGTAAATGGCATCCAGCAAAGCATTATCAAACTCAGGATTACCTGATGAAGCCGTAATTCTGGCTTTAGTGACGCGGCGATCGCTGGAGACCCTGACAAAAAAGCTGGCTTTCTGGCCCAGAGGAATTTTAGGCCTTAGAATTACCCGGCCACGGGCCTGGTCGAAGTGCGGCACCATATTTTCAGGATTATTGATGAGCTCTTGCACCCCAGATTGAATGGAGCGCAGCAGGCGGTTGCGCCATTTATCCCATTCCACTGCCATTTCCTGGTCTTGCGAGTCGGCGTCTTGGGCCTGAAGTTGCATGTCATTAGAGGAAGCCGAACCTTGCAGCGGACGATTATCACTGGCGGCGGTTTGACTGCGCAGGCTGCCACCATCATCTTCGGCATTGCCTGACAAACGATTACCAGAATCTTGGGCATTGCCTTTGAGCCCACTATCCTGGGCGTCGGCTGCCAGAGGTTTGCGCTTTTTCAAAACCGGAGCACTCATGGGCACGATTGGCGCAAGATTAGAGGGGGCTTCGCTGGCGCCTAACTCTTCTACATTCCCTTTAAGGGGCTCAGCTTGTGCAGGAGCGGCGGCGGCGGCTATCGTTGTCAGGCCAAGGCAAAGGGCGCGCAGCACCAACTTCTTGATACTGGCTCTACTTGTTTTTGCTGCTAAATTAGTGGCAATCATTTATCCCTGGCGTGCCTCATCAACACTGGTAACATAACTAAGTTAGTCGAAAAAAGTGATGGTGATCTCCCCTGGTCTATCTTCTCACTTATTTTTGATTTTGGTTTTAGCAATGCTGCGGTTCCATGCATCCTTTTGAAGAATTAGTCGCAGGCCGGTTTCTTTCTGCCGCAGAATTGACCGACCCAAAAGTCAAAATTCTCGTAGCCCTTTCCGGTGGCCCTGACTCTGTCAGCCTGCTTATGGCGCTTAAAGCGGGCTTGCCCCAGACTCAAATTTTTGCCTGTCACGTCAATCACGGCCTGCGCGGTGAAGCTTCTCAGGCTGACGCACAATTTTGCCGCGAACTCTGTGAACGCCTGAACGTGCCATTTCAACTTGACTGTTTAAATCTCGGTGACGAGGGCGAAAGCCACTTTGGCGAAGAGTGCCTGCGGGAGCTGCGCTACCAGGCGCTTTTGCGCGTGGCTAAAAAACTTGCGATATCGTATGTGGTGAGCGGTCATACTCTCGGTGATCAAATTGAAACAATGCTTTTTCGCCTCTTTCGCGGCACCTCTACTGGTGGTTTAGCCGCGATGAAAGCGGTGCGTCCACTAGGTTTTGAGGGCGAGATTACTCTTGTGCGGCCGATGCTCAACTTAGAGCGCGCTGCTATCGAAGAGTATTTACAGAAAACAGACTTGACGGCAAGAATCGACGAAAGCAACGCTAATAATAATTACACTCGCAATTTTTTGCGGCTGGATATTATTCCTCTCTTGCTCCAGCGCTTCCCTAAGCTGCTGGAGAATATGGCCCACCTGCAAGTGATTTGTAGCAGGGAAGACGAGTTTTTAAATCAAATGACCCGTGCTGAAATTAATGGTGAACGGGGGCCTGGGCTCAGTATCGAAAAGCTGCAGCACCTGCATATTGCGCTGCGCAGTCGTGTTATTGCCCAGCTGATGCGCGATCAGCTTATCGAGCCAAGCTTTGCTCGTGTGGAACGGGTGCTTGAAGCCATTGCCCAGAACCGCGATACAAGGCAGTCTCTGTCTGACGGGTTTGATTTGTCTATTAAAAGTGCGCAGCTGAAGATTGTGCCCACAGGCGAGCTCGCTTGCGGAGTGGTGCAGGTAGCGCGGGCGCGACTTCTGCTTCCACCTGTCTTTTTGCCTTTGCCCCAGTCGGGCACGAAAAATATCGTGGTGCCCTGGTTGGATAAAGCGGTTAAAATCGAGGCGCTGGCTAATTTAACAGAGCCAGCAGAGCAAAGTTTTCCTCACCGCCAGGCGCTCAGTGCATTAGTTGATCTTAGCAATGTGGACGGTGAACTCACTTTTCGTCCCCGTCAAGATGGCGACATTATTTGGCCCCTTGGTATGCCGGGAATTGTCAGGCTGAAGCAATATCTTCATGCCAACCGCGACAGGCAGGTTCCTGCGCAAGAATTGCTAAAACAGCTCAACGACACTCTAGCTCAGCGGCTCACCCCGGTGCTGGCCGACTCTAAAGAAGTCTTATGGGTGCCTGGCTATGGCTTATCTGAAAAGGTAAAGGTGCGCAGGCGGGCCACTCATGGCATCACTTTGCTTGAAATTGAGACTGATATTAACAGTGAAGAAAGTGGCTTTTGTTAAGTTAACAAACTGAGCAAAAGGGCGCGGGAAAGCGGCGGAATTCTTGGTAATTGCTAATATGAAGTTGTGGGGCCGCCTTTTTTTTGGAGAATCCCCGCCTGATGGGGCTTCTGGCGGTTAACATACTAGGATCATGTTATAATTCCTTGATTGACATTCTGGAGCATTGGATTAAATGAAGAAGTACGGAACAACTTGGGCCGTTTTCTTACTACTACTGGTGTTGGTGGTTTTCACCGTATCTCTCGCCAGCATGGGGAGAAAAGAAGAGCCGCTCACCTATTCGCGTTTGATGACGCTGATTAAAGAGGGCAAGGCGAACGAGATTCGCAAGGTTACTTTCGTCAATGGCGAAAATCAATTGGCAGTGAAACTTGCCAGTGCGGGTGCTGAGAGCGATCGCTCGGTTATCGTGCCCACTGAAGCTAAAGAAGATTTGCTGCGTGAGTTGAACAAAAACAATATCGTCGTTGAGTCACGCGATCCCGACAAATCGGGCCTCTGGCTTAGCATGCTCAGTTCATTCATAGTGCCGATTCTGGTACTGGCCGGTTTGCTTTTCATGTTCCGCAGTGCGCAATCTGGTGGCAATCAAGCCATGAGCTTCGGCCGCAGTCGCGCTAAATTGATGGTCGACAACAAAGTCAAAGTCAGCTTCTCCGACGTTGCCGGTATTGACGAAGCTAAACAAGAACTGCAAGAAATTGTCGATTTCCTCAAGAGCCCAGAAAAATTCCAGGCCCTTGGTGCTCGCATTCCGCGCGGTGTATTGCTGGTGGGCTCTCCTGGTACTGGTAAAACCCTTCTGGCTAAAGCCGTTGCCGGTGAAGCCGGAGTGCCTTTCTTCAGCATCTCAGGATCTGATTTCGTTGAAATGTTTGTTGGTGTAGGTGCGTCTCGTGTGCGCGATCTCTTTGATCAAGCTAAAAAACACGCGCCATGTATCGTCTTTGTCGATGAAATCGACGCTGTGGGCCGCCAGCGTGGAGCTGGAATGGGCGGTGGTCACGACGAGCGTGAACAAACTCTGAACCAGTTGTTGGTGGAAATGGACGGCTTTGAAGGCACTACCGGCATCATTGTTGTTGCTGCCACCAACCGCCCTGACATTCTAGACTCAGCTCTCTTGCGGCCGGGCCGCTTCGACCGTCAAGTAGTTATTGATAGACCAGACGTGGGCGGACGCGAGCAGATTCTCACTGTTCATGGCCGCGGTAAACCTCTGGCCAAAGATGTAGATCTTAAAGTTCTAGCCAGACGCACTCCAGGATTTACCGGTGCTGACTTGAGCAACCTCATAAACGAAGCTGCCTTAATCGCTGCCCGTTCCGACAAGCGTGAAATCGAGATGTCTGATCTGGAACTTGCCATCGATAAAGTCATTGCCGGGCCGGAGAGGAAGACCCGCATTATTTCTCCCAAAGAGAAAGAAGTGACTGCTTATCACGAAGTTGGCCACGCCCTGATGTGCATTCTTCTGCCTCACGCCAACCCTTTGCATAAAGTCACCATCATTCCTCGCGGATTCGCTCTGGGTCTGACAATGTCATATCCGGAAGAAGACATTCTTTCGCACACAAGAACACAGCTTGTCGATCAAATCGGCGTGCTGCTTGGTGGTAGAGTGGCTGAAGAAGTGATCTTCGGTGAAGTTACAACCGGCGCTCAAAACGATTTGGAAAAGAGCACCGGATTGTCGCGCCGCATGGTGACTGAATTTGGTATGAGCGAAAGACTGGGCCCGATGACCTTTGGTCGCCGCAATGATCAACCGTTTATGGGTCGCGATTTCGGCCATGACCGTGACTATGGTGAAAATATCGCTACGGTGATTGACGAAGAAGTCTCCGACATGATTTCTACTCAGTACTACCGGGTGAAAGAAATTCTCCTAAAGCACCGTCCGCATATGGACGCTGTGGTTAAGGCTTTGCTTGAAAAAGAAACGCTTGATAAGGCCGAAGTAGATGCCATCATCGAAGAAATCAATCGCAAGATTGCCAACGGTGAAGAACCTACCATCACTAAAGATAAAACCGATTTGACACCACCTGCCGCTCCTTCAATTGCTGTTGAAGAAGGCACCACTATTGGTGGTAATGGAGCCGGAGAATCTGACGTGCGCGATGAGTCGCTGCCTGACCTGAAGCCCAAGTTTGCTTAAGACAGACAGCCGAATCTGAATCAATGAAAAGACCGCTGAGAAGCGGTCTTTTTTTGTTTTGCTTTTACCTAATTTGCAAATAGGCGGCAGTATTTTTCCGCTTACTTATGACCTCTTTGCCCTTGCTGGCGTCTTCTTTCGCCAGCTCCTGGTATATAAGGGGCTCAAGGCAATCTAGTGACAATGCGGTTTGAAGTTTTGCTTGTACGCCGGCTAAATCTCCCAGCTCCCTCTGAGCGCTGGCTGCCAGGGCAAGGAAAGATGCGTCGCTTGCTTCCGGGGCGGTGGCAAATGATAGCGCTTGCTCGAACTCTTTTTGCGTCAATAAAATTTCAACACAGCGCCTTCTATATTGAATGTTTTCCGGGGCAGCGGCACTGGCAATTTTAAAGTGGGTCAGCGCTTCGGCGACTTTGCCCTGGCGGGCTAATTCTTCGGCCCATTTAAAATGATAGGCCGGGTCGCCGTAAAGCTTTGCCATCTCCTCGACTTTTCTATAGAAAATTTTTTGGACCGCTCTGGCGCTGCCGCTGTCGCCTGAAGCCTCATAAGCTTGAATAAGGGCAGTGAGGGCGTCTAAATCAGGCGTGTTTAAATTGAGCTCTTGCTCTGCTTGTGTCTCTTTCCGGGTCAGTTTGATTATTTGCTGTAGGCAATCTTTTTCTTCTTGCGGTCTTTTCAAACGCTTAAAAAGATCGGCCAGTTTCTGCCAGTCGTGCCAATCTTGATCAAATTTTTTCGACAGTCTGGTGCTCATTTTTTTTGTCAAAGTAGCTAACGATGCTAATGTTTCATCGCTTTGTTTGCCCTGTCCAGTGGCGGCCAAAAGCCAGGCTTGCTTCTGCCACACGGCACTGTAGTTGCTCTGTAGATTTTCGCTTTCCAATTTCATTTCAACATTGAGAGCCCTCAAGGCACCGCCATAGTCACCTTCGATGACAAGGAAACTAGCGAGCAGATCAAGGCTGGCCAAAGGGCTACTTGACGGCACTTCGTCGCCACTTGTGATTTTGAGAGCTGATTGCCAGTTGTCTTGCAAAAGTTTAATCGCTTGCTTCTGATGATTTTGTTGGAAGAGCGCTTTAGCGAGTAATAGTGAAATTTCACTGGCCTTGGCTCCAGTACTCGCGCTCAGCGCTTTTTCCAAGTCGGCGCGGGCTCGGGCGCCCTGGTTCAACTGGCCATAGACTCTCGCTCTTGCTTTTAAACACTGAATGTCAAAGGGCGCAATGAGAAGAGCGTCATCATATTGTTTTAAGGCCTGCCCGTATTGATGCAGATTTTCCAGGCAGAGCCCGCGCAGTTTAAGCAGAGTTCTATGGCCACTCACTTTTGGCTGGCTCAGCAGTTTATTCAAGTCGCCTGAGCTAGAGGCAAAGTTGCCGAGACTGTAATTAAGCAGCGCTCTTTCCGTTAATAAGGCTAAGCTTACTGATGCGTCGGCCTGTAATTTTTTCTCCAAATTAGCTAAGGCCGCCAGTTTTTGCTCGCGACTGAGTTTGCTCCGGTCAGGCAATGGTTGCCAGCGAGATGGCCGTTACCGCCGCCGCTCCAACCAGTGTCAAGGTTGTAAAAAGGAAACGGCGGGGCTGGTTTCTAGCAATGGAGGAATGGAGCATTTTGGTATCGCCTGCGGTGCAAGCCGCTATCTTGCGCATTTTTTTTGCAAGAACTAATTATTAGGCCAAGCTTAAGAGTTTTGGGCGTGCGCCAATATTACTTAATGGTTCGTGATAAATTTATTGCTAAGCAAAAGCGGCCTTTACCAGCCGCCTGGCAACCATAACATCTATTCATCTGGGAGGGTCTCACTGTGGCCGTCGTCCAAGAAAAAGAACTACTTTGTAAGAATTTCCTGTCTAAAACGCAGAAGCTTTTAATTGATGGTAAGTGGGTCGATGCCGTATCCGGCAAGACTTTCGAAACCATCAACCCCGCCACTGAAGAAGTGCTGTGTCGTGTTGCCGAAGGCGGTAAAGAAGATGTAGACCTGGCAGTCAAAGCCGCTCGTCGCGCTTTTGAATCTGGACCATGGAAGACCATGAGCACTGCTCAAAGAGCTAAACTCTTGCTCAATCTGGCTGATTTGATTGAACAAAACGCCGATGAATTGGCTCAATTAGAGACTCTTGATAATGGCAAACCGATTAAAGAATCTCGCTATGTAGATGTGCCGCAAACTGTAGAAACCTTCCGTTACTACGCTGGTTGGGCAACTAAACTGGAAGGCGAGACTATTAACGCTAATTCCAATTTCTTCACCTATACCTTGCGTGAGCCGATTGGCGTTGTTGGCCAGATCATTCCATGGAATTTCCCCATGTTGATGATGGCATGGAAATGGGGCCCAGCCCTGGCTTGCGGCAACACCGTCATTCTTAAGCCAGCCGAACAAACACCACTTACCGCCTTGCGTATTGGCGAATTGGCTATGGAAGCTGGTTTCCCAGCCGGCGTAATCAATATCGTTACTGGTTTTGGTGCAGACTCTGCTGGTGAAGCAATTTCTCGCCATATGGACATCGACAAAGTCGCCTTCACCGGCGAAGACAAAACCGGCAAATTGATCCTGGCCGCTTCCACCGGCAACCTCAAGCGTGTATCACTTGAGCTTGGCGGCAAAGCACCAAACATCGTTTTTGCTGACGCTGATATTGACGCTGCTGTTAAGGGTGCCATTACCGGTATCTTCTTCAACCAGGGTCAGGTTTGCTGCGCGGGTTCCAGATTGTTCCTCGAAAAAGGCATTCATGACGAGTTCATGACCAAGTTGAAAGAGCGCGTGGCCAAAATGCGTCAAGGTCACGGCATTGACGATAAGACTCACATTGGTCCACAAGTGAGCAAAGAACAGCAAGAACGCGTGCTCAACTATATTGAAATCGCTAAGGGCGAAGGCGCCACAGTTGCTTGCGGCGGACAATCTCCGTCTGAGCACAAAAAAGGCTATTTCGTTCAACCCACTGTTTTGACCGGCTGCACCAACACCATGAGAATTGCTCAAGAAGAGGTCTTCGGGCCAGTTCTTGCCGTAATTCCTTTCACCACTATGGACGAAGTTGCCGAGCAAGCCAATGCCACGACATTTGGTTTGTCTGGCGCTGTCTGGACCAAAGACATTAAGAAAGCTCATAAATTTGCTTCGCTTATCAAAGCAGGCACCATCTGGGTAAACTGCTATAACGTCTTCGATCCGGCTGTTCCTTTCGGTGGATACAAAATGAGTGGATATGGTCGTGAACTCGGTAAACATTCAATCGAGCTCTACACCAATATCAAGTCGGTTTGGGTCAACATGATGGATTAGAGCCTCGCGCAGGCTCCTGGAGAAAGGCCGGTCATGCCGGCCTTTCTCTTGTCTTAATCGAACGTTTTAACAAGTTTTCTGGAGTATTATTTGATGAAAGTATTTCTTACCGGCGCCAGTGGTTACGTAGGCTCTCGCATTGGTAGGCTTTTGACCTCCGCCGGATACTCCGTCAATGGCCTGGCACGCAATGACATTGCCGCGCAGAAATTGCTCAAGGCAGGCATTGAGCCCGTTTCAGGTAATCTAAACGAACCAGAAAGATTGGCTCGTCTGGCCAGCAGCGCCGACGCCATTATCCACACTGCTTTCATTCACAATTTCGGCCAATATTCTTCTTCCATCGAAACCGAATGCAATCTGATGAATGCTTTTGGTGCGGCTCTGGCCGGCAGTGATAAACCACTGATCGTAACTTCAGCTACTGGTGTCGTGGGCGATACCGGTGCAGCCATTGCCAATGAAGCCACCATGCCTGATTTGAGCCACCCACTTTCTATGCGCTATCGCGCTGAACAGGCTGCTTTAGCCACTGCCAAGTATGGTGTCAAAACTATTGTTATGCGTTTGCCGATTCTGGTTTATGGACACGCCGGCAGCACCTTTATTCCAATAATGATGGAAAGTGGTCAAAAACGACGCATGGCAGCTTATATTGAATCAGGCGAAAACGGCCTCTGCGCCGCCCACGTTGATGATGTTGTGGCCGCTTACATGCTGGCCCTTCACAAAGGCGAAGCCGGTGATATATTCCAGCTTTGCGCTGAACCTGAAGTACCTGTCAAAGTCATTGCTGAAGCAATCGGTAGAACTTTGAAAGTGCCTGCTCAAAGCATCACAAGAGAAGAAGCCAACGAAGTCTTCGGCGAAGTTGTTTCGATGTTCTTTGCAATGAACAACCGGGCTTCCGGCGAAAAAGCAATGGAGAAATTAGGTTGGGTGCCGCAAGAAGGGCGCACTCTTTTGACAGACATCGAGCTGGGTTCTTACGCCACTGCCTTTGCTTTGAGTGGTCGCTAATTGTTATTTGTAATTGCATCAGCCTGATGTAGTCTGCTGCAAAAGTTCGCTTTCAATTTCAGCTTCAGCACGGTGAAAAAGCGTGCTGAAGTCTTGCAGATTTTGACGCGCTTTTGCCTGATTGCCTTCCATTGCCGCGCGTTCCAGTGCTAAACATCCCTGGCTCAAGTGATTAGCGCAAATTGTGCTGCAAGCTCCACCGAGAGCGTGCGCTTTAAATTTGAGCCCATCGTAATCTTCACTATCTATACAGAGCGCCAGT
>JADYXQ010000296.1 GCA_021772135.1 Candidatus Obscuribacter sp.
CTCTGGCTTTGATTTTCGCAAAACCGAAAGTCACTGCCGAACTTGACCAGCAAGGGGTAGACGAGAAAGTAAAGGCTCAATTCGATCGTATGCATATTGCTTTTAACATCATGTGCGCTATTGTCCTGGCACTAAATGTGGTGCCGCTGGCGATTAGCGAATATGAGCAAGCCCAGACACAAAATCAGCAGGTTGCCGCATTCAATCAACCATTTGCTGATCTCAAGCTCGATAACAAGGTGGCCAAACCTGATGTTTACTACTTCATTCTTGATGCTTTTGCCGCTCACGATACCTTAAAAGAGCTGGGCAAGTTCGATAATAGCGAGTTTATTGCCGATTTAGAAAAAAAAGGCTTTTATGTGGTGAAGCGCGCTCGCTCTAATTATGATCGCACCCCTTTTTCCATTTCCTCCAGCCTCAATATGCAATACATTGATGCCGTGCCCAGAGAATTGGGCAAAAATTATGTGGCCGACAATGTCTTTTATCGATTGATTCAAAACAGCCCGGTCTTTCGCATCTTCAAAAAACTGGGTTATCAGCTCGTCAACGTGTCGTCAGGTTCTTTTGCCACCGACAACATTCCCATGGCCGATAGAAATCTGCATGTCAATTTCGGCAACCATTTCACCACTTGCATGATGATGCTCACACCTATGCTTGGCCTGGAAAAATATTTTCCCATTATGGGAGAAGCCTACTGCCAGCGGCGTCTGGCCCCCAAATTTCTTCTACCTGAAATCGTTAAAATGCCCGGTCCTAAATTTGTCATGGTGCACACCGATTTGCCCCATCCTCCTTCTTTGTTCGATGAAAATGGCAAGAGGCTGCCTCTACCAAGAGAACTTTTGAACGACAACAGCATCGACATGGCATCCTATGTAGCCCAGCTCAAATACTGCCAGAAAGAAGTAAAGGCCTGGGTGGAGCTTCTGCAGGCCCAACCGGTTCAACCGATTATTATTGTGCAATCAGATCACGGCCTTTATTATCCACGGCCCAATAGCAAAGAATATTTCAATGAAGTGATGCGCATCATTAACGCTTACTATTTGCCTCCAGTGATTTCGGTTAATGATAAGGCCAGAAAAGACTCGGAGCCTTATCCTACTATCACCCCGGTCAATACCTTTAGAGTGATACTGAACAAATATTTTGCGGCCGGCTTGCCGCTTTTGCCTGATCAGTCATTCTGTTCGTCCGTGCGCACAAGCCCTTACGATTGGTCGGAAGTCAGTGGTGAACTGACTTTTTCCGCGCCTCTGGCAGACGACAAAGCAGGCGATAAAGACGCTGCCAGTAAAAGTACCAGCACCACATCAAGTACCAGATAAAGGTAAAAACTGAGCAGAGCGCAAGGAATGTCGTTGACGCTCAACTTCGCTTGTACAGCGGCCGGCAGCAGGCCTCCCAGAGCCGGGGCGGCTATCATTATCAACCAGGAAAGTAAAAAGTAAGAACCGACTAAAAGAGTGTAGATTTTAAAAGGTGCGGCGGTTTTGGCTGTGAGCAACTGTGACGGTCTGATAGAAGGCAGTAGCAACACCGCTGGTATTGCCAGTAGTGCACAGTCATAGACATGCATATGCGGGCTCAAAGTCAAAAGTAGTGGAATAGCCAGGCCGTAAGCCATTTCTAAGCTTATACTTGCGCCAGCTCTCGATAAGGCTTTTTTAAAAATATGGAAGAAGGCCGCCAGGCCAATGACGAAACCGCCAAAAGCCAGGCGCATATACCAGTCGTGAGTGAGAAAAATACTGGCGGGGCCTCGTAAGCAGACCATGCGCTCAGGAAAAGTCATGGGACAGAGTTCGACGTTTTCTCCGGCGAGTACAATTTTTGGATAGTTGATTACATTTTCAAAACCGAGGGTAACAGTGGCGAGAAGTAGAAGCATAGCCATTGCAAGGGCACAGACTAAAATGGCCTTTTTGCGCTTTGATACTATGAGCGGTATCACCATAAAAAGGAAAAAATGCGGTTTGAGAGCCAGCATTGCTGTAGCCGCTCCGGCCAGATAATCGTTATTGCCTTTGACACCGAGATAAGCTAGGGCGATAAAAGCCATGAACCACCAGGTCATCTGCCCGTCCATGAGCGCGTCGCAACCAGGAAATGAAAGGGCAAAACAAGCAACCAGCCCTACCAGGGAAAGCAAATTGAGCTTTCCTACTGCACGGCCGGCCAAAATCAAAGCGCCAACACCTGCCAGCAAAGAAAGTGCGTCCCAGAGCAGATAAGCGCTGCGCAGCGGCATCAATGAAAAGGGCACCATCAGGCTGAAAGCGTAAGGTGGGTAGTTGAAGAAAATAGGCCGGTCGATTTTAGCCGGTGCGATTACGGCATTGTATTGGGCTAATTGTACTGCCGGATCATAAGCCTGACTGCGGGTCTTGCTATCTGCGCGGGCCAGGGTGCCGGCCATGTAATAGCTGATGAAATCGATGTGTTGAAAGCTGCCGTTGGCAGCAGTGGTATAGACATTGGCATTTTTAGCCAGAGTCTGACCAAGATTTGTCACCACGGCAAAACCTGCAGTAAGCACCACCACGAGCGACAGCAGATCTAGCAGAAGGGCCAGCAGCTTTCTTGCGTCTTTCAATGGGCAATTTAAAGCAGTGAGCTAGTAAGCTGTGCGGCAGACTTGATTAGCTTAATGGCAGCGCGGCGGTTGAATTTGCCGTCGGTAAATACTTCTTTAAAGATCGCCTGACCAAGGAACTGATTGTTTTTCATCACCAATCGGTGGGCAAAAGGCATGGCGGCATCAACAAAATTGAATTTAGGATTGATGGTCAGAGCGATGCCTTCCAGCGTCAGCAGGGCGCGCATCACATAAGTAAATTCAGAAGGCAGACGGAAGGGATAGGCAAAGCACACTTCAGAGAAGTCAAAAAGCATTTTGCGAAAACGCACTTTGCTCATGCCGTCGGCAAAACGAGCGTCGATAATCGGTGCTAGATCGCGGCATAGAGCGTCTCTATCAGCTTCTGGCTTCAAGAAACCCATACCGACAAAGTCGTCGATGAGTTCGCGGTAGTCTCTTTGAATGGTATGCATAAATGCATTGACCATGTGTTGCTTCAGCTCAGGGGTAATGCGCCCCACCATGCCAAAGTCAAAGATGCCCACGCGGCCATCTTCCATGACCCGCATGTTGCCCGGGTGGGGATCGGCGTGGAAAAATCCTTCTTCAAGCAGTTGGCGCAAGTAAAAATTAGCGCCGATTTTTGTGATTTCTTCAGCGTCCAGGCCCATGGCGGCAATGCCGGCAGCGTCATTGATAGGAATGCCCGAGACATACTCAATTGTGAGCACTCTTCGGCCTGTCAGTTTCCAGACAATGCGGGGAATATAAATGCGATCGAAATTGCGATATGAACTTCTGAAGATATCGGCATTTCGGCCTTCGCGAATGTAGTCGATTTCTTCAAAAATTGTCTTGGCAAATTCTTCCACTACCCCGGGCCATTCCGTATGACGGCTCAGGCTTGGATATTTCATTACTTCGTCGGCAACGGCGCCAAGAATTTGTACATCCATGACAATGATGCGGCTGAGATCTGGTCTTTGTACTTTCACCACTACGTCGCGGCCGTCTTGTAGAACGGCGCGGTAAGCCTGCGACAAACTGGCAGCAGCGATTGGTACGTTGTTGAATTCTTTGTAGAGCTCTTCAGGTTCGGCCCCGAGCTCGCGCACGATTGTGGCACGTGCGATGTCGGTAGGAAACTGATCGACGTTTTCTTGCAGCCGGGTCAGCTCTAACATGGCCGGTAAAGGCAATAGGTCGGCCCGAGTAGAAAGGGTCTGACCGATTTTGACGAAAGTTGGACCCAGGGCATTAAGGCGTTTGCAGAGCCATCGGCCCAGTTCCCTGTATTGCTCGTAATCTTGATTGGTGAGCGCCGCTTCTTCAACGTCTTCTACGGCGTCGCCACGGCTGGCCCGCTCGAACTCCTCAGCATGAAAGCGGGAGAAGCCTCTCACAGACCAGATAATCGTCCAGACAATAGGAATGACTCTCAGTGCGCCTTTCCAGCCTTGAAGTTTGCGAATGCGCTCAAAGACCACCACGGTAGACATGAAGAGGCGCCAGGCGCTCACGTCTCTGAAGCTCTCCCGAATTGGGTTGAACTCCGCCGGTTTGAAATCAATAATTTCTTGAATCGTCACTTGCCACTTATGTCAGAGCTTCAGAGCTTTTTCACACGCACTTGTCGCGTCGTTATAAGTGTATAGCTTTATCGCATGTTGTCAGCAGGAAAGAGCAGAAATTTAAGATTCATGTGACATTGCTTAAATGTCTGCTCTCAAACGCGGCAAAGACCGTCTTTTTCTAATTGCGTTTGTTAATGATTTGCTGCTGCATGCTGATGATTTCTTTCACCCCTTTATTGGCTAACAGCATCAAATCGCCTAGCTTGGCGGCATCATAAGGTTTGGTCTCAGAGGTCATCTGCAATTCAAGAATTTTTCCCGATTCGGTCAGGACAATATTGCTGTCCATTTCGGCTTGCGAATCTTCACTATAGTTAGGATCAAGCAAGAGCTGACCATTGATTTGCACCACCGATACGGCAGCCATGTGCTCGGTTATTGGTAATTCATCAAAAACACCTGCTTTGCGCAATTTGCTCAAGGCATCGTAAAGAGCAAGAAAACCGCCGCAGATGGAAGAAACCCGGGTGCCGGCGTCTGCCTGCAAAACATCACAGTCAATGGTAATGGTGCGTTCACCAAGGGCCCGGCGGTCAACCACCGCTCGCAAGCAGCGTCCGATCAGCCGTTGAATTTCGTTGGTGCGGCCTGAAGCCTGACCGCGAGTGACTTCTCTTTGAGAGCGCTGCAAGGTTGAACCGGGCAGCATGGAATATTCGGCTGTGATCCAGCCTTCGCCTTTACCAATAAGGAAGGCCGGCACGCGCTCTTCAATTTTTGCGGTGCAAAATACTTTGGTATCACCAATTTCGACCAGCACAGAGCCGTCGGCATTCTTGGTGAAATTTCTCGTAAATTTGACCGGTCTTAGCTGATCCCATTGCCGGCTGTCGCGCCGCTTATACATGCAAAATCTCGCTTTCTAGCAGCGCAAATGACTGAAAAGCTAAGTATATAACGTTGTTTGCTTTGAGTCAGGGATTTTCGATTTTTGATTCTTGTTTATTGATTCTGAGTGCGGCCAAAGCGCAGGCGGTTTACCTGAGCCGTTCCGGTGGCCACTAATTGCTTGCCTGGCGAAACTTTGAGATCGGTAAAGCTAAAGTGAATGTCATCTGATTTGGTGCCAAGGTTGGAAAGGCCGTTGATTTTTTTCACCAGCAACTCTGAGAGTTGCGGCGAAATTTCCTGACCGGCGGTCATGAGTTTGGTATCAGATAGTTGCACCCAACCATCTTGAATCAATAATTGACTCTCCAGTTGTGCTGCTATAGGCAGTGCCAGTTGACCGATGCCCGCTTTGCCTTCAGCGGTCATGCTGACTTTGTTGTTGCGCCCCAAAACAATATTGGCACCAGTGATAGTCAATCCGAAATTGCCACCGACGCTACCAAGCAAATTGGCGAGCATGCCACCTTTTTTGGTGGCAGTATAGGAAAGGCGATCAAGTGTGCTCGGCGCTTTTAAATAGCGATTCAAGCTGTCCTGGCTGATGGTGGCGGTTACCTGCGCGGTGGCAGGGCTGGTGAACTGCAGCGTTTTTTGATTGAGCAAGAGGCCGCTATCAAATTTGAGCGCACCTTGAGTTGTGAGACTGAGTTTATCTACGAGAAAATCGTCGATGTTGGCGCCCTTCACTTCGATGTCGAGGCTTTTCAGTTCGCCGGCAGCAAAATCCATGTTGCGCGCAGTCAAATGCAAATTGTCACAGGCACCGTTCATAAATTGACCATCGAGCAAATCAATTTCGAGCTTGCCGAAGCGACCCGAATTGATATCAACAAATGACACGGTTGGTGCAGTCAGTGCCTGCATCTGAGGCTGCGTCAGCGGCTGCACCGGCGCAGGCAACTGCGGTTGCGCCCAGGCCAAAGCCGTGAAGACCAGGGGGGTCAGCAGACTCAAAGCAGCAGCCTGCTGCAAGCTCTTGATTGGCCGGCAGTTTTTCTGCATAAACATCTATTCCTCTGTTTTGGCCTCTAAAGTAGGCCCTAAAGTAGGCCCTAAAGTAGGCCCTAATTGGGCGTCTGACTTGCCACTGTAATAAAATGCCAGGCCATAAAGCGCCAGCGCCAGAAGATTCATGGCGGCAATGCCGAATATCATCGATAGATATTCCATCACGCTGCCGATTAAAGTGCCAAGCAAATTCATGCCAAATAATTTGGCCGGCTCTTTCGCTCGACTAAATGTGATGGCAAAAATCCAGGCGGCAAAAGGGATCGGCAGTGCCAAAAAGAGACTGGAGGCAATCATGCGCGGCACCAGGCTCAGCCCGCTGAAAACAGATATCGGGACGAAATAAGAGAGCAGCAGAGTGGCAAAAAGACAGACATAAGGAATGACTAGATTCTGCGGCTTGAATTTGAGCACAAGCAAGTTGGCAATCAAGATCATCAGCAATACAGCACTGATGACAAACGAGTTGGTGATCCAGGTGGCACCAATAACGAGGCCCATTTGCGAAATGCTTTTTACTTCCAGAAGCATGAAACCCGCACCCAGACAAAACATGGCGCGGCTGGAATTTTCAGTAGTGAAAGTGCCAAAGCTGCGTCGAACAAAGCTCCAGCCAATCAGCATGGTGAACAAGAGGCCAGCGCAATAGCTGATGCTCATTTCACGGCCGCGTAAAAATAGAAATGGCCAATCATCTCTGGTGATTTGCACTTTATCCCAGTCTGCTACGGCTTTTGCCACCTTGCCGTCTACATCGGCCCTTGTAAATGGCCTGAAGCCGGCAGTCAATGCTTTCTGTTTATCCAAACCAGGACCAATCAAGATTGTTATGGCTTGCCCGTTTGGCGACCAGAAGGCTAGAGGGGTTTGACCAAAAACTTCTTCAACGGTTTTGTAAATTCGTATTTCTTGCCACCAGGTCATGGCATAGAAAGTGACAGCCAGTATTCCTTTTTCGTTGAGCAGCTGTTTAGCGTTTCTAAAACTTTCGGCTGTATAAATATAATTGTCCAGTCTTATGGACGACATTGAAGACAAGGCGGTGTGCGAATCTAGATAAGCAAAATCAACCAAGTCGTAGGTTTTTTTGCATTGATTCATAAAGGCGCGGGCATCGTCGATGTGCACAGTGACTGCCGGGTTGGCGTAGGGTTTTTCCGGATGAAGTAATTTGCCTTTTTCCACAAAGGTCTTATCGATTTCCACAGCGTCAATGCTGGTTAGTCCGTGTCTTAAGCCGGCGGCAACGTCATTGCCGGCTCCGGCCGCTATGATCAAAGCTTTGCGCGGTGCTTCGCCAATTAGCTGATAAAGCATGTCGTAGTGATGCAGCACGGACTCGTTTTGCTTGGCTGTGAGATGAGCCAACGATGCCGGTCGATTGTCATAGGCGCCCATGATGCTGTCATGATTGACATCAATATTGTGGCCGTACAAAAATGCGGGGCTTGCGCCATCAGCCGGGATGATACCGTCGCTGATGCTGATACGGTAGTACGGAGACCAGGTTACTCCAGGTGTGGCGGTGGCGAAACCGAGAATCGCCGCTAGAGCAATTGCCGCTATTTGACCGGGTTTGCGAAAATAAAAAAGACTTACAACTGCAACACAAAGCATCCACCAGCCAGGTGGAAGAGAAAAATAAGACATGATCGAAAAAGCGAGAACACCCACAAGGCTGGCGCTGATGTCGATGGTATATGCCACCGGGGGATCCATTTGATCGAAAGCTCGACCCAATCTCTGGCCGATACCTACGAAAGCCAGAACAATCAGATAGTAAACGCCGGTTAACACGGCGTAACCTTTGAGTGTCTGTAAAACATAAGATAATGGCTTGGTGTTATCCATAATTCCCCAACCGATTGGTCCAACGATGTAAAACTCGGTGGGATCAACCATGGTTATATGGACTAGCTGCAGAGGAGAAGCAAAGCAAATTAAAGAAACTATGCCCAAAAGCGCATATGGAAACCATTTTTGCCAGTCGCGGCTGGATTTGCTGAGGGCTAATCCAACGCCCAGTCCAAACAAACAAGCCATTAAGGGAATGTTTTTAAAGTAGGCGAAAATTCTGATTTCAGAAGAGAGCCAGCGAATGATCATCAGTTCTAAAAATAGCGATAGAAAGCAGATGCCAGCTAACTCCAGCACTATTTTGCTATTGACTGATAAAGGCTTGCTCAAATTTTCAACGTCATAAATGATGGCGGCCACTGGCCAACCGGCGAATCGCCATTTAATTCTATCCCATTATGGAATGGGGAAGCCAAAGCAGAAAAGAGAAAGCCCTTTCAGCGAACTGAAAGGGCTTCAATTTTTTACTAACGAATTTCTAGTGAGATTCGGCAGTTGTTGTAGCAGTAGTTGTTGAGGTCTCAACTGCTGGTGTTGTTGTTGTGCTTGTAGTTGCAGCATCAGTACCGGTTGTAACGGTAGTGGAAGTTGCATCAACGCCAGTTCCAGTTGTGCTGGAAGTGGTGCTAGTGCTAGTGTCGGTGCTGCCGCTGCAAGCTGCGAGGGAAGCTACGAGGGCCAAGCTTGCGCCAGCCAGGGCTAGGTTTCTCAAAGTAATCATGCGGTCGATTCGTCTCCTTCTAATCCTGTATGAGTTATTGTCAACGAGTTCTCTCAGACTGACAATGGTGGCAAAGCTAGTAAATTTCGCCCACCTGAAATCGGTTGAATTATATCCTTTCTTTCTTGCATTTGAACCTCTTGAAAAGAAGTATTGTAAATATCAATGCCGATTTTGCCTGCTTTTTTCTAGCCTGGTTCTTACAAAGGCAAGTCTGTATAGCGTTCTGGTGCCGAACGGTGATCAGTTGGATATCAGTGACCGGCCGGTCATTTCCGCCGGTTTAGGGATGTTCATTATGGAGAGAATGGTCGGAGCCACGTCCGCCAACCCTCCAGGTGTGAGTTTTTTCATTGAACCGGTTCTGGTGGCACCGGTGAGCTTAAGCGGATCACATGAAGGGGTCTGGAAGCTTGCCACCACAAGCGGTACTGGGTTAGTGGTGTGAGCGGTATGTGGTTCGCCCGTCTTGTAATCGAGCAATTGTTCAATATTTCCGTGATCGGCTGTTACAACCAGTGTACCGTTTGCTTCCTGTACAGCTTCCAGCAAGCGACCAAAAGCGAGGTCCACTGACTCTACGGCGGGCACCGCGGCATCCATGATGCCTGTGTGGCCCACCATGTCGGGGTTGGCAAAGTTGAGCACGATAAAAGGATACTTTCCGCTCTTGATAGCTTGACAGGCTAGGTCGCAAACTTGCGGTGTGCGCATAGTTGGAGCGAGGTCATAAGTGGCCACCTTTAAAGAAGGAATCAATTCTCTGATTTCGCCTTCCACAGGTTGTTCCTTGCCACCATTGAAGAAATAAGTGACGTGAGCATACTTTTCGGTTTCAGCGGTGTGGAACTGGCCGATATGGTGGCAGGAGATTACTTCCGGCAAAGTATTGAAGAGGTCTTGAGAGGGCAATACCTCAGGGCTGAAAGCCACGGGCAGATGTAGATGCTCGTCATACTCAGTCATGCAGACGTAATAAACACTCGGCACGATGGGCCTGTTGAACTCGGCAAAATCGGCCTGGGTCAAGACTCTTGAAATTTCGCGCACCCGATCCGGGCGAAAATTGAAACAAATGACACTGTCGCCATCCTTTATAGGTACGGCGTTGATTATTTGAGGAGTGACAAATTCGTCACCTAAATTGGCTGCATATGATGCTTCTATGGCTCCTTGCGGCGAGTTGCCCGTTGCCCCCTCTGACAACACCAGGGCGCGCCAGTAAGTGTTCACCCGCTCCCAGCGCTGGTCTCTGTCCATTGCATAATAGCGACCGCAGATCACACCAATTTCAGCCGCACCGTTGAAGGGCAGCATTTTTTCTTCAAGCTCGCGTACAAAACGCTTGGCCGACCGCGGGGGAGTATCCCTACCGTCGAGTATGGGATGAACCACAATTTTTTTCACCTGATGGCGGCGGGCAAATTCCAACAAGCCATCTAAATGGTCTGGGCTCGAGTGCACGCAACCGTCGGAAAGCAAACCGATGATATGGAGAACCCCGCCACTGTGCTTTACATTTTCAGCGGCAGCTACCAGAGAGGGATTTTCAAAAAAAGTACCATCGGCGATGGTGTTGGAGATCAATGTGAGCTTCTGAGTGACGGTACGACCGGAACCAATAGTCAGATGACCTACTTCCGAATTGCCCATCAGGCCCGGCGGCAGGCCAACGTACTCGCCTGAAGCTTGCAGATGAGTGAATAGATACTGCGTTTTCAACAGGTCGTAGTTGGGAGTGCGGGCCGCTAAAATCGCGTTACCTTTCTTTTCATCGATGATGCCCCAACCGTCCAAAATTGCGAGTACTACTGGTCCCATAATTTTAAAAAACCCTATTACTGCTCTGAATTGAGTAAGATTCTAGTGCATTTTGCCTGGTCGAATACAATTCAATGCAAATCACATTTGATACTATGAGCGGCAACTTTGGCACCACATCTGGTGCTGGTGAGTAAAATAATGGAAAGCCGCCCTCTGACCGAAGAAGAGCACAATAACTGGATAGCCGAAGTGTCTCACGAATTGAGATTACCGCTGGCCAATATCAAGCTTCTGGTCGAGACCTTAATCGATGGCGCCGTGGAAGACCCTGTTACAGCCATGCGCATGCTCAACCGCACAAAAGAAGAAGTGACCCGTTTGCAAAATCTTGTTTCAGATTTACTCTCTCACGAAAAATTGCAGGGCGGTCGGGATGAGATGCGATTTGCGCCGGTAGATATTGTCAGACGGGCACAAAATGTTCTTGAGACCACTGCCGAAATGGCCGAAGAAAAAGGTGTTGTCTTAAAACTGGCCATTGAAAACGGTTTCGAGCTGTCGGCCAATGAAGAGCAAATAGACCAGGTTTTAATTAACCTGGTGGAAAACGCCATCAAATTTACGCCGGCGGGCGGTAGCGTCACCGTCCGGGCCGGTGGACCGCCCCCTTATCTGGAAGTGGAAGACTCAGGAATCGGCATGGCCGAAGCCGAAATTCCTAAAATATTTCAGCGTTTCTACCGCGTCGATAGAGGCCGCACCAGAGGAAGCACCGGTCTTGGTTTGTCCATCGTTAAACACATCGTTGATCTGCACGGTGCTAAGATTGCCGTAACCTCTAAAGAGGGGCTGGGCTCCAAATTTAGAATAGACTTTCCATAATGCAGCCGGTCACTGAATAAATGTCGAGCAAAATCAAAATTCAAATTGTAGATGACGATGAAACCATCGTCGAAACTCTGACGTACAATCTCACTCGCCATGGTTTCGAAGTCACCTCTTTCAATAATGGTGCCACCGGTCTGGCGAGGTTCACTGAAGTATTACCGGATCTGGTCATTCTCGACTGGATGTTGCCCGATATGAAAGGGCCTGACATTTGTGCTTTAATTCGTGCTCAAGCCCCTGATATTCCGATTTTGATGTTGACCGGCAGATCGGCCCCGGCTGACATTGCCCACGGTTTATCGCAGGGAGCTGATGACTATTTGGTCAAACCGTTCAGTATGGTTGAGTTGTTGGCCAGGCTCGACGCTTTGATTCGGCGTACTCTTAAAGAGAAAGCACGTTCAGCAAAAGGGCGCATTGAACTAGGTTCGCTTATGCTTGATGAAGACGCACGACGAGTGACTTTTCGCGGCAAAAATATCGAGCTTGCTCCCCGCGAATTTAAATTGCTTAAAGTGTTGATGCAAAATGTAGGCAAAGCTCTGACCACTGAAGCGCTTTTAGACCGGGTCTGGGGCACCGATTTTGACGGTGACGTCAAGACAGTGGCGGTGCATGTGCGCTGGCTGAGACAAAAACTTGAGCACGACGCTAAAAACCCGACGTTGCTTGAAACCGTTCACCGCTCAGGCTATCGGCTCAATATGCCCAGTGACTGAGGTTTAAAAATGTTTGTCGACGCAGACGGAGAAGATTAGTGAAAACAGAATCAATCACACTAATAAAGGAAGAAGTGCTCACCCTAGGCCGCATGGTCGAGACCACCGTCTACGAAGTGACACGGCTGTTGAAAGGCGACAAGCGCGCTGACTTGGCCATGATTGAAAGGCAAGAAGAAGAGATTAACAAGCTCTGCCAAGATATCGAAGAAAAATGCGTTGATATGCTCATGGAAAGAGAAACTTTCGGCCCTAAAGAAATTCGCGCTTTAGTGAGCATTCCTTTGATTGCAGCAAAGTTTGAAAGGCTAGCTGATCACGCCAACCGTGTGGCGCGGTTTGCCAATTGGGCTATTGAAGACGAAATTGAAATTCCTGAAGAACTGCCGAAAATGGCCGCTGCTGTTTATCACATGGTGCAGGAATTATTGCTTTGCTTTCTTACCGACTCGGCTTCTAAAGCCAAAGAAATTTTAGCCAGCGACAATACTGTTGACTATTTGCACGATGTATTATCAAAAAGACTGCTTTCCAATTTAGGTGAGCAGGAAGCGGGACAAGCCCAGATGCGCGCGCAGTTTCTTTTTTGTTCGCGCTTTCTGGAACGTATGGGTGATGCCTGTACTTCCATTGCCAAAAGAGTATATTTTCTTTCCACCGGTGAAAGAATTTTTGACTAGCCGATCGATTAATTTGATTGAGTGAGAAGTAATAATGCCCGTAATTGTTCTGGCCGGTGAAGAAGATTTTCAGCTCTACAGGCGGCTTGACGAGCTCAAAGAAGAATTGCTTGACCCGGCTTGGGCCAGCTTCAATTATTCTCGGCTTGACAATCCACCGGCCCAAACCGTAGCGGAAATGGCTGCTTCTTTGCCCTTTGGTCCCGGCAATAAAGTGATCATAATCGACCGTTGCGACTGGTTTGCTAAAAAGCGCTCCGGCGCTAAAGATGATAGTGCTAAAAAAGCGGCTAAAGCCTCTGCCAAAGCCAGTAAAGATGCCGTGGATGAAGATAGCCTGGAAGCGGCAATCTCATCGGTGCATCCAAACACTTATTTGATTTTTGCCAGCACCCATAATTTTGATACCACACTGCGTCTTTCAAAACTTGTTTCAAAACATGCGAAGTTAGAATCGTTTCCTCGTGAAAAAATCTGGGCGGGCAGCACCAGCCCCAAGCTGCAGCACTGGTGTCAGCAAGAAGCCAAACGCCATCAGGCTACAATCGAAACTGAAGCCGCCGATTATTTGATTGAAGGTCTGGAAGCTAATTTGCGCCAGATTTCTTCTGAAATCGAAAAAGCGGCAGTATATGTATTGCCTAAAAGTTTCATTACCCTTGATCTTTTGCGCCAGCTCAGCCCGCACCACTCGAGCATCTTTGTCGTGGCCGATAACTGGTTAGCCGACAATCACAAACAGACTTTACTGACTCTGCGCGAACTTCTGGCCCATCAAAATTCGATGCAGATTATTGCCACCATGCAAACTATGGTGAGTAAGTGGGTGCAAATCAAACTCTTGTGTGAGATGTACAACAAAGAATCTAATTTCGGCCCCGGCATCAAAAGAAGAGAATTATCACCCCAAGATCTTGCCAAGCATTTGGCGGCTGATATCAAGGGTGGTAATCCATTTATTCTAGAAAAGGAAGTGAGGAAGCTAACTCATGTTTCAACCGATCTTTTAGTCAAGAGCCGCCTTGAATTGACCAGGCTGGAGCAACTGGTTAAAACCGGTCAAATGCCTGATCAACACGCCCTTGAAGTATTTTTTCTGCGTGATTTAAAAGAGAAGAAAAAGGTGAACAGTGGCTGATTCGGAATACGTTTTAGATGACATGGGTGCCAAAGATACCTGGCGCGTCTTTCGCATGATGGCTGAGCTGGTGGAAGGTTTTGACGACCTTTCGCAAATCGGTCCGGCTGTGTCGATTTTCGGCACGGCACGCTGCAAGCCTCATGATCCTGTTTATATTCTTGGCGAAACCATTGGCCGCAAGCTTGCCGAAAAAGGATTTGCCGTGATTACCGGCGGCGGACCGGGTGCTATGGAAGCGGGCAACAAGGGTGCCCTTGCTGCTGGTGGCACGTCGGTGGGCTTGAATATTACGCTCTCGCGCGAAATGGGTCCCAACCCATATCAGACCAAATCGTTAGATTTCCGCTATTTCTTTTTGCGCAAACTGATGTTTGTCAAGTATGCCGTGGCTTTTGTGATCTTGCCCGGCGGCTTCGGCAGTTTAGATGAACTTTTTGAAACGGTCACTCTCATACAAACAAAAAAAATCAAACGTTTTCCTATCATTCTGGTTGATTCGAAGTTCTGGAATCCGATGCTTGACTGGCTCAGGGCAGAGGTGATAACGAGAGGCTTTCTCAGCGAAGACGAGCTAGATTTACTGACTGTCATTGACGACCCTGATGAGCTCGTTGATCAAATTGTCTGGTGCAATAACGAAAAGTGCTACCTCACTGCCGAAGGCTTGCGCGGTCGTGGTCGCGAAGCGCCGACGGCTGTAAATAGCGCCGGAACTGTAGATAACTTGATTGATCCGCCCGGCGGTGGCCCATCTGTGGACCCGCAAAAAGAATCGTGACATCTAGCTTGTTCAGCTGATTAAGAAACCTGGTAAGAATCTGAGTTATGAGAGCGGCCGCTCTTATAATCTTGCCTGACAAGTTTTTAGCACTGAGGAGATATGGCCTTGAAGATTGCTGTTTGCGTTAAAGCCGTGCCTGATACAGAAACCAAAATTGCCATTTCTGCAGACAAGAAAAATATCGACTATACCGGCGTTCGTTTTATTACCAGCCCGTATGACGAGTTTGCTATTGAAGAAGCGCTCAAATTAAAGGAAAAGCATACTGGTGATACCACAGTAATTTCTTTAGGCGGAGCGGAATGCACAGATGTGCTGCGTGACAGTTTGGCCCGCGGCATCGACGCTGCCGTACATTTAAGCGACCCTGATTTTGCTTCACTCGACACTCTATCTACCGCCAAAGTACTGGCAGCTGCTATTAAAGATGGTGGCTATGACCTCGTTCTTTGCGGTCACCAGGCAGCTGGCGGTGATAACAGCCAGGTACCGGCTATGCTGGCCGAACTGCTTGATTGGGCACAGACAACTATGGTGCTCAAGCTTGAAGTGGAAGGTACGACCTTTAAAGCCGAGCGCGAAATCGAAGGCGCTCACGAATCGGTGGAAGGTTCGCTTCCGGCCGTAATCAGCACACAGAAAGGTTTGAACGAGCCGAGATATCCTGGAATCAAAGGGGTGATGGCGGCACGTCGTAAAGAAATAGCGGTTAAAGATGCCACTGCTCTCGGTGTCAAAGGTTCAGTCGGTGGCGAGCAGCTGAAAGTGCGCATCAAAGAAATGATGTTGCCCCCAGATCGTCCTCAAGGCCGCAAAATCGAAGGCGACATGGATGCTCAAGTGAAAGAGCTGGTCAGCCTTTTACATAGCGAAGCACACGTGCTTTAAGCTTCTATTAATTAAGGAAATAAAGAAATGTCGCAATCAGGTTTTTTAGTTTTCGTTGAACAACGCAATGGTCAATTGCGAAAAGCATCTGTTGAAGCATTGAGCGAAGCGAAACGCAGAGCTCAAGGGCAGAAAGTCACGGCTCTTCTTGTTGGTAGCGGTGTCAAAGCGCTGGCAGCTGAAGTGGCTAAGTATGGCCCTGACAGCGTACTTGTTGTCGATAGCGCTGCCATGGCCGACTATTCTACTGAAGCTTTTGCTCTGGCCACCGCTGAAGCGGTGAAAAAAGCAGATCCTAAATATGTCTTTGCTGCACACACGGCCATGGCTAAAGATTTCATTCCCCGAGTTGCGGCCCGTCTTGATGCACCTTGTGTATCTGACGTCATGGCTTTGCGGCAAGAAGGCGATAATATTTCACCAGTGCGGCCTATGTATTCAGGCAAGTGCTGGGGCGTATATGAAATCACTGCACCACTTTCGTTCATTACCCTAAGACCCAATGTTTTTGCTGTAGGCGAAGCCAATGGCGGCGGCGCAGCAATCGAAGATTTGGCTGTTAATGCCGACAAAGTGCGCGCTAAAGTAGTGGCCGTGCATGCCTCTGAAGGGGCCAAAATTGAACTGTCTGAGGCAGCCATTATCGTGGCCGGCGGACGCGGTATCAAGGGGCCTGAAAACTGGCCTGTACTGCAATCACTTTGCGACGCTCTAGGTGCCGCTCTTGGTGCATCACGCGCAGTGGTAGACGCTGGCTGGATTGATCACCAGTTTCAAGTTGGTCAGACCGGCAAAACCGTCAGCCCGCAGCTCTATTTTGCGTGCGGCATATCGGGCGCCATTCAGCACCTGGCCGGCATGTCGTCTTCTAAAGTAATCGTCGCCATCAATAAAGATCCTGATGCTCCGATTTTCAAATTTGCCAATTACGGTATCGTGGGCGATGTTCTGGAAGTGGTGCCTAAACTCACCAGCGAAGTGCGTAAGCTGCACGAACATAACTAGGGATCGCAGTCAAATTAGATTAGAAAAGCGCTACACCTTAACGGCGTAGCGCTTTTCTACATAATCGTTGACCAGCTTGATAAAATCTTGAGCTAGATTAGCGCCATCAAGAGTGGTGACATGTTTGCCGTCAATGTAGACAGGGGCGCGCGGCTCTTCACCGGTGCCCGGCAATGAAATGCCGATATCAGAGTGCTTTGATTCACCCGGTCCGTTAACGATGCAGCCCATCACGGCCACCTTCAAATCTTCCACACCAGGATATTTTTCTTGCCAGCGGGCCCGCTCCGTGATTAAATGCTCTTGTATTTGCTGCGCCAACTGTTGAAAGACAGTGCTTGTGGTACGACCACAACCGGGACAGGCCGTCACTTGCGGATTGAACGAGCGAATACCCAGTGATTGCAGAATTTGTTGGCAGACTCGCACTTCTTCATCGCGAGCGGCACCGGGAGCGGGCGTCAGGCTCACTCTAATGGTATCGCCGATACCTTCAGCCAGCAGCACTGATAGTGCTGCTGTAGAGGCGACAATGCCCTTCATGCCCATGCCGGCTTCGGTCAGACCCAGATGCAGTGCATAAGTGCAATTGGCTGCTAAGCGGCGATAGACGTTGACGAGGTCTACCACTTCTGAAACTTTGGCAGACAAAACAATTTGTCCGCGGCTTAAGCCGTACCGTTCTGCCACCGCCGCTGATGACAATGCACTTTCTACGATGGCGTCAATTAAGACTTCATGGGCATCTTTAGGTTGCCCTGAAAGGGCATTCTCGTCCATCATTTTTGCCAGTAGTTCTTGATCCAGCGATCCCCAGTTAACGCCGATGCGCACTGGTTTTTCCCACTTCACTGCCGCTTCAACCATGGCTCGAAAATTGTTGTCGTGCTTTTCGCCACGGCCCACATTTCCGGGATTAATGCGATATTTTGCCAGGAGCCTAGCACAGTCTTGATATTCAGAAAGCAGCAGGTGACCGTTGTAATGGAAGTCGCCCACTAAAGGTGTGTTGTAACCTTTTTTCTCCAGCAAACTGACGATGGTGGGCACAGCTTTGGCTGCTTCTTTTGTATTGACCGTAATGCGCACAATTTCAGAACCGGCATCGGCCAGCTCAATTACCTGATTAGCTGTAGCTTGAGGATCTTCAGTTGGCGTATTGGTCATTGACTGCACAAGGACCGGGCAGGCCCCGCCCAGTTCTTTGTCGCCTATTTTTACAACAGCCGTATTTTTTTTTGTGCAAAAAGCCATAAAATCGCATTATTCCAGGCAGGGATCACTGTGGTTGATCATACTGGAAATCAGCTATCAGTCCCACAATTGCGGGTGATTTTCTCTGAAACTATATATTTCAGATCTCTCCGCCAGTGCCTGATTGTGATCGGCAATGTTGGCCTTGAGGCCAAGAATCAAGTGATCGAGCACTGCTACCCCCAGCACTTTACCGGCGGCTAACAGTTGTTTAGTGGTTTCAAAATCTTCTTTCGAGGGCACCAGCCGGGCTCCTGATGGATGGTTATGACAAACCAGGATGGCGTAACTGTTGGCAACCAGGGCGGCCTTGAATACTTCGCGCGGATGCACCAGCGAGGCCGACAGGGTGCCGTGTGAAACTTCGTGCAGGCCAATAACTTCAAATTTGGTATTGAGGTGCAAACTGACAAAGTGTTCTTCAGAGGCAAAGTGCAGCGGCCTTAAAAGCTGGGCGGCATCTTCGGCCGATTTGATTTTAGGATAGGGCCGCTTCAGGCTTACCCCTTCTTCGACCACATAGAGTTTGAGTTTGGGAATTTGATAATTGAGCAAGCCGGCCACATCAAAATTATTTGTGCCGGCGCTCTTTTTTTTACTTTGCCGTGCTGCGCTTTTGTTTCCGGCTACATATTTTTCTTTGATTTGTAATCTGACACCGCTCATATTTTCACCCCGCTATAGGCCACGTTTTTGTATACGTCGCCGCCATGTGAAAAGTTCAAATTTTTAACGGTTTTAGACTTGCTGATTTTTCCAGACGCCGCTCTTAAAACGCCAGACCGCCAGCACTCCAATTACCCCGGCTGAAACCGCCAGGCTTATCCAGATACCTGACGGTCCCATATTGAGGCCGTGTTTGGTAGCCAGGTAAAAGGCCAGGGGTAAGCGCACTACAGTGAGGCAAATAATGCCTACCCACATGGGCCATTTTGTATAACCGGCACCGGCCATCGCACCAAAAAGAATAATCCAGCAGGCCACAAGGGGCTCACAGCAGCCGATGATACGAAAATAGTCGGCAGTGCAGACAATGACGCTGGCATCATTGCTCATGGTAGAAGCCAGAGGCACGGCAAACAGAAACATAACAAGTGCCATGGGAATACAGATCGCCAGGCCGATTTTCATGGCCTGCCATCCGGTTTGTTGAGCGCGTTCAGGTTTTCCCGCACCCAGATTCTGGCCGACAATGGTACCAATAGAAGTGGCAAGCGCATGGAGCGGCAGTGTGCAAATCATCTCTTCTACTCGAAATCCGATCGTCCATGAGGCCTGACAGGCAGTGGGATTGCTAGTCATGGCGAAAATCAGGAAGAGGGCGAAATTGCCGAGTACCCAGGCCAGATCTTGAATGCATGTAGGTATGCCGATTTTAAGAATGCGCCAAACCCACTCTTTTGTCTCGGCTGTGAGCCCCGCTTTGATGGATGGCCACAAATTGAGAGAAGCGCCAAGCTCAGAGCGAGACAATAAATAAATATTGAGACTCATGCCAATCAGACCGCCGCACAGCCAGGCCCAACCTATGCCGGCTACACCTAATTGGGGTGGTCCTAAGCAGAGAAAATAATCAAGGCCGATAATCACCACAGTCATAAATAACCAGTTAACCAGCGGCACTCGTGAATTGCCGATGGCACGAAACATCGAGTGCGCTGTCCAAACGATTGTAAAAGGCAGCTGCGAGAGTAGATCGATTGAAAGATACTGCCAGCCAAGTGCCTGCACATTGGCGTTTGCTCCCGCCATAGCCAGTAGCGGTTTGGCAGCGGCAAAGCCGGCTAGAGTTGAACCGATTCCGAATAGAATGCCGAAAATCAGTGATTGTCGGCCGGCTTCAACGGCTTGTTTATAGTCGCGCGCCCCCCAGAACCGGCTGATTAAAGCCATGGTTCCTGAAGATAGTGCCACTGTAAGAAGCAGCATCAAAAACCAGATTTGATTGCAGATGCCTAGAGCGGCTTGCGTCTCAGAGCCAAGTTGACCGGCCACTTTAATGTCGACAAAACTTGCCAGTGCAATCACCAGCATTTGAATCATCATCGGCCAGCTCATATGCCATATGGCAGCCCAGGTAGAGCCGCTGACGAGACGCTTGTCTGAGCTTTGAGCGTCGTTGAGCTCATGCTCATTGGCGGTGGAAGACATGGGAATTGACCTTGATTTGACTCAATGACAATCTATTGCTTGCTTGCATTGAGCGAACTTACTAGACTATATGCTCAGTATGTTTTAGCCAAGGGGTAATTACGAAGTTTGTCGCGCTTGCCGCAATTAGTTTTTCGCAAACCGGATGTTAGTGAATTGTTCGTTGCCGCCTTGCGTCAGCTTGCCTTCGAAGAACCTACCAGTCGCTTTGCCCGCATGCGCAAAACCGTGATCAAATTTCTCGGTAAAAATCTTGATGCTAAGCCGCTCTTGCGCATTATAGAAAATAACTATTTTATTCTGGCGCAAACATTCGGTCAGATATTCGGCCCTAATATTGCCGAACAACCGAGTCTTTCGCAGGTTCTCAGTCTGGCTATCGGCCTCGATGACTTGCGGGTTTTTAGCGATGCGGCCTTAAATAGCTGGTACCAGCCGTGGCATCAGCGTAAAGTCGCTCAGGCCGAAAAAATAGAGCCTGATTTGAGCCCTAAAATGCTCGCTCTAATAGATCATCTGACTGCCACTAACTCTGTGGCTGCTAGAGCCTGGCTCACTACATGTCTCCTTTCTTCTGTCGATTGGCAATTCAATCAGCTATCGACATTGCGGTCTCGCGAAAAAGCAGAGGATCTGGAACGTGTACTGGTGGTGCAAGATATTTTTGTTGAGCTTAAAGCGCAAATTGGCAAAAGCGGACCTATTGAAAATTTGGGTGTTGAGGCGCTGGCAGACCTGGTCTGGCAGTGTGCCAATACGTTAGCCGGCAAATTGAGACCAAATCTCCTCCTTCTGGTAGAGGGCCAGACAGAGGCGATTGTGCTGCCGCATTTTGCTCGTTTGCAGGGCCTTTCTTTTAGTCTAAGCGGCGTGGAAGTGATTGCCAGCGGAGGGGCCAAACAGGTGGCAAGGCGCTATTTGACCATTAAAGACACGGTGCGCTTGCCAGTTATTTGCGTGCTTGACGGTGACGCTGTGGACGCTGCGGAGTTAATTGACGACTCTCTTCGCGAGCGCGATCAGCTGGTATCGCTGGCGGTGATTGAACTGGAAGATAGTTATCCGGCCGACCAGCTTTATTTTCTTCTGGACGAGCATCTAGTCACGTTTGGCCAGCGCCTCACTCGCGCTGAATTTGACATACCTGAAAGCGGCAGGCGCAAGAATGCTTTGAACAAAATTTTTCGAAAAAAAGGGCTTGGTGATTTTGATAAGATAGCTTTCGCCCATCAAGTAGTGCAATCCTGTTCAAGTACTGACGATGTGCCGCAAGAGATGACTGCGGTGATCGATGCTGTGCGGCTCTCGCTTTTGGGAGACTTTATTGCTGCTGCCTCAACTGCTGGCGGCGGCGGTAGCTTGCAATGAAAATGGCGGAGCGCTCTAAAGCCGCTTGGGTCGCCACCATATTGTCGACCTTGCTATGGCTCTTAAGCATTGTGCTTGCCTTTCAAATACCAGGCGGAAGCAGAGATATCTGGCTGCCCGACACATTACTGTTGCTTGGTTTTTTGCCTTTGCTCCTACTGTGGAAACAATCATGGTTGATTTTACTTTTCGGTATTTTCAACGGCCTGATCGGTTTCTTTTTGTTGATGCTGGTCTTTATTGAGAGCGAAAAATTTGTCGGCCCGGTGCTGGCCATGAAGCAGCATCTAATTAGCATGCATTCCCCCTGGGCCTGGCTTTCAGTCAGTCTGGTGGCCGTTGTTTGGGGGCTTATTGCTTGCGTAATCGATTTGATCAGGCTAATGAAAAAAACTAAAGAGCGGTAACGTTGCGGCGACCAAGTTGTACTGGTGCCGAGCCATCTTCAGGAATAAGAACACGAGAGAGGAATTTCTTGTCTTTTTCCCATTTCTTGGGCAACGTGCCGCAAACCTTCAGCAGATGGTTAGAGCCCTGCATGCCTTGATCGGCAAATTCGGCCATTTTGGCCACGAACAACCATTGTTTGACCACATAGTTGTAGAGCGCCGGATCGCGCGGTTTCGAGCGAATCAATTTTTTCTCTAAGGCTTCGGCATAAAGAATGCGTCCGTCCATGTCCATTGGTGCCAGTTCGATAGAGCGCTGTAAAACCATAATGGCGCGGTCTAATTTGCCCAGCCGCATGGCTTGCTCGCCTTCAATGCGCAGTCCGTTCGCCGAAGGCACGCCCAGTTCGAGAAATTGGTCGGAGTTGACCACACCGTTGTGCGATCGGCCGATTTCAGAGGTGTCTACGACGATATCGTCGTAGCTGGCCAGAGCTGGCGGGGCTAAAAATAACTGAACTGTTATCAAAGACGATATCAGGGCAAACGTTAACCCTCTGCACGATAGCTTGGTCATTTTCAACGACTCGGTCATTGGTCTCTCCTTACTACTTAAAAATTGCTTTTTCTTTAGCCGGGACATTTTTTCCCGCCGCTTTCAAATCTTTAATTGCCTGGCCCAGATCAGGGGCACCATAAACAAATTTGCCCGCAACTACCGCATTTGCCCCTTGAGAGACAACTTGCTGAGCGGTATCGGCATTAATACCACCGTCAACGGATATAACTACTTCAGGTCTGCCGGCCTGATCAAACATTTTTCTCAAATTAGCGATTTTCGGCAATACTTCGGCAATAAATTTCTGTCCGCCAAAACCGGGATTAACCGACATAACTAGCACTAGATCAAGGTCTTGCAGCACATATTTGAGGCTATCTTCGCTTGTAGCCGGGTTCAATGCTACTCCTGCTTTTTTCCCGAGACTGCGAATCTGAGCCAGGGTTCTTTGCAAATGATTGCAGGCTTCTTCATGCACGGTGATGTAATCGGCACCGGCTTCAACAAAATCAGAAAGATAGCGATCAGGGTCAGTGATCATCAAATGCACATCGAGAGGCAGTTTGGTCACGCCTTTGAGACATTTGACCACCGGTGCTCCGATAGTCAAATTGGGCACGAAGTGGCCGTCCATAACGTCGACGTGAATCCAGTCAGCGCCGCCTTTTTCGGCACGCTGAACTTCTTCTCCCAGGCGGGAGAAATCGGCTGAAAGAATCGATGGGGCGACGAGGACGTTCATTTGCATCAGGGCTTAACTTCTTGACAGTGTAATGATGCCCTGCCTGAGGCCTCGGGTCAAGCACCAGAGTCACCCTTTATTGCTCTGAGGATGAAGAATATTTTAGGCCCAGTGCTTAACCCTCAGCCAGTCAATGTTTTTACAGAACGTGCGATTGTCAAGAATAATTGTTTTTACTCCATAATAAGACGCTAATTGGCCAGGCCCTACAATATCTACAACGGCGTCAGATACCAGGAAGAATCATGCTCACTCACAAGCTCAGCGAAGACCAGTTGGAATACCAAAAGTTGGCACGCGAATTTGCCACTCGAGAAATTGCCGGCAGCGCTCAGAAATACGATCAAACTTGTGAATTCCCTCAAGCAATTTTCGAAAAGCTTTTTGAAACCGGACTTGTCAATGTCGCGGTACCGGAAAAATTGAGCGGTCTAGGTCTTGGTTGTCTTGATAGCTGTGTAATCGCCGAAGAACTGGCAGCCGGATGCAGCGGTATTGCAGGCGGTGTCGAAGCTTCTGCCGTAGCCCAGCAATTTGTCATTGATTATGGTAGCGACGAGCAAAAAGATAGATTTCTCACTCCTCTAGTCAATGCTCCACTACTTGCAGGTTTCACAATGTGCGGCGGCCTGAAAAGCGGTCGTATTTTCTATCGGAAGGAAGGCAATCGCTATATTCTCAGCGGAAAGCATGCGGCTATCGTCAATGGTGGCATTGCTAACTGGTATCTGGTGGCAGCCACTGAAGACAGACGCGAGACTGACAGCGGCGAAAATGAGCCTCCAGCAACCAAAATAGACAATTCCACCTTCAGTTATTTTCTAGTCAGCGAAGACGACGATATCGATTTCGGCGTACGGGTGCACGGCCTCGGCCGCAAGGCGCAAGTGATATCATCTGCCAGACTGGACGAAATTTATCTCAACGAATCTGCCTTACTTGGTCGCGAAGGAGAAGGTGAAAGCCTCTACAGGTGTGCTATGGTGCGCACCTACCCTATTATTGCCGCAGGCATGGTTGGTGTTGCCCGCAGTGCTCTAGCCCATGCTCTTAAATATGCTAAGGAGCGAACTACCTTTGGCGTCACGATCTCTCAGCATCAAGCGATCTCGTTTATGCTGGCCGATATGGCAAAAGACATTGAGGCCGCCAGACTCTTAGTATGGCAGGCAGCCCAGCTGGCCGATCAAAATATCATGGCGGTGAACGAAGCGGTTTGCGCCAAATCCTTCGCTCAAGAGATGGTAATGAGAGTGACTACTGAGGCCGTGCAGATTTTTGGCGGATACGGTTATTCTCGCGAATACCCTGTGGAAAAATTGATGCGTGACGCCAAAGTTTATCAACTCTTTGAACACAGCGGTGATGCTCTCAAGGTAGACCTGGGGCGGCACCTGGTGACATCGGTCTAAATTGCATGGACGCCCCTGAGATACATATGGTGAAGGGCCAGCTGATTGCAGTTAAAGCACCACCACTATTTGAAAAAGAATATATTTACGAAGTCACCGGGGCTGGTGACAAAGTCATTCGCGCCACATTGCAACATTCGCCCAAAGTTAAAAAACACTGGACACAGGAGCAGTTCGCCCTACTGCTTGAGCACGGGATCGTCAGATTATTAGATTGATAAGCTAATGCTGCTCTGCGTTTTTTGCTTTTTTCACTTTGACTTTTATTTTTTTCTTCCCGTCAGGTTTTGCTGAATTTTTAGTGGGAGTTTTAGCGGCTGGTTTGGCTGGCTTAAACCACTGATCGAGTGGGTTTTTCTTACCCAGATCGTCCATGCCCATCTTGGTCAGAATAGCGGCCAGAGGCGAGATGCGCGCATCGGTGCGTTTAACGAGGCCGCCGTCTAAACTTATTTTGACGGCACAGAAAAATAGCACAATGCCCAGTGCCACCGAAACGCCGTTCAATCCGAGCCAGCGCACATTAGTGTCGAGATCGGTGGTGCGCTTCGAGCGTCTGAAGCGGGCCACCGTCATTAAATCATCAAGTCTGCGGGTGACGTCTGCTGGTCTTATGCCTGAGCGCATGCCGCCGCCCATCTTGCTGCCGCTGCTTGTTTCCTGCCCTGAAATAGGACGTCCACAAACAACGCAGAATTTAATTCCGTAATTTAGTTTGGCACCGCAATAGGGACAGGAACCTGACATTGTGAAGAATATTTCCTAGGTTCGTCCAGTCAATGCTGGATTTACAGGAGGGGAGCCAGTTAACCAGCACCGCCCTCAGTGTCACAATATCGATTAACCATTTCTGAAATCGATGCTCGGTCGTGAGCCAACGTTTCTTGTTTGCCCACAAGTTCAATAGTTCGTGCCTTTAACTCCTCTATTTGCTGCTCAATAATCTTGACCTCTTCGGAAATTTCCGATTCAGTCATATCGAGAGCTTCGGTAAGAGTGCCGAATGCTTTTTCAAGCTCGCTAACCGCCATGCGAGATTCCTTTCTCCAACAAAAACAGGGGACCCAGATTATTCTACCCGCAATCTTAACGCCTCATTCGGTCGTTTCGGTGCTCCTACTCAATTATTCAAGTTATCGGCCGCTAAGGGTTCAAATATTAAATTCCCGCACCCTGGAGAAAGACGTCTACCGGATCCTGGCAAGCGTTAGATTTGTCTGTGGACTGCAGGTCTAGAGCGTTTAAGGCTGTATGACTGGCGCTTGAAGCGCCATCAACGCTCAGTTCTGGGCAAGGCACTTGCTCTTTCAACTGTTCCAGCTGGCGGTTCTGCTGTTTGACTCTGTTTTTTAGCTCTTTGACAGTGAATTCCAGGTCGGACAATTTGTCGTGGAGCGATTTAATTGCCTGAGCTTCGATGTCGGGCACGTCTTCTTGAGGTTTTTCAGGCTGAACTTTTTGGCCGTCGCGATAAATCACCCGACCGGGCACACCCACCACCACAGAATTGGCCGGTACATCTTTGAGCACAATTGAGCGCGAAGCAACCCGCACATTATCGCCCACGATAATTGCGCCTTGAATTTCCGCTCCACTGCCGACAATTACGCCCTGCCCCAGGGTGGGATGCCTTTTGGTGTCTCGGCTGAGGGCGCCCTGCCGTGCTGCTGCCCCGGCCCCGAGAGTTACACCCTGGTAAATAACGCAATCATTGCCCACCGTGGCGGTTTCGCCGATAACTACACCCATGCCGTGGTCGATAAAGACCCTGCGGCCGATGGTGGCGCCAGGGTGAATTTCGATGCCGGTAAAAACTCGACCGAGGTGCGAGACGAAACGACCGGGTGTACGCAGTCCTGCCTGCCAGAGGGAATGGGCGATTTTGTGAAAAAAGAGGGCGTGGAAGCCTGGATAACACAGGACAACTTCAAGCCAGCTGCGCGCTGCCGGGTCTTTTTCGAGAATGTTATTGAGGCTTTCGCGCAGATACATCAGTGGACAAATCCTCAAGGGCCTCTTGGCAACCGGTTCTCTGGCCCTAAGCCTGTTTAGAACCCTCACGCTGAGGGGATATATAAGTTGTAATTAGTGCGTGGCCGAATCCAGGCCCTGGTTACAAGTCAGAGATACCACAAGGTACCATCCCGAGGTCCCTAGTTTCTAAAAACGTCATTTTTCCCCCTATCGTGGTTCCCCCATCGATTAATAGAGATAAAAATGAGAAATTTGTCTAGATTCTTGGCAACCCGTGTAGAAGCATAGACGCAGCAGCTGGCAGCACCCAAAGAAAATAGCTTCCCAACCAAAGATGCCCAAAAACCCACAAGCAGCAAGTGAGAAACCAGAGGAGCCAGCCAAGGCTTCTATTACTCCTTCGGCTAATCTGGCGGGCGACCTTCTTGCTTCTAAGCCAAAATCGGCTGAGCCAAAATTCGTTAAGAAGGAAGAATCCAGCTGGACTTCCAACCTAGGTCACTTGACCACCGGTATCACTGACGCCGCTCTCGGAACACTGGCAATTGTCACACGCCATCAAAGCACTGCTGATATCGTCGCCGGTAAAAAGAGCAACAGTCAGGGCGTGGTGGGTAATATCGCCTCAAATGCCAAAGATATTCTCAGCAACCCGGCTGCTACCGTCAAAGCTTTAAAAGATGAAACGGTTAAAGCTGCTGGGGTAATCGACCACGGTTCCACAAAAGACCGCTTCCACCTTGCTGGTACTGCCATCTTCACAGTATTCACTGCTGGATTCGGCGGCGCCAACACTGCCGGTAAAGTCGGTGCCCGCACCGAAGCCATCATTGGTGCTGAAACGGCTATGACACGTACAGTGGCCGCTCGCAGCTTGGTGTCTGATGTTCGCAGCGTTTTAACTCACAGCACCACCGAACTCAAAGACGTGGCAGTACTTTCTGGTCGTCGAGTGCCGGAAGGTCTGGTGGTGAAAGCCGCTGAATCTACCGCCATCAAACCTACTTTCTCTGTCACCAGCTCCATTGCCAACAAAATTGAATGGTTGAGTACGAAGAATCCTCTACAAGGATTGTCTACCAAATTCGAAATGCCAACTCTGGCATCGCCTGCCCGCCAATTTGCCGGCACCGAAGCCAGAACCGGCGCCGGTTTGACCAAAGCCGTTGAAGAAGCTTTTGCTCCTGTGGTGGAACGCAAATTGGGTGCGCAGGTC
>JADYXQ010000297.1 GCA_021772135.1 Candidatus Obscuribacter sp.
AGGACAGCAATACGCGACGCAAGGAGTTGCCCAGCGTCAGACCGAAACCGCGTTCCAGCGGCTCGACAACGACGGTGCCGGCAGCGCGCGTGTTTTTCTCTGGTACGGCGAGAATGTCGCGCCCTACCGATTGATTTTTGAAGAAGAAATGGCGGCCGATCCGGAGCAGGCATTGCTCAACGCAGTAGCAGAGGGCCTTTCATGGATTGTGGCCAAGCCAAAAGAGTTGACTCTGCCTGAATTTTTCAGAGCAAGAAGTCAAGACAAACGCTAATTTTTACAATTTTTCTAGATTTTTCGGCAGTGCTTGCAGTGCTCGTTTGCGGCATTGCTCTGCTTTTTCAACGTCACCAGTGAGGCGATAACATTCAGACAGATTGCCCCAGGCGCTGGCAAAATTGGGGCTAATGGCCACAGCTTTTTTTAGCTGGCGAATGGCCGCAGGATAGCGTTTCTGTTGAATATAAACGTAAGCCAGATTGCCATAAGGCCACTCAAAGTCGGGATAGTGAGCAATGATTGTTGTGTAGGCTGAGATTGCTTTGGTATAGTCACCCGCCATCATGAGCTCGTAGGCTTTTATATTCTCTTGTTCAGCCGTAACGCTGACGGTAAATTTTGGCAGTCGCCCACGAATAATGGCGGCGGCTTTCTTACTTATTGGTCCATTCTTATCTAAGAGGATGGCCTGCTCTAAGGCCGAGCGAGATGCCTCTGCAAAGCCACTCTTCTTCAGACTAAGACCCAAGTGAAAGTAGTCATCTGCTGTCTTAGGCTCTTGTTCGGCAGCACAGCTACTGGCAAAAATAAAGGCGACAAGCAAATTTATTGAAATCGTCGTCCTTCTGCTCATAACTTGATCATTTATTTCTCTTGCGATTGAGGTTTACTGGCGGCAATTTGTCCCGGTTTGTCTTCGATTTTGATAGTGGCTCCCGGATCTTGTGCCGCCTCATCTTTGTTGAAGTGTTTGGCCGCCCCTTGAACGAATTGCATCAGTTCGATGGGCACTGGGAAAATCAGAGTAGAGTTTTTTTCAGCTGACACTTCCACCATTGTTTGCAGCTGTCTCAGTTGCATCGCCCCTGGGACCGTGCCGATCACGCGCGCTGCTTCAGCCAATTTTTCGGCAGCTTGATGTTCGCCCTCGGCAGCTACAATTTTGGCTCGGCGTTCTCTTTCGGCCTCGGCTTGTCTGGCCATGGCTCGTTTCATACTTTCGGGAATTTCAACATCTTTAACTTCTACTGAAATTACTTTGATGCCCCAGCCCTCAGTTTGGCGGTCGATAATGGCCGATAGTTTGGCGTTTATGGCGTCTCTTTCAGTCAGCAACTCGTCTAATTCGTGTTGACCGAGCACGCTGCGCAAAGTGGTCTGTGCTACTTGCGACGTGGCATTGAACGGATCTTCAATTTTGGTCACGGCTTTAAATGGATCTACAACCTGGAAGAAACAAACCGCCGCAGTTTTAGCCGAAACGTTGTCTTTGGTGATAATTTCTTGCATGGGAATCGACATAGTGATGATGCGCAGGTCGACTTTGCGCGATGTCTGCAGCAGTGGAAAAACCAACTGCATGCCTGGACCGCGCACGCCATCGGCGCGGCCTAAGGTAAAGACAATAAAGCGCTCATATTCTTTGACAATTTTGATTGATGCGAGCAAATAGCCCAGCACGAAAAGTAAAAATCCCAGGCCTGTTTCCATGACTTTCTCCAAATATTATCGGACTGGCTGAACGGATTCCATTTAGAAAGATACCCGCTGTGACTGAGGACTAGTCGTCACGTGAAGCAACGAACGTCAGACCATTACACCTGGCAGATTTGCGCCCGGGCGTAAATCTGCCAGGATCACGGCGCTCGTCTGCGCAAGTTTATCTTTATTGACGTCTTAACTTCGCCACGAAAAAGCCCGAGAACTCATGCCTGGATGGTAAGAAGAAGGCGTAACCTTCGGCCGCTTCTTTTTCCAGACCAAGCTCGGCCAGTGTGCCCTCTGGAAATGCAGACGTAATATCTTCGCGTGCAAAGTCTTTGAATTCGCTTAAAAACCACTCAACGATATCTTCGTTTTCTTCTTTTTCAATTGAACAGGTTGAATAAACTAGCACGCCGCCGGGTTTGACTAGTTTGGCTGCGTTTGTCAGCAGTGCTTTTTGAATGGCATTGACGGCGTCAATGTCTTCTTCTTTTAATTTCAAGCGAATATCAGAGCGCTTGTTAATTACGCCGGTTCCTGAGCAAGGAGCATCAACCAGCACTTTATCTACGGGAGGGTGTTCGTATGTTGTGCCGTCCGCTGCGTAAGTTTCGATATTTGTCAGGCCCAGACGCAATCTGTTTTCTTTAACGAGATTTAGCCTTTTTTCGTGTTTATCGATGGCAATGATGCGACCTTTGTTGTTCATCATTTCAGAAATATGCAGGGTCTTTCCGCCAGGGGCGGCGCATAAATCAATCACTACATCAGAAGACTGAGGAGCCATAACCTGTGCGACGAAAGCTGCAGCTTCATCTTGAATGGAGAAAATGCCGTCGTCATAACCGGGTAATTTTTCGACCGGGCCTTTGATGCTTTTGCGCTCGGTGATAGTCAAACAAGTTGGTACCAGCTTAGAGCGTTCAGCAATTACGCCTTTGTCTGCGAGCAGACGCTGATAGCCGTCAGTTTCCATGGCAATATCATTGACGCGCAGAGTCAATTTAGCCGGAGTATCGGAAGCTTTTAACAACCTGGCTGTCTCGTCTGCACCAAATCTGGCTAGCCAGCGCGATACCAACCATGATGGCATAGAATGTTGTTCTGATAAGGCGGCAACGATTTGGTCGTCAGCCATTTCTGCCAGATTTAAAGGCTCGACCACTGCTACTCGGCCTTTTTCGACATTGCGAATGTAGGTGCGCAGGATGCCGTTAACGAATTTTGAAAGGCCCACATGACCTATGACCCTCGCCAGTTCTACGGCAGTATCGACCACTGCACTCTGCGGAATATCGGGCATTGATTCCAGTTGGAAAATCGCAATGCGCAATAGATTTAAAAGCGGTGGCTGAATTTTATTGACTGGCTTGCTAGATATTGTGCCGATGGTTTTATCGAGATTGTTGGCGTTACGCAAAACACCTTGAACCAGGGCGGTAACGAATGCGCGATCGCGCTCAGAAAGATCCCACTTGCTGCCATCTAGAGCGTTAGCCAGGGCGATGTTGGTGTAGGCGCCCCGTTCTTGAATTTTGATTAGAACTTCAACTGCCAGTTTGCGCGAAGAAACGCCTCTTTTGCGCAGATGTGAATCGTTCTTTTTGCGCGGCTCAGATTTGGGCTCGCTATTTTCTGCGCTCATTTAAGACATTCACCTGTTTCCAATCTAACACCGTTGACCCAGGCTGCGGCCGCCATTTTTGCTTTGTTGGCGGGCTGCACTTCGATCAACTCCAAAAACTCTAACTGTCCTTTGCCGCAAGTAACAAAAATTTTGCCCCGCTCTTTCATTAACTCGCCTGCCGTTTTTGCATTGGCAGCCGACTCTAAACTTCCTTCAGGCAATCCCGTTTTTAAAATTTTGAGCTCGGCGTCTCTGAAACCGGCAATGGTTGACGGCCACGGCGTCAGGCCCCGTACCAGGTTGTGAATTTCGGCAGCTGATTTCGTCCAATCGATTTTGGAAGTTGCGCGAGAAAGCATTGGGGCAAGAGTAGCTTTTGCATCATCTTGCTTTTCAGGGTTAAGCGTTTTGTTTTGCAGAGCGATAACTGTTTCAATCAAAAGTTCTGCGCCGGCATGAGACATTTCGCTGGCCAGTTCTACTGCCGTCATGTCGGGAGTAATGGTCATCTCAGCTTTAAGCAGCATAGGCCCAGTGTCTACTCCGGCCTCAGTGTACATGGTAGTGACACCAGTGACGGTATCGCCATTGATAATCGCCCAGTTAATCGGTGCCGCTCCGCGCAGCTCAGGAAGAAGTGATCCGTGAACGTTGATTACACCCAGGGGTGCCATCTCCAACACATTTTTCTTCAAAATTTGTCCAAATGCCACCATTACCAGAAGATCTGGAGCAAGCTCGCGCATTCTTTCCACTGTCTCAGGAGACCGGGCCAGGGCGCTTGGTTGTAAGACTTCGATATTGTGAGCCTGAGCCAGTACTTTGACCGGAGGCATTTCTACTTTGCCGCCGCGACCTTTTGGTTTATCGGGCTGACAAACAGCAGCGACAACTTTGAGGCCGAGACGCTCTTCGTTGGCAATCAGGTGTTCCAGGGTAGGAACTGCAAATTGGGGCGTGCCGAGAAAAATAATCTTGAGCATAGTGGAGCTGTTCTTTCGATTTTAGTTAGCTATAGACGGTATAGTGTATCTTGCCGTTTAGAGAAGCAAAAGTGAACATCTCTAAGAGTTCTCAAAGACCTGGCGCCAGACTCTGGCTTTTGGCACCCGCGTGCATTTATCTTGCTCTCTTTGTCCTGGTTCCTCTTGTGATCCTCTGGGTCTACAGTTTCGGCGGGCGAGACCAGCTGGGGCGCGTAGTTTTAGGCTTTAGTCTGGACAATTACTGGCGCTTTATTCACGGCCCATACCTGTCAGCTTTGATGCGTTCGCTGCTGCTTTCGACGCTTACAACTGGCTCAACGCTCGTGCTGGGATATTTTTTTGCAGTGTGGCTGGCGCTCTTCACAAAACGCAGCATGCGCAACATGCTCATACTTTTGATTGTGCTGCCGCTGTGGACATCGTCACTTTTGCGCATCTACGCCTGGATCACAATTCTCAGACCAACCGGGATACTTGCTCACCTGGCGGCTGCTTGCGGCGTGGGTGATCAGTTGCCCCCGCTCCTCTACACACCTTTTGCGGTGTGGCTGGGGATGGTTTACAACTATCTGCCCTATATGATTTTGCCGCTTTATACGGCGATAGAGAAGGTCGACATCAGATTGATTGAGGCCTCGCTAGATCTGGGAGCCAGCCCACTTCGGACACTCTTCAAAATACTTTTACCGCTCACCAGTGGCGGTATCGTTGCCGGCTCTCTCATGGTTTTTATTCCGTCGCTTGGTGATTACGTTACCCCTGATTTGCTTGGTGGTGGCAAATATATGTACATGGGAAACTTGATTCAAAACCAGTTTCTCACCGTGCGTGATTGGGCTTTCGGCTCGGCCGTTTCGACTGTACTGATTATCATAGTCTCGCTTGCCGTCTGGGTTTACATGAAATATGCAGACAGCGCAGAGTTAGCTTAGGGTGCAGTCAATGAACAAAAAAATTCTGGTGATATTTGTAGCGATAGCGTCTTTTGTGGTGGCAATGGCCGTGCAAGTAAATCCTTCTTCTGCAGAGTCTGACACTTCTAATTTTAGCTGGCTGCAAAAAGTAGTAAGCGAAGGCAAGAAGTTTGTTCCTGGATCTTCGCGCGATGACCTGCTCAAGCTATTCAGTGCCGACGCTGGCGATCAGCCAAGCCCCTATAGATATTTGCTAAAGAGCTGCCAACTTATCAGGGCGGATATTTCTTTGAGCAAAACCGGCTGGGAAGTAGTAACTGTTTCGCCCTTGACACTCGATTTACCTACCAGAGCCAAGCCCTACTCTGCCCACGAAGAGTGGCTAAAGTGTTTGATGAAAGATTGCACTGCTATTAAACCCGGCATGACTCGCGCCGCCTTGTTGAAAAATTTCAGTGCCGAAGCCGGATTGCAGGCGATGCTACCGACTCGTTATGTGCACAAGAAAGCCGCGCTGGTCAGAATAGACGTCAACTTTGAGCCGGTAGATAAGACCAAGGCGAAATCTGAGCCTGTGATTAAAACTGTTTCGCGGCCCTATGTAGACCTGGTTGTTTGCGATTAGGCGACGGCGGTGTGGATTTAACCAACATTAGCCGGTTTGATTTTCCTGACGATACTGAGCATGCGTTCGTAATCAGAGCGGAACAGTTGCGAGATTGCTCGTCCGGCTTCAATTAGATAAGCTGTCGAAATTGCCTCGGCTTCAGCGGGAGTGGCAATATCAGCTGCTCGTGCACGAGCAGCTTCGCGCACACTGGCAGCCATCAGTTCGTCAGGCGGTACGCTAGTGACACCATTGAGCAGCCGCAAAAATTCGAATTCGCTGGATAGTTTCATCACTTCATCAACGGTGGCAGTGTAGAGAAAATCATGCACCTCAGGAGGCTGTGGTGGCAGATGTTGATAGATAGCCTTTGTCTGCCAATCAAGGTAGCCGACAATTTGGGCGTGCACTTCTGTTTTGAGCAGGGCGAAAATATGCGGCTGTTCCACTCGCAACTGATCGCGTGTGAGTCCAAGTGCGCTTGGTTTGTGCACACTGTCAGGCGGGTTGGTGATTACATTGAAGACAATTGCGAAAACCGAAATTTCGTTTTCGGGCGAATCTACTCTGACAAAACTGCCAAAGCGTGGTTTCGAAATTTTGATGTTTCCGGCTATTTCGCTTTTAATGGTTTCAGCAATTAGACCGGTAATTGAAGACGTTAAAACTTCAGCCAGAGCCACTGGCTTTGCCTCGATTGACTTTGCATCAATCTTAGTCAGTGGGTGGAACCTCTTTGTTCGGCTTGAAGTTTTCAACGGCTTCGTCGTCTGGTATGGCACCAAGGGAGGTGCTTTGATTGACGATGATTGATGTCTTGCCAGAATCGTCGGCAATATTGATTGCCACCTCGGCATCTTTAAGTGTGCCGCTCAGTGTCACCAGATTACCCATGGCCTCGTTCTTCTCAATATTCCAGCCTTCTTTCTTTAAAGCTGCTTCGTACCAGACTGCAACTTTTTCAATTGAATCACTGGTAGACAAATTTAAATAGCGTGAATGATCGTTGGCGTCTTTGCCATTTTCGCTGGCCGACTGCGAACCACTGGCAGTGGCACCAGGATAAACCAGTTTTTTCAAGTCGTCTGGTACAGAACTGGCACCGGCTCTCGATACTTGAGTCATGCCGCCAGAGTTAAAACTAACTTCTTTGCTGTCGCCGCATGCACTGAGCGTCAGAGCACTGATGATAACGGTGGCAAACAATAAATTGCTATAGCTTTTGCTGGTGGATGCGGAAGTGAATTTCATTGGCTATCCGTAATTGTCTGGGTAAATTCTCAAAGCATGGCAATATTCTAGCCGATTCTTGAACCAACAAAGCTCAGGCTGGAATTTTGCCGCGGGCCCGCTTAGAGGCTAAAAAGCCTTCACCTAATAGATGCACGGCGATTACTGTGAAGCAAATTAGCAATCCAGGTATAACCGCCGCCCACCAGTTGCCGGCAATCAAGCAAGCTTGCGCGTCTTTGAGCATGCTGCCCCAGCTTGGCGTAGACGGGCCCAGCCCCAGCCCAAGAAAGCTCAAGCCTGACTCCATGATGATGGCATCGCTAACCAGTAATGTCGCTTCAACCACGGCTGTAGTGGCTAGAGCCGGCAATAAATGTTTGCCCAAAAGCTGGTTGAATGAGCTGCCGAGGGCACGCGCGGCCACGAAAAAGTCTTCTTCTTTGATGGCCAGCACTCGCGCCCTGGCCACCCGCGCCGATTCGAGCCAGGTGGTCGCAGTGATGGCGACAATAACGATGAAGTAAGGCATCAGCCCATCGGTGTAAGCGGTGACGCCCAGGCTACTGAGCAATATTGTTGGAAATTTTTCAATCAGCTCCGGGGCCGACAATATTGAACTGAGCGTGAGCAAAAGAATGATGGACGGCACCGCCAGCAGGGCGTCAACCAGGCGCATCATCACGCTGTCGACAAAGCCTCCAGCCAGCGCCGCGGTGGAGCCCCAGATATTGCCGAGGACCACAGCCACAAAGGCCGAGCACAAGCCCACTGATAGTGAGCCCATGGCGCCGAAAACAATCATTTTGACCAGGTCATGGCCCAGGGCGTCGGTGCCTAAGAAGTGTTCGCTCTGCCACGAGGGCGGCAAATTTACCTCATGCAGGCTGGATATGGGCGGCTCGATGACGATACCGACGAGCTGCAAAATTATTGGCGTCAGCGCTGTTGTAAGCAGAACGGCCATGGCCACTGCTCCGGCGATGACATTTTTATTGAGCGACTTCAATTTTCCAGCCTCGGATCAATCACTTTGTTGAGCACGTCGGCCAGCAAATTAGCGAGAATGACTATGGTGCCGTAGAGCATGACCAGGCCCATCAGCACGGGATAATTGCGGCCGAAGGTAGACTCGACCATGAGCCGGCCCATGCCGGGCACGCAAAAAATGGTTTCGATCAGCACCGAGCCGCCAATCAAAGCCGGCAGTGAGAGGCCAGCCAAATTCACCACCGGAATCAAACAGTTCTTGAGAACATGATTGGTAATCACCGACATCAGCGACAGACCTTTGGCGAGGGCGGCCACCACATATTCTTTGCCGATTTCGTCCAGAGCCAGTGTGCGCACATACAAAGCAACTTTGGCCATACGGCGTGTAGAAAGGATAATGGCGGGCAGAAATAAATATTCGATTTCTGCGCCAAACGTAGGCTGGGCGCCTGGTGGATGCAAGCCAAGAATTGGCAGCTTCACCAGTGCCAGACCTGCTTGACTGGCCAGGGCGGCCAATGCCAGAAAGGCTAGCCAAAAATTGGGAGCTGAATAAATTGCCAGTAAAACTGCCGTCAATGCCGAGTCTGCTCGTTTATTGCCTTGCAAACTGAGAAATGCAGCCAGGATGCCCACGCTCAGGCCCAGGGCAAAGGACAGCACAAGCGCAATGCCCACCAGCGTGAGAGTAGCGGGAATACGCTCCACAATCACTTCTTTTACAGGGCGGCCGTCGCGGTAAGACCTGCCCAGAGCATTGGCCGAAGCGAGATTGTCAGCCTTGACCCAGCCCGATAGCCAGAACAGATATTGCCTGGCCGGGCTTTGATTAAGGCCGAATTCTTCTCGCAAAACTTTCAAATCTTCAGTCGGCAGCTCTTTTTGCGCTGACCCTAGCATTACGTCGACTGGATCTCCAGGCAAAGCTCGCATGAGAGTAAAGCTGACCAGCGAGATGAGAAAGAGCATGGGAATAGCCGCCAGTACTCGTCTCAATACCATTTGCATGCGTGCCGGTCACCTTTAGAGCTTGCTGAATTGCTGGAAGACAAAACGTTAAGCTAATGATACCCGCATGGGCCTTGAGATATTGGAGCACTGCTCGCTTTCTTGGCCGACTAAAAGCCTTGTGACGATGCGCTAGAATTGACAAATGAACGCGCGGGAAATAGCATGTGTCTTGTCTGAGGGCTAAATTCAGACAATTTTACGGCGGCATAGCCAAGTGGTAAGGCAGAGGTCTGCAAAACCTCTATCCCCCAGTTCGAATCTGGGTGCCGCCTTTCTTTTCAAAGAAATGGTCAGCGTTTCTTATTGTTGCGAACTTTCCTTGTCTCTTGCGATCTTGATATTCGCCGGAGGCCGCTTCAAGTTACAATAGATGACTGCGGGCGGTTGGCTCAGGGGTAGAGCACTTCCTTGACATGGAAGGGGTCACAGGTTCAAATCCTGTACCGCCCAAATTTTTAAATTCGTTGGAAGCCGTCTTCGTTGTATTAATGAAGGCGGTTTTTCTTTGGGGATTCTTCTGCTCAAACTGAAACGTTAACGTTTCAGTTTGAAAAACTCAAACGTGCACGTTTCAGATCAGGCAACGGATTCCAGTTTGCGCGATCTGCCATACTTAGTGGAGGAGAAGCGCTGTGGAAAATTACAGTTTTAGCCTAGGTGCAGTGGGACTTTTTTTGGGCTATTTAATTTGTTCTGCATTACTAGGCTTAGCATGAAGACATCTACACTGCTGGTCATCGCTATTGCAATTGCCGCGCAGATTAACCCAGCCTTTGCATCTAAATCAAATCACCAGAAACAGCACGATGCAAATTCGTCAGCTGTGCCCCGTGAGTTTGCCCGCGGCAACTTTTTCAGCGATAGCGCTGCTGCGGCTGTAGTTCCGTCTGTAGATAAAAGACCCGGCCCAGGCGATGACATCGGTAAAATGCTTATCGATCCTAATCCTACTCTCGAGCAAATGCGGCTGATACCGTCGCTTGAAGAAGCCCAGCGCAAAGAGTTGAATGAATTTTTCAATATTTATCGCAGCGATTTGAAAGCTGTGCGAGAGCAATTGAGTGAACAACGTAAAGAATTCAAGGCTACGCTGGCAACGAAAATGGCGAGCGGAGTGGCACCGGATCCCATGCCCAAAGAAGAAAACGATCCGGCCATAAGTCTACTTATCGATCAAATCAAAATCAGACAAGAGCATTTCACCGAAGTTTTAAAACGAATTGTCAGACCGGCGCAAATGGAAGAACTCGAACAGCTCAAGCGCGGTAAGGTGCCTGCCTATGCCGAGTAAGGCTAAGTCAACTTCTGCTATCGGCGGTAAGAAGAGTCGGCGCTGGCACCGGGCAGTCAGGCATCTTGTCACTCGCGCCGGTTTTGGATTTACTCCCGAAGAATTGGCACCATATACGGAGATTAGTTATGGCGACGCGGTGGCCCGTCTTACTAGTCCATCTACCGTCGACAATAGTGCCTTAGAAAAAATGCTGGTAGAGCAATCTTTCGATTTCACCAACCCTGACGATATCAAACGCTGGTGGCTTTTTCGCATGGTCTTTACGGCTCGCCCGCTCGAAGAAAAGATGACACTGTTCTGGCACGGACACTTCGCCACAGCCGACTATAGAGTGCGCAGCCCGTACGCCATGTACGTGCAAAACTGCACCATGCGCAAGCTCGCCTTTGGTCGCTTTGACGATTTACTTCTGGCTATGTCGAAAGATCCGGCCATGATTATCTGGCTTGATAATCAACAAAACCGCAAGAAAAAACCAAACGAAAATTACGCGCGGGAAGTGATGGAATTATTCACCATGGGCATCGGTAATTATTCTGAGCAAGACGTAAAAGAGGGTGCCCGGGCCTTTACCGGCTGGCAAACAAAGCCATCCGGATACTTTTTTAACAGCGGCCAGCATGACGATGGCGTCAAAACATTTCTCGGTCGCAGCGGCAATTTTAATGGCGACGATATTGTCACCATTCTTGCCAATCAAAAAGCAACTGGTCGGTATCTGGCACACAAATTATTGCGCTTTTTCGCACTAGAGAATCCGCCAGAATTTTTTGTCGACGACATTGCCGCTGTCTATCACAAAAGCGATCACAACATCGGCGCTATGCTCAAGGCGATCTTCTCATCTCCTGCATTTGCTTCTGAGCAGTGCTATCACTCTCTGGTAAAAAGCCCTTGTGAGTATGTGATTGGTACTCTCAAGACTTTCCAGATTTTTAAAGTTGATGCGGAAGTGCCGCGCTTGATGGCGGCCATGGGGCAAAATTTATTCAATCCGCCTTCGGTCAAAGGATGGGATGGCGGCCAGAGCTGGATTGCTTCAGATACCATGATGGAACGCTTTAATTTTGCCGCGCGCATTATCTCGCAAAAGTTTGATTATCTAGAGAAATATTCTTCACCGGCGCAAATCGCTGCCGAGCAAGGCTTAACTACTGTGGACGAAACTGTCGATTATTTTCTCAGTCTACTGGTAGACGGCGACGCACCTACTTCTGCTCGGGCGCGATTAATTGAATATTTGTCTACGGACATGGACGGTAAAAAGCTAGACCATTTGCCTGACGGTAAAGTCCTCGATGCCCGCCTGCGTGGCCTCATACATTTGATTATGACCTTGCCGACTTATCAGTTAAACTAGTAATAACACCGCTAAAAACCAGTCGAGGCGATATGGCTAAAAACCAAAACACAAGTTCAATCAGCCGCCGTGATTTTCTAGCTGGTCTGGTAGCACTGGGGCTTTTAGGCCGCTATCAGTTAGATGGAATGGCAGCGAATGCCAGTGCACAAGTAGACGCGGCGGTTGCTGCTGGGCGCTCCATTCTGGTGATTCAACTGAACGGCGGCAATGATGGTATCAACACCATTATTCCGTACAGCAACGGTGCTTACTATGATGCCCGTCCCAAAATTGCCATTAAGCAAACAGACGTGTTGAAGATTGATGACCATGTTGGTTTCCATCCTGCTTTAAGTGAGTTCGCTCAGTTTTACAACGATAGGCAGCTTGCCGTGATTCAAGGTGTTGGCTATCCGGAACCCAACCGCTCGCACTTCCGCTCTATCGAAATCTGGCAGACGGCCCAGCCTGATATCATCGGCGATACCGGATGGTTAGGACGTTATCTTGATTATTTGAGCATCTCTGCAGCCGCGGCCAATCCAAATATGCTGGCTGTAAACGTCGATCCGCTTTTGCCCAAATCGCTTTTGGCGCGCAAAATTGTGGTGCCTTCGGTCTCCGACGTGCAGGCATTTAGATTCAAAGTCGATCCCCTTTACAAAGCGGATAGAGCTTTGCAGTTGCAAGCCTTTGGCGACATATACAATGATTTCGATGACCGCAGACCAATTGTCGATAAGCTGCGCAAAAGCGGCTTAGAAGCTAATCGGGCTTCTGAGAAATTGCTCGACCTGGTCAAGGGTCATAAGACCACAGTCAAATATCCAGACGGCAAATTAGGTTCGAGTTTGAAGTTCGTGGCACAAATGGTCAGTGGTGGCATCGGCGCCAAGGTCTACACTCTTGGCTATGATGGCTTCGATACTCATGCCGGTGAACTGCGCACGCAGACTAGCTTACTCAGTGGCCTGGGTAAATCGCTGCGCGCTTTTCAGGAAGATCTTAAGCAGAACAATTGTGACGACAAAATGCTGGTGCTGATTTTCTCAGAGTTCGGTCGTCGGGTGGCAGAGAACGGCGGCGGCGGCACAGATCATGGTACAGCTGCACCCTGTCTTGTTCTTGGTAGCGGCGTCAAAGGCGGATTGTATGGTGAGTATCCGTCGCTCACAAGTCTTGATCACGGCGATCTCAATCACACTATTGATTTCCGCACCGTATACGCCACCATCGTCGACCGCTGGCTGGGCGCAGACAGTCGCGAAGTGCTCGGCAAAACCTTCGAGAATCTCGATTTCTGTTAATGGCTTCAGTCTAAAACAGTTTTACGGATCTGGCGGTGCGTCGCCTTCGAGCATAGCGAAGAACTTGCGCTCGCAGTCCCACATGGTGTCGTCTTTCCAGTTTAGCAACGAAACTTTGGCCGCCCAGGCGCCTTCTTTTGAAAGTGAGACGTCCGGCTGGAAGATGTAATGACCTTTGAAAATATCGCCCGGGTCATTGGCATTGAAGTCTTTAGTCAGAACCACGTTGCCATCAGGATCTTCGATGGTGACAATGCCTTTGTATTGGCGGCGCTCGTAAGGGGTGCCGAAGCCAATGACGCAGGTGCAGTTCATTTTGCTCGGTACTTCTTTGAGGACAAAAAGGTCAAACAGGCCACGCGCATCTACTCGACCGTCTTCTTCATAGTCTGCGCCCTGGCAGAAAAGGATGTACCCGCTGTGCAGATACTTCATATGAGAAACTCCTTGCGACTTTCAAAGCGGTGCGGAAGCAATACTGTGAGAATTTTACCGCTTTTCTTAGAAGAGATGCCTTTTAATGTTGGCAGAGATATTTGCGCAAAAATCTCTGTCAAATTACCCGATCCCCTCCAACCAAAAAAAAGCCCCCGGTGGTAAAACCGAGGGCTCTTCTCTTTGAATGTCTAACCAGAAAAAGTTCTAGTGGCGAACGTCTTTCTTGTTGGAAATTACTGCTTCAGCAATTGCATTCGGCACTTCTTCGTAGTGAGCGAACTCCATGGTGAATGTACCTTTGCCGCGAGTCTTGTTTCGGATGTCGGTGACATAACCAAACATTTCAGATAGTGGCACTGTTGATTTTACTTTTGATAGTGAATCAACTGTGTCCATACCTTCAATGCGACCACGTCTCGATGAGATGTCACCGATAACGTCGCCCATGAATTCTTCCGGCACTTCAACTTCCAATTTCATGATTGGCTCTTGAAGAATAGGGTTGGCTTTCATAAAGCCTTCCTTGAAGCCAATTGAAGCCGCAGTCTTGAAGGCCATTTCATTCGAGTCAACTTCGTGATACGAACCGAAGACCAGGATGCATTTAACGTCGATTACAGGGTAACCGGCTAGTACGCCGCCGACAAGAGTATCTCTTACCCCGGCTTCAATTGCGGGAATGTATTCTTTTGGAACCACACCGCCAACGATTTTGTTGACGAATTCGAAGCCGCTACCAGCTGGAAGGGGCTCTAGTTCGAAGACTACGTGACCATATTGACCACGACCACCCGACTGACGGATGAATTTGCCTTCGGCCTTGGCTTTTTTCTTGATGGTTTCGCGGTAGGCAACTTGTGGCTTACCAACGCTGGCTTCTACTTTGAATTCACGAAGTAAACGGTCAACGATGATTTCTAAGTGAAGTTCGCCCATACCAGCAATGATTGTTTGGCCAGTTTCGTGATCAACACGCACTTTGAAGGTTGGATCTTCTTCTGCCAGGCGGCCAAGTGACACACCAAGTTTGTCGGAATCTGTTTTGGTTTTTGGTTCGATGGCAACCGAGATCACTGGATCTGGGAAGTTCATCGACTCAAGAATTACTGGTGAATTTTCTGCTGACAGAGTGTCACCGGTTGTAGTGTCTTTCAAGCCAACTGCAGCGATAATGTCGCCGGCAAAAGCTTCATCAACGTCTGTGCGGTTATCTGCTTGCAATTGAACCAGGCGGCTGATGCGCTCTCTTTTCCCTTTAGTGGAGTTGAGAACGTAAGAACCAGCAAGCAACTTGCCGGAGTAGATGCGCAAGAAGGTCAGCTTACCAACGAACGGATCGTTCATCACTTTGAAGGCCAGGGCCGAGAACGGTGCGTTGTCGTCAGGAGCTCTGTCTGTTTCAGTACCATCTGGCAATGTGCCTTTGATGGCGGCAACGTCAGCTGGTGAAGGAAGCAAATCAACAACAGCATCAAGAAGTTGTTGTACGCCTTTGTTTTTGAAAGCTGAACCACAAAGAATTGGAATTACTTTGTTGCCGCAAACTGCTTTGCGCAAGGCTACTTTGAAAGCCTCGTTTTCAACAGTTTCAGTTTCCATGTAAATTTCCATCAAAGCGTCGTCGGTTTCAACAACTGACTCTTCAAGTTCTTTGCGATATTTCTGTGCGTCTTCCAACATGTCGGCTGGAATGTCGACGATGTTGAATTTCTGACCCATAGGATCTTTTTCGTCGTAGATGTGAGCTTTCATTTCTACGAGATCAACTAAACCTTTGAACTCGCCTTCAGCGCCGATTGGCAATTGAATCGGATGAGCATTGGCCCAGGTGGTGGTCATGCCGGGAAGCTGTTCTTTGATTTGGTTGACGACTTTGTAGAAGTCAGCACCGGTGCGATCCATTTTGTTGACCAGAATCATTCTGGGCACTTCATAACGGTTGGCTTGCTTCCAAACAGTGTTGGTTTGCGGTTGTACGCCACCGACTGCACAAAGCACAATCACAACGCCGTCAAGCACGCGCATGGAACGTTCTACTTCAACGGTGAAGTCAACGTGTCCAGGGGTATCGATTAAGTTGATGCGCTTGCCTCTCCACTGAGAGGTAATAGCGGCTGCGGTAATGGTGATGCCGCGTTCTTTTTCTTGTTCCATCCAGTCGGTGAATGATGTGCCTTCGTGCACTTCACCCATTCTGTGGATCAAGCCGGAATAAAACAGAATCCGTTCTGTTGTGGTGGTTTTGCCGGCATCGATGTGAGCGGCAATACCCATATTACGGACGTCTTGAAGCTGAATTTGTCTTCCTGCCACGGGCCCTGTCTTCCTTTCTTTAACGCTATCCATTTGAACCTTCCAAATATAACTAGCTGGGTACTTTCTTGCGCTGCTCAATCGATGGTGTTGACAATCTTTCTCTATTTAGATGGTGAGCGATCAGCGCTGCCCACTGCTTGGAAAGACCAAATTTAGGTTACCACCTGATGTCTGGCCATCTTTATATCCTTCATAAAGATCTTCAGAATTGAATGAGCATTCTTTACAAACGTTACTTACGAGCACAATGATCAGTTCTCAAATAACGCTTTGCTACTTACTATTCTTACAACACTTGCTCGAGCGTTGCCAGAAAAAAACGCCTCGACCGAGAAAGTCGAAGCGTTTTTAATTCAATAAGACTGTGACCGACAGTGGTTTTTGAATATCTATTTAGTAGCGATAATGAGCGAAAGCTTTGTTGGCTTCAGCCATTTTGTGTGTCTCATCGCGTTTCTTGACCGATGCGCCGGTGCCGTTGCTGGCATCAACCAGTTCAGCAGAAAGACGCTCTGCGAACGTACGACCCGGACGTTTGCGGCTATTGGCGATGAGCCATTGCGAAGCAAGAGCGAAACCGCGAGAAGATTTCACTTCAACAGGAACTTGATAAGTAGAACCGCCAACGCGGCGAGCTTTTACTTCAACTAAAGGGGTGACGTTCTTAACCGCTTTGTTGAAAACATCGAGAGGCTCTTGCTTAGTGCGATCTTTGAGAATTTGCAGAGCATCGTAGAAGAGACTCTGAGCGGTGCTGCGCTTGCCGCGCTGCATCATTCTGTTAACGAAGCGAGAAACCTGCTGACTGTTGAAAACAGGATCAGCGACGGTGATTCTTTTATCTGCTTGCTTTCTGCGAGACATTCTTAACTTTCCTATGTATTAGAAGCGATTACTTTTTCTTACCGGCAGCAGCTGCTGGAGCGCCTGGCTTAGGACGCTTAGCGCCGTACTTAGAGCGGCTCTGCTTGCGGTCTTTAACGCCGGCTGTGTCGAGGGCGCCTCTGACGATGTGGTAGCGAACGCCTGGAAGATCCTTAACCCGACCGCCTCTAACAAGCACGACTGAGTGCTCTTGCAGGTTGTGGCCGACGCCTGGAATGTAGGCGGTGATTTCGATGCCGTTTGTCAAACGTACTCTGGCGATTTTGCGCAGAGCGGAGTTTGGCTTTTTAGGTGTAGTGGTCTTCACCTGGGTGCAAACGCCCCTTCTCTGAGGGCAAGACTTGAGCGCTGGAGACTTGGTTTTGTAAGTCACCTTGCTTCTTTCGCGTCTGATCAACTGATTGATGGTAGGCACCACTGCACTCCTAAGAACTACGACTAAATTTACCCAAACATGACATGGGCAAGCAAGCTTACCTCAGCCACAAGTATCGGCAAGTTTTCAGATTATCAGATGAGCAGGGCTGATACCGAAGACTTTCGTAAATCCTTTACAAAGCAAATGCCAAATGATCGAATTCTTAGGCAAATCAGACGGAAAAAAGGCCAAAGCTTAAGCGCATATAACAAGGAGCTAGTTTCTAGTTGTTAAAAGTAGGCTCTTCAAAAGTCATGGGCAGGTTTATGGCGGGCTTGCCCCCCAGCGGATTCAAGTTGACTGTGCGCTCGAGAGTGAGCTTCTTGGCCGGTGTCTTGGCCCGCAGCCAGTGATCTCTAGTTAAGAGCGAGAAGTGACCGGCCCGCTCCAGGCCTGCTTCTTCTAAAGCTTCAATTACCGATGTCTGGTAATCATAGGCTTTGGCTATGACCATGCCCTTCATGCCGGCCCGGCGCATGATCGACAAAACAAAATCGACCAGATCTTTAGATGTATGCGACCAACCGGGATGCACGGCGAATTCCAGGTGGTAGTCGCCTTCACGGTGGGCAGTGACTTTGCACGACGAAGTAATCACTTTGCGCTCAGGGTCACAAGAAACCCAGAACCAACTTTTACGTCTGATCAACCTTCTGGCCAGTTTGTCTAAACTTTCAACCTTTAAAGGGAAAATGTAAAAGTCTTCCGGCACATATTGAAATGTCAGTCTGATGTCGGCGGGCAGTACATCTTGATGCAATTGATAAAGGCTGATTTGATCTTCAGGCTCTGCCAGGCGGAATGTTCCCGATGAGCCCAGGCTGTCAATATTGTCGTCGCCGCCACTCTTCAAATCAGACGGTACTTGATAGTGGGTGATGCGGGCTGAGCGTCTGAACCCGCAGCTGGCGAGCAAATTGAGTGCACCCGAATTTTGATCCGAGGCCTCAGCGACGAAATGACTGATGCCCTGGCTGCCGAATAAGGCAAAGGCAAAACGCAAAAGCTCTTGGGCAATGCCCCGTCCGCGGTGATTGGGGTGCACCACCAGGTGGTCTACCTGCCAGCAATTTTTTGATTTGCCGATGGGATGCAGCGAAATCATTCCGAGCACCAGCCCGTCTTCTTTCGCTACATAAACAGATGGCGAAATGTGCCAGTGACACGGCAGCCAGTGCTGCCAGAAGGTCAGACCGGTAATCAAATAGCGATCTTCGGCGCAAAAACTCTCATAGGGCACAGGTTCGTCCTGATAACGCAAAAGGGCGCGCACCTGGGTTGATTCTGTGGCAAACAATGGTTGGATTTTGATCATTTGTTCCGATATCGGAAGAAATTTAGCTTCAGTTTACTTCAAGATGATACCACGCTGCCAAGTGGCCTGTGGCGCTTGTTTTTGGGTTGCTTCCCGTTTACTACGAAAATGGCGCAGTGGTGCCGTCTGACTAGATATGTTGAGGCGTCGCGGGCTATACTAACCAGAACTTCTCTTACTAATCTAATGCCTAATCCGATTCATCCAAATAAGCAAGCGGCAAAGAAAGTCGATAAAAAAGATGACAAGCCATTCTTTAAAACAGTGGCAGACAACCGTCGTGCACGCCACGATTACGAAATCATCGATACGCTCGAAGCTGGTATCTCGCTTGTAGGCACCGAAGTCAAAGCCATTAGAGGCGGTAAGGCTAATTTGGCCGATGCTTTCGTCAAGGTAGAAGACGGCGACCTCTACCTCTACAACTGCCATATTTCTCCTTATGATTTTGGCAATCGCAATAATCACGAGCCGCTGCGCAAGCGTCGCTTACTGGTGCACAAAAAACAAATTCTCAAATTAAAATCGAATATGCAAGAAAAGGGGCTGGCTCTCATTCCCCTCAAACTATATTTTAAAGGGCACCTGGTCAAAGTAGATCTGGCTCTGGCTAAGGGGCGCAAGATGTACGACAAGCGCGAGAACATTGCAAAAAAAGAAGTTAAAAGAGACCTGGACCGAGTGACCAAAGCCCGCAACAACAGCAACTAAAGCACCGCAAACTATCTGATTCATCATTCATATCTGAGGACCGCAAAGCACAATGGCTAGATCGATAACTGTCACTCTTTCCTGGTTGGCTATAGCCTTCTTGCAATTTTTGCTGCAACTGGCTTCAGTGGTACCGGCCTGGGCAGCGTCTCCTGTAGCGGTGCTGAAGAGTGCGCGCAATGGTGCCGTTTATCAAGATCAGCATATCGGTACATACGATGAAGACTATAAGGTCTTCAAAAAAGCTCTTGATGGTGCCAATGTTCGCTATGACGAATTAAGCGATAGCGATGTCGATGCCGGTGTAGCGAAACTATCGGGTTTTAAGGTAATTGTGGTGCCATTGTTGGTTGATTTGCCTGCAGGTGAAGCAGCGGCATTGGCTGACTTTGCTCGTGGTGGTGGTAAGCTTCTCATTACCGACGGCGCCGGCGTGCCGGGTCCAGGTGCGGTTTCACTGGCTGCCAGCGCTGGAGTGGCCGCATCCAAACAAGCGACATTGAAAGAAGTGAATAAATTGGTCTGGCGCTCTGCCAGTGTTAATCCAGTCACTGCCGAATTCGCCATTGCTACAGTTGTATCTCAACTATCTCTAACACCGACTGGTACCAGCATTGCGTCGTGGCAAGACTCCGCCGGGCAGCAGCTAGGTGTGGGTATCGCCCGCGCCGGTAACGTCATTTTTATGGGGTGGGCGCCTGGTGTACAGGGTGAAGTTTCAAGCAACGCCACTTTGATTTCTCAAGCTTTAGACGAACTGTCTCCTGGTATCACTCAAGCGGCAGCGGTGCAAATCAGCTTTGCCGATTATCAAACGATTTCGCAAGAACTCGAATATCTGGCCAAGCGCACAGAAGAAGCAATAAAAACCGCTAAACAAGCGGAATTTTCGGTACCACTCAAAACCATTCAAAGCGACTTTGATGCTGCCACCGCTCACGTTAAAGCCTTTCAACAAGCTTATAGCGATCGCAAATTCTTAGAAGCCGACGAAAATTTGCAGAAGGCCCGACAAGAATTTGCCATGGCCTTTGCCCAATCGATGCCGGTGCGTCCAGTAGAAGCGCGTTCAGTCTGGCTGGATAGAGGAACCATTGTCGCCACTCGTGGTGCCAAAGGTATGTCTCAACTTTTTGACAAATTAAAGACCGCCGGTATCAACGTCGTTTATTTCGAAAGCAACAATGCCGGCTTCACTATGTATCCTTCAAAAATGGCTACGCAAAATCCTGAGACCAGTGGCTGGGATCCTCTTGGTTCTGCCCTCTCTGAGGCTAAAAAAAGAGGCATGGAATTTCATGCCTGGTTCTGGACATTTAGCGTAGGCAATGCCAAGCATAATCCAATTGTGGGCAAAGAAGCAGACTACCCCGGCCCGGTTTTGTCGACTCACGATTTTGCCTGGGCACTGGCGACTCAAACAGGTTCACTTCTGCCCCCAAGACAATTTGAATACTGGATTGATCCGTCGAACCCTGAATGCCGTAATTATGTGAAAAAATTGGTATCAGAGGTGGTTAACCGTTATCCCGTTGACGGTATTCAGTTAGATTACATCCGTTACCCGTTTAATAACAAAGGTTCTGAGTTGGGCTTTAATTGGCTCTCCAGGCAGAAATTCGAGCGCGAAACCGGCATGTCGCTTGATCGCATGGACGAAGAAACCAGAACCATGTGGATACATTGGAAAGCAAATATCATCAGCAGTTTCGTCAAAGAAATTTCAGAAGAATTGCGCGCGGCAAAGCCTGGCATTCGCATATCAGCAGCTGTTTACGGCATGCCTAAACGTATGCGCATGAATGCCATTCAACAGGAATGGGAAGTCTGGGTGGCCAATGGCTGGGTTGATACTCTTAACCCAATGACTTATGTCGGCACCGCCAAAGAACTCAATGATGCGGCCGGTTTTGTTAAAGAATCAACAGCCGACAAAGCGCTCTCTTATCCTGGCCTATCTATTAGACAACTGGACACTGCCGGATTAGTGGAGCAGCTTGATACAGCCCGCATGATTGGTACCCTCGGCACCACTATCTTTGCCGTAGCCCACCTGGACGACAAAAAAGTGAACATACTCAAGGTCGGCCCTTACAGAAGGCCTACGGTGATGACACCACAGGCTGATCCGGTTAAAGCCAGTCGCATTTTATTCGATGATTTTTCCACCATGGTTAATCGCTATTTGCAAGATCCCAAAAAGCGCATCATGTCTGATACCGCCAGCACCAATGATGTGGTCAATCAACTTGATGCCGTACAAAAAGAATTGCACGGCCTGCCGTCAAATCCGAAACCAGACGAAATTGATAATGTCTTAAAAGACGTTACCGCCCTGCACTCAACCGTTAAAGAGTGGCTCAGGCTCGAGGCTTTCATTCAGCGTGGTTTCCGCGCTCAATACATAGCCAATTATTTAAGTCAGGTGGAAGCAATTCTTTCTTACGCCGCACAAAGAGCGCGGACTGCCACCGGTAGCAGTGCCATTGCCACTCAGGCCGCTAATTCAGGACAATAAATTTAGTGCTGTTTGAGTTGGCGCTTAAAGGCATGTAGAGACTGGTCGTCACGCACGCTAGGGAGAGGAGCTCTCAGCCACGGGCTGATTTCCACACTGCTCTTGGTGCCTGGCCGAGGATAACCGTAGTTTGTTGAATAGCGAATTTTGGCAACTTTTTGGTTGACGAACTGAATATCCAGCACTGACGAAACGTCAGTTCCGTGCCAACGAATTTGAGAGTAGTCGGCATTGTGGCTAAATTGAGGAGTCGGAAACTTCCGCTCAAGCTGGCTTTGATTCATTCCCCATAAATCACTAGTGAATATGGGCCACTTACCGGCCGGGCCTACTGAATGATGCACTGTAGGTGTGGCCGCAGCTTTCTTATGATGTGCATGTCGCGCCTTTAGTTTCACTTTTTCAAAGGTAAGAGGTTTGTCGGCCTCACGGGTAATGCTTGTTGTCGTCAAACCGTGTGATTCAGAATGGCGAGCCACTACCGGCAGTGCACTCCCGGCAAGAAAAAGAATTACGAGCGAAATTTTAAAATGCATCAGTTACTTTGTCGAATCACGCAAATAATTGAGGGTATTGGGAAATAGCTCTTTCAAGCGAGCGCCGGCCCTTTTGTCGCTGCCGCGTCCTGTAGCTACAGCAAAAGCTTCAGCATAGAACTCTTCTTTGTTTGGTTGGCCCAGATAATAGGCCATGGGCCCACCTGGTTTGACTTCCTGCATTAATTGCTTGGTCTGAGCAGGGGTGAGATTGTCGACGTCTTTGCCCATGGCTGCCTGGAATTTTGGGTCGCGCATGGTGGCAAAACCACGCAAATAGCTATAAGCGTGACCGGCTTCGTGGCGCGCCAGCCCGGCATGATCGGTATTGGCGATCGATTTAACCGGCGTGCCATCGCCTAAATTTTCGAAAACGGCAATGTGCGGGGGCTTAGCTCCGCTATCAAAGAGCGCCGGGGCATCTAAAGCAGTGCTTTTGCCGAATACTTTCTGGCCGGCTTTGTTTGTCCCCATGGCCCTGTCGTAAGCGTGAATGTCTTTGAACACATCGACGCGAATGCCTTTGTCTTTCAATTCTTGCGCCACTTTTTCAGGCAGGCTGGCAATGCCATTGGCCACGTCCTGGGCGTATCCGGGCGATGCGCCATAGTTGAAGACATCTAGCATGACTCTTGGTTTTGGCTGATCGGAGCCGGCCGCTGGCTTGTCTAAAGCGTCTTTAATATCTTTGCTCTGGAACTGAGCCATCTGCAAAGTCTTGAGGTTTTCGTCAGTGGAGGGAAATCCGAGCTTTTCGTGGGCTTTATTAGCCTGGCCTGGATTGCTATCTGACGCGCTGGCGCCATTTTTGCCGTCAATTTTGTAGCCAGGGAAGTCTAATTGACCTTCCGGTGCGGCTTTCGGTTTTTCAACCTGATCTGTGTGACGCTGCGCTTCTTGTATTGCCATATGAACAATCTACCCAAAAACACGTGAAATTGATGTGACAGCGTTTAGGTGAAAACTTAGTGGCGTTAGATACACCAAGTTGGCTAAAAAAGTCTTCGGCAGCTGGCATTCTGAATGAGAGGAAACGAAGCCGTCTAATTGATCAGTCTTTGAACTCTTTGACGCACGCAAGGAATTCTTTGACTTCCGTTAAATCCAATTTCTCGCCCGTGCTGTCGCAACTAATATGCACCTCTAAATTATTCTTGGTTGGTTCAATTGTTCCGGACAGCTCTTCGCCTTTTGTCATGTGTTTGACGATCTGGTAACGAAGGGTTCGACCCGCTACTGGCAGGGTCCCTTCTGCCCGAATTCGTGGTTTCAGTCGCTCATTCTTCGCTCTCAGGTCTTCGGCTTTTTGTCTGCTCTGGTCTAAGTCAGCGGATACTTCAATCGGCTTGATATCGATTGTGAATGACATCACGGTGGTATCGCCCGAGTTGTTGTATGTAACATAATTAGTACCGGAAATCTCACCGGAATCAATCTCTGAATAACCATGCGGCAGCTTTTTGACCACCACGACTTTTTCGGCCACATTGATTTCATTTGTCTTAATTGTCTGGCATCCGCTAAGCAGAAAAACGCCTGCAATTGCCAGCAAACTGAATCTTCCTTTAATACTTGCACCTCTAAATTTAGCGATAAATGATTCACCATATCATACTCTTCTTAAACTGCTGCGAACAATTAGCATGGTTCAAAAGGCACTCTTTAGATGAACCCGCTGAATTAAATCAGTCTTCGTCTGCTATCGGCATTTCAAAATGAAATTGAGTACCGTGACTCGGATCTGCTTCTGCCCATATTTTTCCACCATGAAGGCTCACGAGTGCTTTGCAGATTGCCAGACCCAGACCTGAGCCACCGCTTGTTCGAGCCGTTTGATTTGGAGCCTGCTGAAATCTATCGAAAATCCGTTCCAGTTGATCTGGTGAAATGCCTTGTCCTTGATTTGCAACTGTCAGAGTAACGACTTTACTGATGCTCTTTGCCGATAGAGTGACAATGCCATCCTTGGGTGAAAATTTAATGGCGTTTGATACCAGGTTGGCTAAAATTCTCAGCAACATCTCTTGATCAGCGACAACAAAAAAATCTGCCGGCTCAATTTTTAGTTTGACATCAAGTTCGTAAGCAAAACTTGAAGATTGTTCAATGATATTTTCGAAAACTTTTTGAACTGAAACTTTGCTTTTGTTTAAATCCATCATGTTCGAATTAATTTTTTCGATATCGAGAAGGTCGCCTATTAGCCGCATCATGCGCTCGCTGCTGCGTTGAGCTCCCGGCAAATATTGTCTGGCTTTTTCGCCAGGGTCACCATATAGGCCATCACTCAAAAATTGCAAATAGTTTCGCACCGTTGTTAGTGGCGTACGTAAGTCGTGCGTCACCATTACCACCACCTCTTGTTTTAAACGTTCGGCGTTACGAAGCTCAGTGACATCGTGAAAGATGCTGAAAATTTCACCTTGATCTTGTTGCTCTTCCTGGGGAGCTCTTTGAGCTGACCAAAGCACCTCTTTGATCTCGCCATCAGCTCTGCTAATTGCTATGGCTAGCGCATTTTGACTCATACCTTGCTTTATTTTGTTTATAAAAGCAATGGCTTTTTCGTTATCTTCTTGATTGAGATAGTCGAGCAAGTATGTGGAAATAATTTGTTCGGGCGTTAAGGCAAAAAACTCTTCACAAGAGGGATTCGCACTAATAAATTTCAATCCTGAATCAAAAGCGCAAATGCAATCACTGGCATTTTCAAGTATCGCTTTTTCTTTACGAGAAGCCTCTCTCAATTGATTAGCCATGTTGTGAAAGACCTTGTCCAGATGAGCGATTTCATCATTGCCTGATACTGGCTCATTAAGAGGTCTGTCAAGTGCAAGACGAACGCTGTTATCGTTCACCGTCGTCAATCGATTGACGATGCTGCGCGTCAGGATATTTCCTAAAAGCAGTGTTAGCAAAATGTTTGCTACTCCACCACCGATTAAGACAAGTTGTACTTCTTCTCTAAAGCGTCTCTGATTTTCAGGACTGGCATCTGCAACAGCTTTACCGACATCGCCCAGATTCAGCAATTCGTTGCTGAGTTTAATGGAAATATTTCGCAGTCGAACCCATATTAATACTCTGTCTGCTTCACTGTGACGTAGTGCCGAGCGGTATCGTCGTCGCGTCTCTTTGAGCAAACTTTGTGATTGGCGTAATGAGTCGAGCGCTTTGTTCAATGACTTTGAAAGTTCTGGTTTATCTTCAGTCAGCGTTCGCAATTTTTCAAAATGTCGGTCGATACTTTCGGCTAGTTTTTTGTATTCCAGACCCAAATTTGGATTGGGTTGCATTGAATCTTCTTCGCCAAAATAAGCTTTAACAGAAACTATGTCACGTGTCAGAGCGATTATTTCATCAGCAATTCGCCGCGAGTACTCCGCCCGTTTTGCCTCATCTTCAGCCTGATTTTGCAGATGTGCGACTGTGCCCAAAAGAGCCAGTTCTAATATCAGTGGCACTGAAATGAGAATGAGTATTTTTGATCTGAGAGTGGGTGAGCCGAGCATAGAGTGTTTATCCCCGGCAGTGCAAGTCGTAAAACTTACCGACATTGGTACTGGCCAGATTTGATATATTTACAGGATATGGCCAAAATTTTGTTAGCTGAAGACGATATTGACCTGGCCGCAATGGTGTCAGGTTGGCTCACCAGCGAGCGTTTTACTGTAGAAGTGGCCCATGATGGTGCTTTTGCTGCAGATCTTCTGCGCCTGTCAAACTATGACGTTGTCGTTCTAGATTGGGATTTGCCCAACCGTTCGGGCATTGAAATATTGCGAGAATATCGCGATGGTGGTGGTGCTGCGCCAGTAATTATGCTCACAGGCAAAGCGGCTACGTCTGATAAGCAAACCGGGTTAGACCTGGGTGCTGATGATTATTTGACTAAACCTTTTGATATTAAAGAGCTGGGAGCGCGCATAAGAGCCTTGTTGAGGCGACCTGCTCTGATTAATTCTGCTGTTCTCAAAGTCGGAGATATCGAGCTCGATACGGCGAAATATCGAGTTCTGCGGAATGGCGCTGAGATACACCTTTTGCCGCGTGACTTTGCCCTTTTAGAATTTCTTCTGCGACATAAAGATCAAGTTTTTAGTGCTGAAGCGCTAATTTCCAGAGTGTGGGTGTCTGACTCTGACGCCAGTCCGGAAGGGCTTCGCACCGCCATCAAACGCATTCGTAAGAAAATTGATGACGGTAACGAAGATAGCCAATCTTTGATCGAAAATATACCAAAAGTTGGTTACAGGCTTAGATCTAGTTGCTGAAACGTTTCGAGTTTGGCAGCTCTCTTTGTTCTTGTTTTGGCTGATTGTTAGAGCCAAGAATCTGTTCATTCCTTTTTGACTCAATTGAATTTGGCTGATTGTTAGAGCGATTTTCCTTAGATTTATCGCCAATCACTTCGTTTCTAGGCCCTTGTCCAAACAGGGGTGGAAATTCCAAATCTTTAGGTTCTTTCGAGATAGTTTTAGAGTCTCTCAAAAGGTCCAAGAGTTTGCCTGCATCATTTGGTCCGCAGGTATCTGGCGTACCTTTTTTCTGAGTCAGTGACTGGTAAGAATCTTCAAATAATAGTTTTCCTGCTTGCATATACTTTTGCATGTCATCCGCAGCATTCTTACTGACTTCACTGACATTCTCTTTTGCTAATTCCATATGCTGTTATCCCCTTTTAGAAAAGTGTGCGCTCGGTGTCGGTATCGGTATCGGTCATGCATTAACGTTAACTGCGCAGAAAAACCAAGTGGTGACCTTTTAGTGACCAAACTGTGACCGCATAGTTAAGATGGTCCGGGGAATAGTAGAAAAAGAGATGGTGACTGGTTTGTTG
>JADYXQ010000298.1 GCA_021772135.1 Candidatus Obscuribacter sp.
GCCCTCTGTCTTATAGAGCTTGAGCGCTTCGCGTGCTTTTTCTAAAGTGATGGCGCAATCTTTGACAAGAGACTGGGCCCAGACGGCCGCTTCCAGATCTTTTTCACCAATATAGCCGCACATTACCAGAACCCGTCCCAGGGGCAGACCGGTCTCGCCGTTTAACTGCACTGCGTGCTTTAACTCGTCGGCCGAGAGCACGCCAGCTTCTTGCAACAACTCACCCAGGCGGTGTGACGATTTTGTGCCGGCTTTCACTTATTCCTCTTGATTAGCAGATAAACGTATAGCTGTAGATGGAAGCAAAAAAAATCCTTTAGCCGCTCCCAAGGGTTAAGCATAAAGGACAGTTTAAGCCAAAATGGCAGATTCAAGAAGAAAAATTACCCCCAGGGGAATTCGAATCCCCGTCGCCTCCGTGAAAGGGAGGTGTCCTAGGCCTCTAGACGATGGGGGCGTCAGTTGCCATAAGCAGGTCGTAGAATAACAAACGGCAAACAATAGTGTCAACAAGGTTGACTCTAAACTCAAGAATAGCGGCAATCGTAGTACCATTGAAATCTCCTCAAGAGATTGAGGCCGGCTCACTGTCAGGCATTTCGCCAAAGCAAGCTAACGTAACATGAGTTATTACCGAACCTTCAACAGCTACCTGCGCCAACATTTTGGCGAGCGCGTCTATCGCGTGCCGCTAGACGCCGGCTTTACCTGCCCCAATCGCGACGGCACGAAGGTCTTCGGCGGTTGCACGTTCTGCGACGAGCGCGGCTCCGGCGCCCCAACCATTAAGACGGCCCTCTCTATTAAAAACCAGCTCGAGACCGGCATTGCCCGCATTCGCGCCCGCTTCAAGGCCCATAAATTTCTTGCCTACTTTCAAGCTTTCACCAATACTTACGCCCCTGAAGGGGTGCTCAAAGAACTTTATGACGTCGGTCTTGACCATCCTGATGTTGTCGGGCTTTGCATCGGCACACGGCCAGACTGCCTGGACGAAAATATTCTTGACTTGCTCGAGGTTTATCACCAGCGCACATTTCTATTTTTAGAAGTTGGGGTGCAGACCATTCACAACCGCACCCTGGAAGCCATCAACCGCGGTCACACTGCTGAAGAATTCTTTGATGCGGTGACGCGCTGCCAGAAGCGTAACTTCAGATTGGCTACCCACCTGATTTTCGGCCTGCCCGGCGAATCAGAAGCGGATATGATGGCTACTGTTAGAGCTGTAGCCGATCTCAAACTCGATGCCATCAAGATTCACCAGCTTTGCATCTATAAAGGCACGCCCATGGAACAAGATTACCTGGCCGGGCGCCTGCCTTTGCTTGAAGAAGATCAATATGTGCGCCTGGTGGCTGACGCCCTCGAGCTCATTCCCGAAGAGACAGTGGTGATGCGCCTCGTCGCGGAAGGCTCGCGAGACGAGATCATTGCCCCTGATTGGTGCTTTGAAAAAGAACGCATTATGAAGAAGATCGAAAGCGAGCTTGAACGCCGCGGCACACGCCAGGGCTCTTTTTATCACAAGTCTGAGGCGCAGCCGGCCACAGCCCCTGCATAAACCTGCACGGCGGCGGGTAAATTGCTCTAAGCCACGCTGCCCGGTGGCCGGAAATAGAAATGTTATTATTAGTTTAGTTAAGGGCTGCGTCATCCAGAAGTGAAGCGTCAACAATGGACACCAACCGTCGTAATTTTCTAGGTGGAGCAGGAATTGCTCTCACATCTCTTTTGCTCGGTAGTTGCAAAAAGAATAGCGACGGCATTTCTCAAATTTCACCCGCAGACAAAGCTAGCGCTTCCGTTCTACCTAGCGGTCAGCTTTTAGCTTTCGGTACCGACGGTCATTTGTATCCGGGTTATTCTGGCAAACATCGCAACCAGGTTTCGGTGCTCACCGCTGTCGACATGGGCAGCGGCAAAATGATTCAGACACCATTGCCAATGGGAGCGGGTCACAGTGCGCTTGCCGTGGGTGATGGAAGAATTGTTTGCGTGGCTCACCACAAAGGCAAAAGCATTGTAGTTGACGGCAATCACAAAGAGCTGGCCACTTTGCGCTCGCCCAACGATTATGTCTACGGGGGCCACGGGCTGGTCTTGCCCGATCGCGGCGTCTTTGTTCTTTGCATGCGCTATGAAGATCCCAAAACTGTGGACGATCATGGCCAGTACGAAATTTATGATTTGAAGACTTTGAAATTGCTTGACCGCATCGACAGTGGTGGCTTACACCCACACGAAATTCATATCATTCCTGGTACCGATGAGCTGATTGCCACTCACTATGGCGATATTTTTGTGCGCAATCCACCGTACACGCACAACACCGTAGAAACAAAACTGACCGTATACGATGCCAAAACGATGAAAGTGAAGCGGCATTATTTGCAGCCTGAATTTGGTGCTATGGTCACTCACATGAATGTCACCAAAGACAAAGACGCTTATTTTGTCATGACCCAGTACATCGAGGGCTCCAGCAAAAGGAAAGCGAAAAAGTCGGCCAGCGGCGGCAGCATCGAAAGCGTCGCCGAGGCTCACGATAATGCTTTAATTCAAGCCGATATTGCCTTAGAAAAAGTCCTTGGTCACAAAAGAGAATTCGCCATTCCCTATGAAGCGGCGCAAGAACTAAAAATTCCACTGCCTTTGCCTTTCGTTCGAGTCAACACGCAAACCGGCGATCGCAAAGTCATACTCACCAGCGAAGCTAACCAGCTGCGCAGCCAATCGGTGGGCTACAACGAGCTCACCAATACAGCCATCGGCATCTATTATCATTCTGATACAGCCATTCTTCACCAGCCTGGCAAAGACCAGGCAGAAGTGCTTAACGCGGCCGACATCGGCATTGCTGAGCTACGCGGAGTCGCTGATATTCCCGGCACTTCATGCGTCGGTTTTGTCGCGGCTCATCGGGGCATGGTGGTGTATGATCTAGCCAGCAAACAGGTTGTGGCCCGCTATCCGTATCAATATTTCGATACGGTGCATTTGAGCTATAATCCGCTGGCGTAGTGCGCTTTCATTAATTCGCCGGTATAAAGCAATCGTTGTTCATACAAACTTTATAGAAGCTTTTAAAGACGGGCGGAAATTTACGCGTCTTGGTGAAGACTTCACTGTGTCAGTGGTGCAGGCGGGCATTCTAAACACACCCAGTGGAAAACTTTTAGCTCACGATCCGTGCAGCCTCAGTTATGTTGAACCCAGTCAGGGTTTTATTCGCAAGGTGAAACCCGGGCAGTATCCGGTGTTGTTATCAGTACTGCAACCCGACCCCGCTCTGGGTAGCGAAGATTTTATTTGCGCCGCCATGGTGCGTTTTCTCGATGAACCGATAACCACCTGGGAAATAGCATTACGACCAGGAGAAGAAGCTGACGTTACAGACGACACCGCACCGGCTCACTCAGTCGATAGTGGCCTCAGTTGTTTTGCGGATCTCGATTCAATTTGCAAAATGAGCGAAGATGATCGTGAAGCTATTTTTGAAGATTTGCTCGCCGAGCAATTAGAAGGCAGCAGATGCGACTTTGCCGTGGCCGAAGTGAACAAAAAAACTAAAGCCAGCATCGTGGTATTCGCCTCAGCTTTTGGTGACGGCGGTTACAGCGATTACTGGGGTCTAACTAAAAGCGGTGCCATAGCGGCTTTGGCCACAGATTTCTTTGTGCTGATCGAAGATTTTTTCGTCGAGGTAGAATTCAATTTGCTTGCCGCTTTGCAGTCGCCGGCAAATTTAAATCATCCGCAATTGCAGGTGCTAAATTTAAATTGTACCGTTGAGAAACTAGCGCAAAACAAACTCAAAGTTGTGCTCGTAGGCCCCACCGACACCCATGAGGGGCGAATAAAAATTGTAGGTAGTGCACCAGCAGGGCTCGAAGAGCAAGCTTTTGTAACCGAGTCTATGAGTCAGGGCGATCATTATGAATTGATTTTCCAGTTACCCGCACCCCTGACTGAAAACTCGTTGCTGCACTTAAATTTGAGAACCGGCATGCGCCCTCTGGCTTAAGTGCAGACCCTAACTAACCAGATAGCGAAACCGATAAATTGCTACATCACGTTATGACAACTCCCCGCAAGGAACTGTTTGCACAGCAGTGCGTCATAATAATTTCCTGCAACGCAATCGGAGAATTTATGCGCGTCAAATCATCAGTAATCAAACCCGCTATGGTATCGGCCTTCTGCCTGGCAGCACTTGGCGTCCCACAGCCAGCCTGGTCTAATCAATGGACCGATATGTTCATGAGCCTTCTAGTTCCCGCAGCAGGCACCAGCAGCTCTGACCCTATCACTCTGCGCGAATCGCAAATCACTAACAGAATTATTGAAAATATCAACGCCAACAAGTTGAGCACTGCCGAAACTCAAAATCTAAAAGCTCAACTCGACCGCGTCAAATCTATGGAACTCAATTATCGCGCCAATGGCCAACTGGGGCCAATTGAGTACGCTTCATTGAATGCTGAATTGAGCAAAGTGGAAACCAATCTCAATCAACTGCTGGGCACGAGCGGAGGCGGCGGCAACACCTATGGCGGCGGCACCACATACGGCGGCACTGTCACTGCCAACATCGGCGATATCGACGGCACATTTAATGACCTGAAACAGCGCATCACCCGCAATCTATCCAGTGGTCGCCTGACCATCGAAGAAGCTCAGTCTTTAAAAAATGAATACGACCACGCATGGAACGACAAAAATCAATTCAAGAACAATGATGGCGTAATCACAGCTAGTGAAGCTGATAATCTTAACCAATCTCTGGACGCCCTCAAACGCAATCTCGCCAACAACAGCCGCGACGTGCAAGCATGGCCCGGCATTGACGGCCAGCAAGCCGCTGAAACAAAGAGGCTTGAAGATGGTATCGCTTCAGGACGAATTACAAGACGCGAATACGATCAGTTAAAAACAGAGTCGGATCGCATCGCCAATTTTGAAGCCACTGCCCGAGGCAATGGCCTGCAACTGGCTGAGACTATCACTCTAGCTACTGATCTGAAAAACTTCAGCCAACAAGTATCTCGCTCTTTGAATAACGGCAACGTGGCCGGTGATTTTAATCCCAGCGGATGGTTTAATGGCCAGCAAACCGAATTATCCAGAAATATAGACAATTATCTTGCTACCGGTCGCATCACCCGCGCAGAAGCAGAAGACCTCAGAGCAGATTGCCGCAGGCTGGAACAACTCTATGCCTCATATCGCGGCGATGGAAACCTCACTCCCAACGAAATCGACGTCTTGAAAAAAGGTTACGAAAGTATTGGCGCAGAACTGAAAGAAAAAGTTGATTCAGTTACGCCAGTTGCAGTGCAGTATCCTGAAATTGATTCTAAACAGAAGGCTCTACGTCGGCGCATCGATGAAGGTTCTGCCAGAGGCACCATCAAAAGCAGCGATGTGCAAAAGCTCAACGCCAGCCTTAGTTGGATAGCTTCTGTAGAAGCCGCTTTCCGTCAATCTGGCGGCAACCTTGAACGTTCGGAAGCTGAGCGCATCATCGGCGACTTAGACAGACTCAGCACTAAAATCGACCGCTCGGCCAGCAACCCTGTGCAAGATTTGCTTAGAAGAAAAAACGGACTGCAAGCAAAAATTGACAGCAACGTAGCCAGTGGAAAAATTTCCGGTCGGTCAGCAAGAAACTTGCGCCGCGAACTGAATGCCATTTCTTATTCAGTGCAGAATTTGAACCCGAATCGCGCTGTGCCGTCCGATGTGGTAGTGCACATCACCGCCGATATGGATAGATTGAACACCATGATTACAAGCAGCCTCTCTTATGGTGGCTCCGGTTACCACAGAGGCGGCTGGAATAATCAAAGATAATTTGGTTTTTGTTTTGTTTTGAAAGCTGGGGCGGGGGCATTTTGTGCTCCCGCTCTCTTTTTCAAAATGAAACGTTATCGTTTTAGTTTAGAAAATGAACCGAAACAGGTGGTCAATCACTATTGAGTTGATCGTCCACAACTTCGCTGGCCGGCGTCTCTTTGTGCAGGCGCTTATGCCCTTCATATTTAAGGCTCACAGGGTCATCTAATCTTGACTGCCAGAGCACAACCGGCACTACGGCGAAAGGCTGTTCAACACCCGGTGCCTGGGTCACTTCTCGACAATAAATCAAACTGAGGGCAACTATCTGGTCTTGTGGTTGCGCCGCATACTTAAGTCTACTTTGCTCAAGTAAATAGCGACAGAAATATGGTCGATAGGCAGCAAAGACCGGCTTTTGCAAACGATAAAAATATTTGCGCCAGAGTATAGAAGGAATGCGACTTTGCAAATCGGCAGGTTTAGCCAGTGTGGGCTCTTTGCCCGTTAGTGGGTCGATATGATCTCCTGCGGCGGTTATACCGTCTACAACTATCCAGCCGTCATCACGCAAAACATTGGGAGCAAAAAGATGCCAGTCTTGCTTGAGAAAAGCTCCTTTAGAAATTGCTTCCAAAATGGCTGGCGCTTTCAGTTTTGGCTTTCTCAGCCGACCGGCGACGTTAAGGTTATAGGCATCAAGTAAAAGAGCGGCAGCAATTAAAATTACAGAAGTATTAGCGAGCACCGCCAGCGGTGTGCGCCAGATTGCTTTTTTGACGGTAGCGGTGGCTGTTTCCACCGGCGGCTGTACATCGCCCAGCGCGGGAAATACTTTTGCCAGACAGAGCCAGTCTTGAGGCAAGAGCAGCAGAGCGTAAGTTGCAATCATAATCGGCGAAAAGTCACCTACATTTATGGTCAGCCAGATACCCAGATGCAGACCAGTAAGCAAGGCAATAGCAATACGGCGCAGCCAGGGCTGCCAGAGCGGAGATAAAATTAGAAAGGCAGCCGCCCATTCAAGAGTGAGCGTCGCTGCCGTTGCAGCCTTAATTAGCCAGAGTGGTGCGCTAGAGAACCAGCGACCAAGTGGTGTAATCATTTGATCGATTTGCAGGGCGTAATAAAGCGCGGTGAAATCTTGCCAGGGCGTGCCATATTTGACTATGGCCGTGAATAAATAAATTGCCGCAATCTGACCGACAATAGCCAGGGCCGCCAGGCCTGGCGGTGACAGCGATGACTCTGTCTGAACTTCTTGCGCGTCTCCTTTTTTCGCCGAATGACGGCGCGAAAAAAAACAATCAAGTGAAAAGCGATTGCCCAGTGGCAAGAAAACTGACCACATTAACATCACAATTAAAACCAGATGACTGCTGGCGTGAAGCACAAGCGAGCGGCTTAAGACGCTGGCGAAAAAGATGAAGCTGGCAAATTTTGCCACCCTTGTTTGATAGCCCACCAGTAAAAACAAATAAGCAAGCAGTCCAAGAGCGAAGGCAATTTGCACCTCAGTCAAAGTCTGACAATAATCGAGCAGCGAGAAGTGATAGATGCCGCCAGCCTTTGGAAGTGCGTCAAGGGGCAGCACCCCTGCGGCAGTATAGAAGGCATTCAAGTCAGGCAGGCGCACAAACCAATCGTGTATTAATAGCAACGCTGCCAGTATGCGAAATAGAGCCAGTGAACGCAAATCGATGCGCAAGTAAAAATCGATCAAATGTCGCAGTGTGATTTTAGACATTCACACACAACCTATAGATCAGCGAATCAGCAGTGCAGCCCCAATGGTACCGGCATAGTCACCGAGTTCAGCGCGGACAAATTCTGTTTTGTGCGACGGAATACGCAAAGAGCGCCTTCTTGCTTCCGCTTCGGCTTTGTCGAAATAGACAGGCAGAGCTTCGATTAGGCCGCCACCAAGAATAATGCGCTGCGGATTGTAGAAATTAACGAGGGTGGCCAAACCAATGCCCATCATGCAAGAGGCATGGTCAACTGCGCGTGTTGCTACCAGGTCTCCCATTTCAACGGCCTGGGCAATTGCTTTTGAACGCAGGCCACCTTTAGTTGGGTCAATCTTATCGCGCAACACCGAGTCGAAGCCGCGGTTTATGTCATAAACGCAGTTTCTGGCAATGGCGGTACGTGATGCATAAGTCTCAAGGCAACCAAAATTGCCGCAGCCGCAATCGCGGCCGTCGGCCACTACAACGATGTGTCCGACTTCACCGGCGGTGCCGGTAAAGCCGCGCAAAATCTCGCCCTGATAAACGATGCCTGAGCCAATACCGGTGCCGACGAATAAACAAATAAAGTTGTCGCATTCCCGTCCGGCACCGAAGGCCAGTTCGCCGATGGTGGCTACTTCTACATCGTTGCCCAGTTTGACGTGCAGACCGAACTGTTCTTGCAAAGGTTCGGCGATGTTGACGTCATTGGCGCCGATATTAGCGGCGGCAAGTAGAATGCCTTTTTCTCGGTCCACCATTCCGGCGGCACCAATACCGATACCAGCAAGTTTTTTAGTTTCGATGCCGGCATCGCGAATGGCTTCGTCTACAACCATGGCAATACGCTTGACCAGGTCTTGCCCATCGGCCACCACGCGAGTTTTTTTCTTTGCCGAAGCCATTAAGCGACCGGTGGCAAGATTGACCACTCCGGCCATGATTTTAGTGCCACCGAGATCTACGCCGACAGCAAATTTTTCAGCCACAAATTCCTCACAGCATTGAACTGCATGTTGTTGATTTAGCGGCCAAACAGCCCCTTGAAAAGACGCTTGCCTAAATCAGGATTCAATTTAGCAGATTTAGGCGGGTTAATGGCAGGCTTAGCAGTCGATTTTTCAGCTCTAGCAACAGGTGCTTCCAGCTGACCAATGGTAAAGGAAGTTTCGGCGGCATCGCTGACCTGGGCGTCGCTCTCAACAGGAATCACATAAGGTGAGTTGACGATTTTTGTACTGATTTCAGGTACGGCAACTTCAGGCAGGTTTTTCGGCGCAACCGGTGTCAGCTCAGCCAATTGAGCTCCGGCTTCTTGCACTGATTGACTAGGCACGCCGACTGTTGAAATCAGAGACGAAATATCGGCTTGAGGTCGATAATTGCCGAATTGCGAGTTGGCAGCCAGATTCTTGGCTTTGTCTTCTGAGAATAAACCAAGAGCGACAGCCACACGTCTTTGCGACGCAGCAGCATTGCGAGTGACTGTGGTGCCATTCACTACCATGGTGGTTGAGCCGCCACCATCTAAATTGAGCGCTTCGGTGCAATTATTCCGCAAAAAGAATTTAGCCACATCATAGAGTGTGTGCGGACCTTCAAAGGTAGCCATCAAAAGGTGATCGTCGGCGGTGATGCCGCAAGCGGTGCGCCGAGTGATATTGCTGCCGGTCCAGCTGGCGGGGAATTTTTCACCTTTCAAGTCAAAAGCGATCTTGCCGTCTTTCAATAAAAGCGGGCCGCCGCTGATGGCGTGAGTGACGGTGTGCCACTCTTTAGGAGTGATGCTCCAGGTGACATTGACCTTGTCACCGCGACTGAGAACGGCTACAGCACTCTTTTTCGAGTCAGCCAGAACAAAACCGCCATAAGGAATGGCAATTGAACGGGCGTCACTGTCAATTACTTCACCGCTGCCGTCCACTGCAATCAGTGTGCCGTCGTAGGGTAGCGAAACACGCTCGCCCCAGCGTCTGGTATAGAGCACACAGTGAGAGCCTGAGCTTCTTGGCTGATTGACATTATTAACCCAGACTGATTCGTGACCGGCAATAGAAGTATGCAAAATGCCATTCAGGCAGAATCTAGCTATGCGACCATAACCGCCGTCTGTAAATCCTAAGGCCACACGGCTGTAAAGCGGGCCGGAAAGCCATTCTCCATCAAGCATCAAAGAGCCTAACGGTGTGCCATTCCCCTTAAAATAATTGGCATTGATGGCAGCGATGGCACCAGAATCGCGCACATGGTCATGCACGTCTTTTAATGAGTGAAAAGTTGAAGATGCCGGTATGGGCCGCAAGGTCAGCGGCGAAACAGACATATTGACGTCAATTAAATTGATGCGGGTTTTGCCGGTATATACCTTATATACGACACCCGGGCCAATTGTTCTGGCAGCCGCACTGGCTGTGGGTAGGCTGGTGTGTATTGATTTGGCCACAGGCACGCTGGCAGCTTTTTTGGCGGCGGCGGCAGCTGCTGCTTCTTTAGCTTTGACCCATTCCAGTTTGGTATAAGCGCCACGTTGAATTTTCGCGGCACGCTTGTCGGCAGCGGCCTCGGTATGGCGGGGGCGAACAGCGTGATTTTTTGCCCCGTGAAAAAGATTGGTTGGTGTAAAAGACCCGACTCGAGTTGCGCCCAGGCGCGGCAGACCCATGGCCACTACTTCGCGCTGTGCCTGTGCTTCGGGCACACAAAGGCTGAGCGAGCCTGATAAAGCTACTGCGCTTAATAGAATATAAATAGCGCTGGCGCTGACTTTTTGCGGCGCTTTAATCGGGTTCAATTTAAGTGTTACCCCTGGGACAAATCAGAATAGAAAATATGAGCTAATAACAGTTTCAAGGTAGGGACGCCGAGTTTTTTACACTTAGCTAACATATACCCATTTCTACTACGAATTTCACCGCTACGCAAATAAGATCATGCGCTTTGCCGCTTGCAAAGCGCCTCCGTGATACATCCAGGCGACATGCGTCGAGCCAAGTGCGCATATCTACTTGACCGCCAGGTAGCGCTCCCGATAGCTATCAACAGCCTCTTCTCGCAATTCTTCGGCCATGAGCGGAAATCCCAGTTCGATTCTCTGCTCGAGGTAGCCGCGCGCCACCCGCTCAGACAGCTTGCGAATACGCAAAATGTTGGCCATCCGCTCGTCGCGACCGAGCACCCCGCGCGCGTCGAGCAAGTTAAAGGCGTGAGAACATTTGAGAATCTGCTCGTAAGCCGGCAATACCAGCTTGGCTTTGCCCTGGCCCGAGTCATTTAAAAGGCGCAGGGCCTCTTTCTCAGCCAAATTAAAGAGCGTCTGCAACATCTCCGGATCGCTATGCTCAAAGTTATAGGCCGACTGTTGCACTTCATTTAAGTGATAGAGCTCGCCGTAAGTGACATTGTCATTCCACTTAAGCTGATAAACGCTATCAACGTTTTGCAGATACATAGAAAGGCGCTCAAGCCCGTAGGTGATTTCAGCGGCTACAGGACGCACCTCCAGACCACCGGCCTGTTGGAAATAAGTGAATTGAGAAATCTCCAGGCCATCGAGCCAGACTTCCCAACCAACGCCCCAGGCGCCAAGAGTCGGTGATTCCCAGTTGTCTTCGACAAAGCGGATGTCATGCTCAAGCGGATTGATACCAAGCTGTTTCAAGCTTTCAAGATAAATTTCCTGCACATTGTCAGGAGAGGGCTTGAGGATGACCTGATACTGGAAATAGTGTTGCAGCCGGTTTGGGTTGTCGCCATAACGGCCGTCAGTAGGCCTGCGACATGGGTCGGCGCAAGCCATTTTCCATGGCTCAGGGCCAAGCACTCGCAAAAACGTGCCGGGGCTCATAGTCGAAGCACCTTTTTCCAGGTCGAAAGCCTGCATCACAACGCAGCCATGACTGTCCCAAAAACTATTGAGAGTATGGATGACCTGTTGGAAAGTGAGTGCCATAGCGAGTTCCTCTATTCATGCGGTTTTTAAGTCTAACACGTCAAGAGATCGGGCAAATATTGGCAACGCCAATCGAGCGCAAGAGGTTACGATTGACGCCATTGCCATTAGAATGGATAGCGTAATAACTCAGAGGAAAGCATATTGAGGTCCGACTTCGAAGACGATCAGATCAAAGAATCGAGTAGTCCAGCCTTTATGGTTCAGGCTCTGGCACCCAAAGTAAAACTTTTGCTCGACAACATTAACGGTGTGCTGGTTGGTCAAGAACATGCCACCAAACTTTCAGTTGTCACTTTGCTGGCCGGCGGTCACGCCCTGATTGAAGACGTACCGGGGGTGGGCAAGACATTGTTGGCCAAAACCCTGGCTCTTTCTGTACACGCCAAATTCAAGCGTATTCAGTGTACGCCTGACCTTCTACCCTCAGACATAAGCGGTGTCAGCATCTTCGAGGCCAAAGAAGGCGTATTCAAATTTATGCCCGGGCCGATTTTCACCAATATCTTGCTTGCCGACGAAATTAACCGCGCCACGCCACGAACTCAATCAAGTTTGCTGGAAGCTATGGAAGAAAACCAGGTCACCACAGACGGTGCCACGCGCAGATTGCCAGACCTGTTCTTCGTTATCGCCACCGAAAACCCCATTGAATATCACGGCACCTTCCCACTGCCTGAAGCCCAGCTAGACAGATTTATGATTTCACTTTCGCTCGGCTATCCAACGCCGCGGCAAGAAGTTGAAATTCTCGATAAAACATTGAACGAGTCGTCTTTCACCGTGGAAGCTGTTTTAACAGAAGATGAAGTGCTGGAAGCAAAGCATGTCGTCAAAACAATCGTGGTTGATCAATCAATAAAAAATTACATAGTCTCTATTGTGGGAGCCACTCGCAAGCATCCATCAATTGTGCTCGGGGTCAGCCCCCGGGGCAGCCAGTTGCTGATGCGGGCAGCACAGTCTGCCGCTCTCGTTGACGGTCGCCATTACGTCAAGCCTGACGATGTGAAACTACTGGCGCCGTACGTATTGGGGCACAGAATCATTCCCAAGGTCAGAGACAACCGGGTTAGTCATGCTCAACTTATTGAAAGAATCCTCGAAGAAGTCCCCGTTCCGGTTTAGATTCGCTACAGGCCCCGAAGCCGAAAAACGCGCTCGGGCAGTAGAAGAAGACAGTGGCCTGAAAGGAATCAGACTAACCATCCCCTTCACCAACACGCACTTGAAGCTGGTGGTGGAAGAACGTTTCTTTGTTGTGGTCACCATTGCCGTGGTGCTCTATATTTTTGCCGGTGAAACCGGCAGCGAATATATTTATTTGCTTACAGCCATTGCACTGTCCGCTCTCGCTCTGGGTGTGTTTATTCCGCTCCTGCAAGTTTTAGAAACCAATGTGCAGTTCAGTCTGCCCAAAGAAGCGGTTTCAAAAGAACGTCTCAATCTGCGCGTTCGTGTAGTGCGCAAAAATTGGTGGGGACCGCTGGCCAAATTTTTTCCCATCAAATGGCTGCTTGTAAAAATCAAACTGACGCGGCAGGGCGAAAAAGAAAACATGCTCCGATCGATTATGGTTGAGCAGCTGACCAACGAAGCCTGGGTAGTGGCACAAACACCAAAGCTGCGGCGCGGCATTTACAGCCTCCAATCTATTGAGCTTTATTCTTGCTATCCCTTTGGTCTGGCCTGGTGGGTGAAAAGTTATCCGCTGACCACGCGTTTTACTGAAGAGCGGCACAGTCAAACCGCCACTTACACAAGCATTCAAGCGGCTGATGCCGCTCGCACCACCGGCAGTGCGCCACAAATGATTGTTTTTCCCCGCACTGATAGCGTGGAAGGAAATTTTTTATTCAGACTGCGAGCGGTGGGAGATTCAGCACTGTTCTTCTCTTCATCAAGGCCCATAGCCGCTCTCTCTTCTGCTTCGGTGCGCTCACTGCGTGAGTTTCGTCAAGGCGACAGCCCGAGGTTGATTCACTGGCCCACCAGTGCCCGCACAGGCAAACTGATGATTCGTGAATTTGAATCTGAAGGGCTTCCGGGCTTTGATGTGCTGCTCGACTTAACGTCGGCCTGGCAAAGTGAAGACCAGTTTGAGTTGGCGGTATCCACCGCACTTTCGCTATTGCAGCTTGGTTATAAATTGGGCGGCTCGCCAGAACTGTTCGTCATTCCCAGTCTTGACGAAGACTTAGAAAAACTCCCGGTAATTCTCACCGACCTACCGCCACTAGCCCCCGGTATCGGGTGGGCAGCGCAAATTCTTGCTAGAGTGGATGCATTGATGGTAGACAGCCCCGACTATTCGGTTAAGGTGCCGCAAGTGGGTAACGTAGAAACTTTAGCGTTGTTGACGATTCGTCCGGCGGCAGTCAGTGCCGAAGCGGTTGAAGCTTATGCCGCCAGCTTAGCCGAGCAGGGCGGTGATGGCAGTGACAATGAGGCGGGAGAAGTTCCGCAAGATCGCACGGTAATGATGGCACCGCCGGCCGCATCACCTAAACAAGTTGACGTCTGGGTAATGTCGCGGGCCTATCTTGAAGCAGATTCAGACAGGCTCAATGAGAGCGGCACTCTCGATGACGCCATGTCGAACAAAGCCCGCATTCCGCTGCATGCTCAGGGTTCAGGCGACCGCCGCCAGGGGCCGGCCATTGCCGGCAGCTCGGCCCCTCCCGGCCGTGTGCTAGCGACCATCTCCGAATATGAGGAGATGCCGCACCTGTGAACGCTCTCAAGAAAAAGCCCGACCCTAAAGCGGCGCCGCCTAAAAAGAAAAAAGAAGTGCGGGCGGAGCAATCGCTCGGCATCAGAATAGTGGCCATGATCATGAATCTGCTGTTGATTCTGGCCTCGGCCAGTTACGTGCCCACCTTACCTCTTACTACTTTTCTTTTTTCTATGACTGCCGTCCTCGGCAGTTATCTCGCCTACATTTATAGAGACAATCGGCCGGCCTGGGTGGGCACCATTCCTACTGTTGCCACCATGCTGCTTTTCACCAATTTCTTTTTTGAAATTTTCACCGGCTACACCAGCGCTACGCAAACCGCCGTGGGAGCCTTTATTCACATGCTCACCGGCTTGCTTGCCCTGCATTGTTTTGACCTGCGCAGTCGCACTGATTTTTCCATCTCGGCCTTAATCGGCCTCGGTCTGCTCACATGCCTGGCCGGTATGGCTAAAGATCTGGTCTACGGATTCTACATTTTTACTTATACGATTCTGGCCGGTTTACTGCTCTTTTATGATTCGTCTTCGCGCTCTCACGAAATCGGGCCTTCACGTGCGGTGGCAGCGGCTCCCGGTGCCACCCCCGGCGCTGCGCCCAAAGTAGAGCAAGTGGTTAAGCGTTTGCGCGTGGCTTCAATGGCCGCACTGCTACCTGTTTTTGTTTTGCCTTTTCTCAGTGTCTTAGCTTTCAACAGCATGCCGCGCATTGATTCTGTTATTGATGTTTTTAAAGACAATTTCGTCAGGGCCAAATTTCCGGTGTCGGCCAACTTAAGCGGACAGCTGGGCAAAGGCGGTAACAGCCAATCTATTAGAGGCGGCGCCCCCGAAACCAAACCGCAAGGCGGAGCCAGCTACACGGTTAAAGGTGGCGAAGATGGCACCGCCAGCGGTGCGCAATCAGACCGTGAAAAATTCGACTCGCAAACCGGCGGCGACGGTAATGGACCGGCCGGTGGTATCAGCGGCGGTAAACAAGGCAAACACGGCCCTCCCGGACTGGGCGCCAAACCGGGCGCTAAAGATCCCGAAGCGTTGAAGCGGGCGGCCATGCAACAGGCTCTAAAAGAAGCTTACGAACGTGAGACCGTCGATTTAGACGGAAGTGCCAGCCAGCTTGAGACCATTGTTTTAAAAGTGGCTTCGCCGCAACCTACATATATTAGAAGATATTCTCTCAACGAATTTGACGGCACCAAATGGTCGCGCGCTTATCCGGTCAATCCTCAAGACATTACAAACGGGTCAGCAGGCAAACTTGGCTACGACCTCACCGCCAGCGACGCAGTGTATGTGCCGCCAAATTTACCCACGCTTGAAGTGAAACAAGATTTTCGCGTCGAGCAAGACAGTATTTTCGGTCATATTTTGCCTCATAGCTGGATTCCCCAGCTGGTCAAAATCAAAGGCGAAAGCGTGGCTGTGGAAGGCCGAGACAAAAAAGTTGTTCACGAAGAAATCAAAATCGACGGCGATGGATCAATTAAATTGCTTCATGCCTTGAACCAGGGTTCGAGCTTTACGGTGACTTCGCAAATACCGGTATATGACTTTGATCAAATGCGCAGGCTGCCCCCAGAAACTATTGAGCAAGTGGGCGAAGAGCGAGACAACGAAATCAAACTGGCCAAGAGTTGCCTTACCAGAGCCAGTGCCACTACGTCAGACAAAGTGGACAAGCTCTCTTTAGAGATTACCGGTACAGACGGCAACTGGTTTTTCAAAGCCGATCGCATCGCCGATTATTTGCGCAAGAACTATAAATACAACGTCACCAGTGTTAAAGAAAACGCTCCAGAAGCCGGTACTGCAGCCACCCCAACCAAAACTAATGGTGGTTTTGTCGAAGACTTCCTCTTCGTTAGTAAACAAGGCGACTGCCGCCATTTTGCTACTGCCTTTGCCGTTCTCTGCCGCGCTCAAGGCATTCCCACCCGCCTGGTGACCGGCTTTACACCAGGCGACTTGAACAAAACCACCGGCTATTATGAAATCAAAGGCAAAAACAGCCACGTCTGGGCTGAGATTTATTTACCTTACTGGAACTGGGTGCCCTTTGACGCTACTCCCGGCGGCCAGCTACCCGCTCATGAAGAAGGCGGCAACGCGCTCAGTCGCTTCATCAAGAGTGGCCTGGCCAACCCCTTCGGCCAGAGCTACGCGGCTTCTCGTAAAAGAAAAACTTCTGCCGGCGGCCAAAGCGGCGAGGGCGGCAAAGAAAAGGCTAACGAGCAAAAGAAAAACGATTTCTGGAATCTCGATGCCGACAAAAGTAAAAACCAAAAGATGCAACTGCCGGTGCTTGGCACAGTTGATCAAGGAACCATGCAACAAGTCTTCAAATACAGCGTGGTCGCCATCGCTAGTTTGATCTTGCTCGTTGTGCTCTTCTTCTATTTGAGACAGCGCAAAGAAGCGCAACTCAAAGATTTCATGCAGACGCACAAACCATCCACTCTAATTTTTCTGGACGTGCTTTCGGAATTAAAGCGTTACGAACTGCTTAAGCATCCCACTGAAACCGCTGATGAATTGACTGTTCGCCTCAGTGACCGCTTCGCCGAGCTGGCGCAAAGCGGTGCTTATATTCCTGATAAATTGCCTGGTGCGGTGAGCCAGTTTATGGAAATTTATTGCGAAGATCGCTTTGGTGGCGACGATCGGCTCGACGAATTGACCTTAATGTCGGCACATATTAAGAGCCTTGCCCATACCAAAGGGCGCAAATAATGCTGCCAAGAGCTAGTAGAAACTCTCGTAACGCGCTAAAGTGAGTATACTTGCACGATACGCTCTAAAAGTGTGTGTTTAACAGCGCGTTTCCAAGAGACGAACGAAAACACCACCACGAGCTGATCGCCAAATTATTGCGACAATCGCGGACTAAAAAGAGAAAAGAAATGCAACAGGTAAGAACCGGAGCGCAGCAGCAACAAGAGTTCGTTCCTCCATACCCTTCAACCATTGCCGAAACCGGCATGAAAGAAGGCTTTTTAGAAGAGCTGATTCTCAAAGATATTTACATGGTCAACTTTGCCCTGGGTCGCGAAATCGCCTCACGGACCATGCTTCCATTCAAGATTATCGAAGAAATTCTTGAAGTATTGAAAAAGCAATTGCTGATTGAAGTGAAAAGTTCGGGCGGTCTAGCTGACTACGAATACACTCCAACAGAAAAAGGCCGCGACAGAGCCCGCGCTTACTTCGACCACAACGCTTATGTTGGCGCTTGTCCTGTGCCATGGAGCCGTTACATCGACTCTTTAAAATATCAGACCATTCGCCGCGAGCATGTAACTCCTCGCGATCTTGAAGTTGCTTTCTCCGACATCATGGTCAACCGCCGGACCATCAACGCTGTTGGTCCGGCTATTAACTCCGGCCGCGGGATGTTCCTCTTTGGTGAAGCCGGCAATGGCAAGACCTCCATCGCTGAAAGAATTGTGCGTTCCTTCAAAGGCCACATCTTCATTCCTTACGCAGTTGAAATTGACGGTCAGATCATCCGCGTCTACGACAACCACAATCACGAACAAGTATCTGCTGCCAACTATCCAAGAGATTACGATCACCGCTGGGTTCGCATTCAGCGCCCTTGCGTAGTGGTAGGTGGTGAGTTGACTATCGATATGCTCGAACTACAGTTCGACTACGGTACCAAGCTCTACGAAGCGCCCATTCAACTTAAGAGCAACTGCGGTTTGCTTCTGATCGATGACTTTGGCCGCCAAAGAATCGACCACAAATCGCTTTTGAACAGATGGATCGTGCCTTTAGAAAAGCGTGTTGACTACCTGACACTGCACACCGGTAAAAAACTGGAAGTGCCGTTTGAACAGTTGATCGTCTTCTCCACAAACTTGAACCCTGCCGACCTTGTAGACGAAGCGTTCCTGAGACGTATTCCTTACAAGATCAATATCACCAATCCGACTGAAGACGAATTCAAATGGATCTTCTTGCAGTATTGCCAGCGCACCGGCGTTCCTTATAATGAAGAAGCCGTGAATTATCTTATAGAGTCACAATATAGAAGTGGTAAGCGCATGATGCGTTGCTGCCACCCTCGCGACATCGTCGATCAGGTGATTAACCTCTGTGCTTTCTTGCAAACCGACCCCAGGCTCTCAAGAGAGTATCTGGACCACGCTTGCGCTGTTTACTTCGCCGCTATGGGCAAATAGACCAACTGAACTAGCAAAGCTAGATTAGACGGTACTCACCAATTAGCAACAAGGCCTCATGATAACATGGGGCCTTGTTGCTTTAACCGAGAGTGATAAGTGGCAAAGTTGCTTTTAGTAGACGAATATTCCGGCACTACCCCTGGTGCCTCGACTTTGGCTCGCCATTTAGCTAAGTCAACCAGCACAGCCAAACTGAAGCGTCAGGCCAGGGCACATATTTTATTGTGCGGCGTGAGCGCCTCCTGGTTAATTTGCCTGGTGTTAACAGACGGCACGAGTCAGTCTATCGCCTGGTCAGTGGTGATCATGCTGCTGCTGCTTTCTTCCCTGACCCGCTTACTCAGCCTCAAGCAAGAATTAAAATATCGTCTAAGCAGCGATGCAACGCCCGCAGATCTTGCTGAAACCAATATTACAGAACTGGCAGCCGCAACTATTGCAGTATCGTCAGTGGTGCTAGTGGCTGTGATTGTTATACTTCAACTCGATTTCACTCGTTTGAACAAACCTGTGGCCAATCGCCAGGTTGTAGACATTGAACTGGTATCTCCGAAAGACGCAGTCGACCGCCACGATTTGCTAGCAGCCACCAGTGTCGAAACCGCTATTAAGAAACGAAGCGCTGATCAGATTACAGCGCCCAGCGAAAATTTGACTGGTGCTCCTGTTCGCGCCATTATTAAGGTTGAAGAACCGCTTAAAGAGCCAATTAAAGAGCCTGTCAAACAACCTTCTAAAACGCCGGTTAAAGAACCAGTCAAAAAACCTGAAGATGATCCCGCCAAAGGTCCTCTAAAGGAACCGCAGAAACAGCCAACCAGGCCCATGTCGGCAGTGGACAAAATGGCGATGATGGAAATGACCGAGATTACCGAGAGAAAAATCCCCCTTACTTTTAAAGCGCCGAGTAACTGGCAAACAATTGTGGTGGCACAAGACAAAGATAAATCAGTAGACTTCGCCACTTATTCTGCCAGCGCTGCTCTTGAACACCCGACTGTTAAATCGGCCGATAATCGAAATCATGCATATCTGTCAGAAACCCGACCGGTAGACATGATCGAGTCTATTGATAATGATGGCGACGCCACTTTACGCACCCAAGCAGGAGGGCGCTCCGCGGGTGGTGCCGGCGCCCCCAACAATTTGCACGCTTATCTGAAATTGCTCAATCGCCGAGTGAAAAGTTTTTGGATTCCACCGCGCGGCTTAAATCGCCTGGCCATAATTCAATTTCGCATTAAAGCCAACGGTACTCTTGTAAGCACAACCGCTTTGCCACACGATGGCGAGGTTGACCATGAGGCAGAAACGGCAGCCGTGGCCGCCATCACCAAAGCATTTCCATTTCAACCGCTGCCAAAAGAGGTTAAAGCTGGTTACCTTGATGTTCGGTATACCTTCAACTATCGCTTCAATGAAATTGACGAAGTGAAAAGCGGTCGCTAAATTTTGCTCTCAACGATCGTATATCCATTTTTAAAAGACCATGCACGTTCGTAAGTGGCGTCAATAGTAACGTGGCCATTGATATCAGAATATCCTCAACAATTACCAATCTTGACCGGAACGAGGCCTTCTGAGAAGGTACCGGTTTCAGACCAAGTATTGTCTACTCCACTATCTGAGTAAATAATTCTGGGCATTTGGATTTTTTGCATTCTTTAACACAGTGGACATGCTAAGAGCGGGGACTGAAACGTTCTCGGGTTCTTGGAACTTGGCTATTGTTCTTTGATAATCTGTGATGCTTCGGGTAAGGGGCCTGAAAATGACGATTTAGTGTTAAGTTTGGACTCAACAGGCTGCGATTTTAGGGCACGTAAAGGGTGTCGTGCGCGAATTGAACTGATTTGGAATTGGAGATTAGACGAGAATTTCGAGCCCGTGTTTTTTTGTTATAGTCAGAAGCTTTAAGGCTGCACCTTGTGGCTTTGATGCACCAGATTCCCATTTTTCTACTGTACTTTCACTGGTGTTTAAATAGCGAGCAAAGACCGGCTGGCTCACACGATAGCTCTCACGCAAAGCCTTAATCTGCTTCGGTCCCAATTCTTCAAGCACAGAGAGACAACTTTCGTCGAAGCGGCGCATAGTTTCTTTACTGACGGTGCCAACTTCATACATACCAGAAACCGCACTATGAATAGCTTCGAATGCATCGCTTTTAAATTTCTTAGTCTTCGCCATGGCAGATTTCCTCAAGTTTTTTACCGTCCACTTCTTTCTTTATGTCAGCGTCTGTCTTGTTTGCGAACAGATCGGCTAAGTTGCGAAAATCATCAAGCTCTTTCTGGTCGATATTTTCGCGGTCTTTTTTTGCAAATAAATATGCATAAACCCAGTACTTGCCACCTTTTGCAATGATTATGCTGCGGTGCATATTTTTGTTCAGGCGTTTTTTAAATACTCCGCCGCCGAGGTCGTCGCACTGTCCGAGCCGTACTTGTTCAATAGCCTTGCACAAATAAGCATCGCTTATCTCGGCTTTCTTAGCAGCTTTTGCAAACCATTCAGTTTTAAAAGCGCGAAGCTTGATTGCTTCAGTCATTGGATAAGTGTAGCAAGCCTTACGACCTTTGTCAAGCCTTAAAACGCTTGTATCCCCTACTGGTGGCAATTTCTGAATTTAGTGTCTCATGCTAAAAAGCCGCCCGTGCTATCCAAGTAGTGGAGCAAACGAGTTATTTTGCAGTGTTGGCGTATACAGTGGCGTGTAAGGCTGCGACTGATTAAGCTGTTGCTGGCGTAATTCCTCGGCCCGGTGCTGCTGATCGAGCTTTCCTTGCAAAAATCGCTCTTGCATTTGCTTATTGTAAGCACCCCTGGCCGCTTGGGCTTCTAACGCTTTTCGCTGCGCTTGCTCTCGCTCTTGTCGTTGTGCTTCCCGCTGTTCTTCGGCGGTTTTCACTTGTTCGGTGCGTAAGCCATTGCATCTTAATTGAAGTGATCCCTTTCCCGTGATCCGGCAAGGCTGCGAATAATGGTTTTTGTTTTACCTCTGGAATGGAGTCAACCAGAACTTGCATCATAATCTGTCTCTGAGCCTGCATTGGCGTTACTGGTGTACCTAGCTGCTCCGTAAAATTAACAAAGCGAGTCGAGCCACCGCTCGTGTCGTAATCGAACGAGTTTTCCAAGTTAAAGTTTTCAATTTCGATTGAACTTTTTGCCCCAAAATTACGTTTACTCTTTTGTACTGCAATTGAGAGAGTAAATTTATGCAGCCTAAATCACCTACCTCTGTGGCGGGCTATACACCCGCGCGTGGTTTTTCTTGCTTTTCGATTTGTGTTTTAACTGGCGCGCTAGCGGCCAGCCTCGGTATGCATCCGGTCTTTGCGCTGCTAGTGGCACTGTTGCCCTTGCTCTTGCGTCCGCTCTGCCTGTGGCCACTTAGGCTCGCTCTGGTGCTAAGTTTGGCGCTGGCTTTAAGTTTTTGTTTGACAATGGTGCGCAGAGAAAATCACGGACCCACTGATGACGATCTTTATTTCTATCAAGGGCAGGGTAAGGTAAAAATTGCAGGCACCATAGAGGAGGTACGCGAACGCAATAACGGCGACGAGCACACTTGCGCTCTTGTTTTATCCGCAGATCGCCTGGAGTATCCAGTCAAGCGTAGTCTGGATGGCAAAGTGCTAGTCAACATTGAGTCTTCAACAGAACCTTTGCAAAATCCATTGCTGCCGGGAGATTGCATCGAAGTGTCCGGCATAGTGCGCAAACCCAAAGCAAAGAATTTTTCTTTTGAGTTTGACGAAGCCAGATGGCTTAGCAGTCAGGGAATTTTTGCCCGCTTAAGTAGCCGTGCCGACGACGTATATGTTGTTGGGGCGAGCAAGTCTCTAGACAGCATCTTTAACCGCACGGTGACTGTGTTGCGGCGGCGAATTGTCGACGCTCACACAAGGCATCTGGGAGCTGTGGGCGGAGCTCTTTTTTCATCCATGGTTTTAGGCGATCGCGTGGTGGCTATTGATCAAGATTTAAAACAAGAATTTTCACGTATTGGTTTATCGCATTTGCTGGCCGCTTCAGGTCTTAATCTGACCATTATTGTGGCGGCCGCTCTGGCCCTTTGCCGCTTTTTTCAGCGCGGTACTACTGAGGTAAGCTGGCTGCAAACATGGATTTCCTTTGCCTGCGTTGTTCTCTTTACCTCTTTTGCCGGTGCCGGCCCATCGGTCAGTCGAGCAGCGATTATGTGTTTGATTGCCTTGTGGGCGCGCCTGGCCTTTGTCAAGCTAGCTCATGGCAGCGCATTGGCAGTAGCCCTGTTGATTGCTCTGTCCCTTGATCCGCTTAGTGTGGCTGATGTGGGCTTGCAACTGTCATATGGTGCTACATTTGGCATCATCTATATTTATCCTCTGTTTGAAGTGGTCTGTCTCAAACAAATCAAAAACCGTTTGCTTAAAATTATTGCTTCTCTGGCATCGGTAGTAGTGGCAGCTCAAATTGCCGTATTGCCTATTCAGTTGCATGTGTTTCAGCAGCTTTCCATTCTGGTTTTGCCTGCTAATTTACTGGCAGAGCCTGTGGTGGTGCCTTTAACAATTCTCGGTTTTGTCTCTTCTATACTGGCGGCCATTGCCGAAAGTAATGCTCCACAATTAGACTTGATTACGAAGTTGGCGGCGCAGGGTTGCGTTTGTCTTGACTGGCTGGCTCAGTTTCCGCTGGCCTGGCTGATGCAAACCGCACATTTTTTAGCGGCGTTGCCAATGGCCTCGCTGACTGTGGCCAGGCCGCAGGCTGCTCATGTGGTTCTTTATTGCGCTTTGCTCATGGGTGTCATGGCTTTTGGCAAGCTCCGTCCTCGGCTTGCTTGCGGTCTTCTATTTTTAGCTTTTGTTTTGTTGACGGCTGTTTCTTATATTGAAAGCCCGCTTTTAGAATTTTTCTGTACTGGCCAAGAAATTGTTGTCAACCGCGGCAATCTGGCTTTTTTCGTCTGGACAAAAGAGCCGGGCTCTACTGCAGTTAAAAATAGTGATGCTCGCAATTTTGTGCGTTATCTCAGTAACCGTGGTGTGCCTCGAGTCAGCCCGCCCGGTTTTAACTCACAAGAAGAATTGACGCTCAAGCCCGAGCATTTACTGATCAGGCCCGCATGGCCAGTTAAACTAACTCGATATGGTACGCGTACCGACCCACCTGTGATAGAGTTTCGCAGCGTCTATAAGAGTGTGAATCAGTCATTGACTGTCGTACCGCCAGGTTATGGCGAGCAAGATTGCCGCCTGAACGGCCGGCTGATGACGCCGTCGTTCATACCTTATTGCCCCAGTGCAATGCCCTTTTGCTTACCTTTGTTTGCAGGCAGCGAATGCCAAAAGACAGGCTATTACCTGAGATTCCGGCTTTGAGACTCGTGTCAAAAACATTTAAGCAGTGAAGGAGGTCACCCATGTTATGTTATGCAGGCCGCCTCGAAACATCGAATGACTGAAGAACAACGACTTATTACTAATTTGCCGCCTGAAGAAGCCGCAGTAGCTAAAGCCACCACTGGTGGTGCTGAGATGTACTGGCCTCAGCTTGATGGTATACGATCACTGGCCTTTCTACTCGTGTTTGTGCACCATGTGGGAAGAATTCCCCAGGCTCAAAGAGTATTGCCTGAAGTTGTTTTGAAAGTGGTAGACACAGTTAGTGCCTGGGGCTGGGTAGGTGTCGATATTTTCTTCACGCTGAGCGGATTTCTCATCACTCATCTTTTGTTGGCAGAAAAAAAACAATTCAACAGCATCTCTTTTAAATTGTTTTTTGCTCGAAGAGCGCTGCGCATCTGGCCTGTCTACTATTTGCTTTTGTTTTTTGCCGTTATTCTCGTGCCTGTACTGCACTGGCAAAGTCTCAATTTGAAACTTTACGGAGAGTTTTTACTAAAGCAAGGCTTGCCCCTGGCGCTGTTTTGCGGCAATATCAGCATGGCTTTCCCTTCAGTCATGATCAAGTTCATGAAACCGCCGGATGTTTTTTTGTTGCTGCCGACATGGTCACTGGCGGTGGAAGAGCAATTTTATTTGACTTGGCCATTCCTGCTCAAAATTTTACCGACTCCAAAGGCAATCTACCGCCTGATATTAGCGCTAACAGTTTTGTCTCTGGCCGCTAGAGCTGTGCTCTGGTACGTCTCTCATTACCTCTTGCATATGACTTATCCGGTCAGCCTCTATTACTATTTCACCCTATCGCACCTCGAACCATTGATGGCAGGTGCTGTCTGCGCTGTAACCATTTCTTATTTCCCTGAGTTTAAAGAGAAAATCAAGAAAATCAAAACCCATATTTTTGTTGCCCTGGGCCTCCTGATTTTCTTTTGTACGGCGGTTTTTCCTGAGATTTCTAAGAACAGTTACCTGAATATTTTCATGTTCAGCTGTGTGGCCATGGGTTGTCTGCTCTTTCTCATTAGCGCTCTGGTATCTCCTGTAGTGGCTAAAGTTTTTAGCAATAAAATCCTTGCCTCTTTCGGCAAGCTTACCTATGCCATGTATCTTGTGCACATGTATTTCATTTCTATAGCTGAAACATCGCTGCAGGATCTATTCAAAGTGCCGCTAACTTCGCCGTTTTTCTGGGTACTTAAATTTTGTCTGGCTCTATCGCTTAGTTATGGCTTTGCTTTTGTCAGCTGGCATCTTCTGGAAAGTAGATTTTTGAAAATGCGCAAGCTATTCAGGCGGCATGTTTGATCAGTACTAAGAGTTTAAAACTGGCTCTCTATCTAACCGTGCTGCTAACTCTATTGCTTAGCGCTGCAAATGTGTTTGCCAGGCCGACCACTCAGCCTGCTGCGAATTTTAAAATGCGCAAGCTGGTCTTTCCCTCTAAATTTTCTCTCGGCCGTCTTTATGTCTGTAAAGATCCAGTGACTCCTCATCATTTTGCTGTAGGCAAGATGGTGGCTGAAGGCCTTGGCCGCTTTGTCGGAGAGGCCAGAGGCACCGTAGACGTCAAAGTGCCGGAGAAAGGAATGATTTATCTAATTGCGTCTTATCAGCCCACTTTCAAACCCAACCAAACATTCAATATTCAAACTTTTCTCGACACCACTGGGTCGGAGAAGCTGTGAACCCATACGCGCTGTTACTGGAAGAGGCCAAACCAATCAACCACAGGAAACACAAATGAAATACATAAAGAAAAGATGGCTCGGTTTAGCCATTGCTCCTTTTGCTCTAGCATTTTTTGCCATGGCTCAGCCAGCGCTAGCTAACAATTGCAGCGGCAATTGCGCGAACTACCCCAATCTGAAGTTCTCAGAAAAGTTGGAATTGGAAATGACGACTTCCAATTCAGAAAGAATAAGGGCAGTGGCGGAAAAGGAGGTAATATGGACCTAAGGACAGCAACCAGCCGAATCCTGAACCACCAAATTATGGCAAAAAGCCATGTCAAAAAAAAGGAAGCAATTTCTGTTGAAAGCGGGTATACCCTTGATTTACGAAGAGTTGGATGTTTAACGATGGCAGTTTCTAAAATCACGTTGCATATTATTGTTGAGAAAGACACTGAAAGTGGCTGGTTTACGGCATCTTGCCCAGCCTTGCCAGGCTGTGTCACTCAAGCAGAAACAGAAGCTGAGTTGTTCGATAACATCAAAGAAGCTGTCACGCTGTGGCTTGAAGCTCAAGATGAGAAGGTAATGCTCGCTCGACATAATTCCTCATCCGATAATTCGTCAAATATTCAAGAACTGGCTCTCTCAATTTAGACATGGGCGATTGGTCACTGTCCGATTTACCGTCTGTTTCTCAAAAATATTCTTCAAGCAGCGCAATTGAGTGCTGCCGAATTTAAAGACCTTCTATAGCCGGCGGGGTCGAACTATTGTCTAGGTCTGGCGAAATTGTCGTGATAGCCAAGAATGTTTGTACCGCCAGTCAATTGCAGCACCTTATTTTCTTGCATCTTAGCGGCAGTTTCGGCAAAGATCTTATCGAGTTCGACCATATCAGGATTGGTTGGCGAATAGTTCTCAGCCATTTTCATGGCACCTTGAGCGCCGTTAAAGCCTTTGCGCTGGCCGGTAGTTTCGAAAATGTCTTTGTGATTGGTGCCGTCATCAACGAGAAGGTCGTATGAGCCGCCGCCATCTTTGCCGTTTTTGTTTTTAGCGGCAGCCATAGCCATATAGGCGAGGGCCTGGTCGCGATAAAGCTTGCCGACAACTTTGGCGTACTCTTCCATTTTTGCATCGGCTTGCTGACGCAGAGCGTCATTGCCTTCGGAAGCGGCTCTCTCAGACACTTCTTTGGCCTTGGCACCCTTCTCGTTGTAATAGAGAATCAAGCGATCAGGAGCTTTGATGTAGGTCTTGAGGAACTCTTTATCGAGCACTTCAGCTTTGTGCACCAGTTCGTCAAAGGCACCACGAACATCATGCTTGCCGTCAAGTATTTTGCTGATGTCTGTTTGAGCTTCAGCCGAGAATTTCTTCAAATCATCAACTTCGTCTTTCTTCGGCATTTCACCTTTAATAGTGATCGGCTTATCTGGATTGTTCTGATTGTCGTTGATAATGCCTTGAGTCAACTGAGCGGCTTTATCGGCACTGTTTCTGGTGCGCAGCATGTAGTGAAGGGCGCGGCCGCCCACATCTAATTGATAGCCTTGCAGCATGTACTCAGGCTCGGTGCCCTTATCTGAAATGCGAGTGCCTTTGTCTAAAATATTGCGTGACAGGGCGCCTGTAGTGCTGGCGTCATCGCGCAAAGCCAGAAGCCTTTGCTCGGCTCCCAATTTATCCCACTTCGCCGTCATGGCGGCAAAACTGGCATCAACGTTAGCGGCCACCCAATCTTCTTTCTTGTCGAGCACTTTACCCATGGCCGAGTCGACATGCTTGAGTGAACTGTAAGAGCGCTCAGAATGATCTTCTTGCACACTCTCACGAGCGTTATCGGTTTTCCCTTTAAGATTGCCGCCGATATTGTCTTGATACAAATGCATAGCAGTCGGCACGATCGTACCGAGACCAGCAATGGTGGCTTTAGCCCATGGGTTTTTAGCGTAAGATGCCAGGGTTAAACTGCCGGCCACAAAGGCACCATTCCAACCGTCGAACACACCGGTAGCTGCGTTCCAGCGATCAGGGGCCGTGAGACCAGTTGTTCTAGCGACACCGTCAACCACCTGACTGCTGATGATACCAACAACAGGTGCTGCTAATTTCCACTTGCCGGGCATGGCTGCAAATGCCATAGGCGTGGCTAGCTGACTGACGTTCCACGATTCGTGAACACCCTTGTCACCAGCAAATTGTCTGGTGATGGCGCGGTCGGTAGTGATAGCCTGATAGTTGAGCAGCGTGCCGCCCAGGCCTATTCCCAAACGCTTCATCCAGCTCGGTGAATTCTCGACTAAACCGGCCAGGCGACCGGCCTGCCGCTTCGAGACAGCATCAGTAGCCGCTTCAGCAGTAATGCGTTTCTCTAAAATTCTCAGTTCATCGTCGGTAAAGATTCCCTGAACTTTCGCTTCTAAATGGGTGCTTGTTTTCAGCCCCGACTTGCTGCGTTCTTCTAAGAAAGCCAACTTCTCTTCTGCTTTGGCGGCGAACTCGCCTTTTTCAGCCACTTCTTGAGCCAGTTTATCTCTCATAGCTTTAAAGTCTGTAAAAGCGGCTTCATGAACGGCGTTTGGCTTAATTAAATCAGCAGCGCTGGCTTTTGCCGGATCGGCATTACTTTGCCACCATTTACCTAATTTGCTGGCTGTGGTCGGATTTTCACCGGCTTTAATCACAGCCCGATCGGCTGCGTTGGAGATGCCTCGATGGATCATAGGAATGGGAACGGTTGCCGCAGCACCGAAGCCCATAGCCATCATCAGATCTGTATGCTGACCGCGCTTGTTGATTGTTTGCTGCACACGCGGATCAAAGAAGTCACCACCCTGCCAGGAATACTGACGATCGGCGGCAGGTTTGCCGCCTTTCAGCTCATTAGCAGCCTGACCACCAATAGGATTACGTTCGTAAGGTTTAGTGGGATCAACCTGCTTGCCTTCGTGTTGCTTTCTGAAGTCTGGAACTTGAGCAGTGCCATTACCATTGCCCTTGTTCTGGTCGGCTCCAGGATAGAGAGTACCGTCGGGACCATACCGGCCACGGGATGGTTGCTCGCCACCAACTGGTGGTGTGTAATAGCCGTCACGACCCTTACCCTGCTGAACACCCTCTTTCTGTTGGTCTAAGCCAGTCTGGAAAGCTGGTGCAACTTTATTGTAAGGAGACTGGGCGACGCGATCGCCAAGGCTGCTGAGAAGTTTGAGCGTAGCTTCGTCCTGAGCCGGATTTTCAGTTTTTCCCTTTTGTGGTGCATCGGTCATATGGACTCTCCAGATAGAAAAAGCGGGCAGTAACTTCTATATGCCACACATCTATCCATATTAAATAAGAGTTAGACATCAGTAAATTCGTAGAATTCCCACTCCGGAGGCTTCTTCGACGTAATTAATGTTAGCGCGACAGCGTGAGATCAAAGCCCCTGGCGTTTCAGCAGTAGTCACCAGAGTTGCCAAGATGTATTCTTAAGATAGGAGTCTAAAGCAAATTTAGCGGAAGAAAGATATGAATTTAGACGATCGTTGGTCCAGTTACTGGGAATCTGTACGCAAAGCCATGCAGCTGGACAACTACGACCATGCTGAACCGCTGCTTTACGCCGCCCTCGATATTGCCGAAGATTTCCCACCAGACGACAAGCGCCTGGTGATGACTCTGGAATGTCTGGCCGAAGTGCTTTTCAAGCTGGGCCACCCGACGCAGTCCGAACCGGTGGTCAAACGCATAATAATGATTTATGAGCGCAAGCACGGCGCCGATCATCCAGACATCGCCGTCTTTATCAACAATCTAGCTTTGCTTTATCACAGCCAGAAAAAGCACTTTATGGCCGAAACAGAATATCAAAAAGCGCTCAGTATACAAACCAAGCTGCTCGGCAACACCCACCCACAGACTCTAAACGTCATGGCGAATTACGCCAGACTGCTCACTGAAACTCACCGCGAACCAGAAGCAAAACATCTGATTGCCTGTATCAAAGGCGCACAAACCGGTTACTGGAAACAGTCCGGCACCTATAAGGCGTACGTGGCTGAGCCTCAAGAAGCCGTCAGCACGGCTCCAGTTGAAGACATCACGCTGCAAGACATAGCACTGGTGCCGGTTATTACCGGAAAAATTGAAGGTTCTGAGGCACTGGCTCCGCTTGATCAATTGAAAGGCAGTCGACCGCAGGCTAGCCCCAGTTCAATGATGCAACGCCTAGTTGAACAACGAAAACAAGTCGAGTAGCGGTTTTTACCAAGCAACTAAATTACTTAAACAGATGTCGGTGTATTCAAATAGTACATGCTATGGGCTGCGGCATTCTGACCGTTGTATTTGGCGCCGGGCTTTTTGTGATAAGGCAAGTCGCAAACGGCAGTGCGGGTGAAGACCATCTGGCCGATACTCATGCCGGCGTGCAGACGCACTGGGCGGTTGCCGACATTGAGAATTTCAAGAGTAATTTGCGCTGGTGGATGACTGAAACCGGCATCAATAAAACCGGCAGTGACGTGCACCATGACACCAAGACGGGCCAGGCTAGATTTTCCGGTGAGCTGTCCAACAATATAATCAGGTAAACAAACAGCTTCAAGTGTGGCGCCAAGAATAAATTGATCAGGCTGCAGCACAATGCTTTCTTGTCTGACCTCGGTGACGCCTTGCAAAATTGTATGCGAAGCGTAGGGGTCGATTATTTCAGCACCAATTTCGTGCCAAGAAAAATGATCGCTCAAGCGCACATCGTACGAATTGGGCTGAATCAAGCGATCTTCATATGGTTCGATGATTAGCTTGCCGCTGGAGATTTCTTCACGGATTTCCCAGTCCACCAAAATCGACATAGCTGAATCCTCTAAGACATCAGCACTTAGTATAACCGCAAGAAACACACAGACTGCAGGCTTCATACTTGAGGAAACTTTTAGAGATCTCACCGCATTCAGGACAAACATTGATAGATATATCCGGAGCAGCAGCCCTTCTGCTATCGATCGATATCGGCTGATTGTGTGGCAAAGCAATAGCTAAGGTGCCTTTAATCTGAGGACTAGTCACAGTCCCCGCGCGGCCAGCAAAACGTCGCTTTTTTAGGCTATCGTCAAACTCCCGCGCTTGCAGAGTATCAGCGGTGGATTGACGCAAGGGATCGGTCTTGCCGATATTTAAAACTTGCGATTTGCGGGAAGCATCACGGTATACGGTGATTCCTTTAAGACCAAGATCCCAGGCAGCCATGTAGGCTGATTCCACTTGCCCGGTAGTAGCGTCATGAGGGAAATTAATGGTTTTGGAAACAGCATTATCAGTGAAGCGTTGGAAGGCAGCCTGCATGCGAACATGATAAAGATAATCGATATCATGAGCGCAAACAAAAATGCGTTTTACATCTTCAGGTACTTCGTCAACATGACTGACAGTGCCTTCTTGAGCAATTTTGCGCATTAACTCTTCACTGTAGAAACCGCGCTCGTGCGCAATCTGTTCGAACAATGGATTGACTTCAATTAATTCTGTGCCGCCTAAAACACGCCTGACAAAGGAGATGGCAAAAAGTGGTTCGATACCAGAGCTGGTGCCTGCAATTATTGAAATTGTTCCGGTAGGAGCAATAGTCGTAACTGTGGCATTGCGCCTTGGTGTCTTGCTTTCGGCAAAATCAGAAAAACCATAGTTAGGAAAACTGCCGCGCTTTTCTGCCAGTTGGCGAGAAACTTCATGGGCCTTTTCCTGGAAAAAACTCATTACTTTTTCAGCTAAATTTATTGCTTCTTCACTGTCGTAGGGAATGCCCAGTTTAATCAGAGAATCAGCAAAACCCATTACTCCAAGGCCGATGCGACGGTTATTGAGAGTGGCATTAGCAATGAATTCAAAAGGATAAACATTAGCATCAATGACATCATCGAGAAAACGGACACCAAGAGCAATAATCTCAGCCAGTCGTGGCCAATCGAAAGTCTGAACTTTGACGTCGACAAATTGAGCCAAGTTAACGCTGCCCAGATTGCAAGCATCGCCCGGCCCCAGTGGCTGTTCTCCACAAGGATTAGTGGCTTCGATATCTTCTGTGCCGGCAATGGGTAGACCATTATCACCGAGAGCCAATTTGATTGGATCGCTGTGATTGATTCGATCAATAAAAACCATGCCTGGCTCGCCGGTGGCATGCGCGTTTTCTACCATCTGATTAAAAAGCGCTCGAGCGTTTACTTGTCTCACTACGTGCGGTGATGGGCTGCCGGCAGTGCTCGGGTGAATAAGATCAAACATGGCATCAGCTTTCACCGCATGCATAAATTTGTCGGTAATCGCTACAGAGATATTGAAATTATTGAGCTTACTCGTATCTTTTTTGCAGGTAATAAATTGTTCGATGTCCGGATGATCGACACGAAGCATACCCATATTGGCACCACGCCTGGTGCCGCCCTGACGAATGGCTTCGGTAGCGGCGTCATATACCATCATGAAACTTACCGGTCCAGAAGCCACTCCTACTGAAGAAGCGACTCTATCGTTCAGTGGTCTTAACCGCGAAAAAGAAAAACCAGTGCCGCCACCGGTTTTATGAATCATGGCGGCATTTTTACAGGTTTCAAATATGCCTTCGAGCGAATCTGGCACAGGCAAAACGAAACATGCAGATAGCTGGCCGCCTGGCTTTCCGGCATTCATGAGCGTGGGAGAATTGGGCATAAATTCGCGATTAAGCATGGCCCGCTTAAAACGAGCGGCTAGCTCATCAACCGCTTCGGGGCCCAGCCCATATGGCTTCGCTTCTGACTTTTTCTCGCTAGCGGCCACACAATGGGCCACACGAGCGAAAAGTGCGTCCACACCTTCTACGATCTGACCCTGGTCGTCACGTAAGAAATAGCGCTTCTCCAGCACTTTTATAGCGTTGTCGGTAAACATATGAATGATCTCCCGTACTAATTCATCGTAGCAAGTCAGCAGAAAAAAATTGCCATTAGAAATTAAACACAGGCTGGGCTGCGTAGATAAAGAGGCAAATTGTCGATAGTTAACTGAGTATACTACATTTGTATGGTAGTGCCCAGTGCATGTGATTCGTTTAGTAGCTTTTCCATCGAATCTGGAGGCTGACCGCGCTCTAATCCACGTGCAAAGATTGCATATGGATCGTTCTTGTCGCCCTCTTTACGCAAAGTGTTTTCATCATTTACCCAGGCGTAAACAATTGCCTTACCCTTTCCTTGTTCCTGGGTTTTGGCATCGTAGCGAAAAAATAGACGATAGCGCCTATCCTTGCCAAATTTGGCTCTTTTCCAATGTTTATATTCGTTTCCGAGCGTGTTACCTTGATTGAATTTTTCGTGCGCTGGATCTGTTGGAATTTCTTCAGCGATAAGCCCAACAATCCGAGCTAGCAACAGCCTGAGACTTATATAAGTCTCAGGCTGTTGCTCTTCAATTCGCTCTGCTCCGACAAGAAGCTTGTCGAATTGAGACTTGAATAGCGGGTGCACAAAAAGACGCCAACCGTTTATTTCCATCAGATTGTCATTCTAATTCATCGTCAACAACAACAACTCCAGCAGTAAGCCTACGAGCACGATTGAGGGTGTTTTCGTCCAAAGGAGAAATAACACCAGGACTAGTGCACATGTCACGTTCCAAAAATGACAAAAAGGCACCAAGAATTGGATCGTTCTCGTTTTCGACTTCTGCTCTGCCCAAAACCGTAATCAGCATTTTCCCCGGGCCGATGATATCGGCCTTTACTTCAGCCGCTTGTTTAAATTCCGGATGTTGTTTGAAAAGGTCTTTTTCAAAGCGAATTGCTTCGGAAGAACCAGCAGTAGTGATTTTTCCCTTATAGCTCATATCGACTCCCTTGGTACAGTCTCTATACGTATCTATATACGCATAGGGACTTTGTTGTCAACACCGATTGTGGTTTAACCTAAAAACATCAGTGAGCACACAACTGCGCACCAAATGCGGTACCAATCAAAAGACCGCAGCTTGCGCCGCGGTCTTTCTTTCTAGATAGATAGAAGCTCTACCTAAACTTTTTCAATAAGCTCTTACAAACTCAAGTTCAAATTTGAACTGTGACCAGGGAAAGCCTTGGCCGACGGATTGATGAAGGTCACAGCAAAATTGACTGCCGTAGCCGCTTCAGCAGCACCGGTAGCAATAAGCTTGAGCTTAGCGGCATGGGCGCAAATATCGCCGGCTGCGTAAACACCAGGCAAGCTGGTTTCCATCATTTCGTTGACTGTAATGGCATTAACGTCCATTGTCAGTCCCCAGCTCTTCAAGAAATCGAGGTTAATGACAAAGCCGATGTTGATGACGATGGCATCTACAGGCAGCGTCTCTTCTTTACCGGTACGGTTATCAAAGACAATTACGCCGCTAATTTTGCCGTCTACATATTGAATTTCTTTCAATTCATAGAAGGTCTTGATGTCGACCTTGTTGCGCTTCATCTCTTCTAAAGAGGTTTGCACGGCTCTAAATTGGTCGCGTCTGTGAATCAAAGTAACTTTTGTAGCCAATACTGAAAATTCATTGGCCCAGTCGACTGCAGAGTCACCGCCACCAATAATCAAAATATTTTTGTCGCGGAACTTCTCTTTGTTCTTAACTGCATAAAAAATGCACTCGCCTTCCAGCTCTTTCGGATAATCAAGGTCGAGCTTCTTGGGAACGCAAGCACCGGCTCCCAGCGCCAGCAAGACTGTTTTACTCAAATGGCTTTCAGTAAAATCAGTGAAAATTTGCCAGTGCCCATCAGCATCTTTCTGCAGATTGAGAACTTTTTCGCCTAGCGAGATCGTCGGCTTGAAAAGCATGGCCTGAGTGGCCAGGTTTTTGGCTAGATCTTTGGCTAAAATCTTTGGGTGTCCCGCCACGTCATAGACGTATTTTTCAGGATAAAGGGCTGTAAGCTGTCCACCGAGTTCGGGTAGAACGTCGATGACCTTCACCTTAAGGCCACGTAGACCGGCGTAAAATGAGCCAAACAGTCCTGTAGGCCCACCACCAATAATTGTAATATCGTATAGATCCATGAGCGAATCCAAGTCTCCAGCATAACCTGTGTCAAGTGGTTATTATTGTAGTACATGCAAGTTGCAATGTGCCTCAGTGTTCATGAATAATGAAGCAGCTGAAACACCCGGCCACGTAGGCATTACACCGCATGAAGTATAGAGACTTCGGAAACTCAGGCATAAAAGTATCGGAGATTGGCTTTGGCTGCTGGCCTATCGGGGGTAACGGTCATGGAAATAGCTATGGTCCGACCAGCGATAAAAGCTCAATTGACGCAATTAACAAAGCCATCGATCTTGGTCTGAATTTTTTCGACACAGCCGATGTATACGGTAAAGGACATAGCGAAGAGCTGCTGGGCAAAGCCTTGCGCGGCAAGCGAGATCGCGTTGTGCTGGCCACAAAAGTAGGAGCAGACTTCTATCAGGGCACGGGTTTCCAGACTTTCACGCCTGATTACATCAAGTTTGCCTTAGAAAAATCGCTCACCCGATTGAATACCGACTATATAGATATCTACCAACTCCACAACCCGCCCATGAAGCTGATTTCTAAAGAAGAGACCTATTCCACCCTGCGCGATCTGAAAAAAGAAGGCAAGATACGGGCTTTCGGCGTTTCGGTCTTCACTCCCATTGAAGGAATCACGGCCATCAATGTCGGTCATATTGATTGCGTGCAGATTACTTACAACATTTTTAGCTGCCGTTCAGAAGAACAACTTCTGCCAAGAGCATACGAAGTCGGCTGTGCAGTCATTGCCCGCGAGCCGCTTGCCAACGGTTTTCTCACCGGCAAATATGACACGGCCCCTAAGTTTGCCGCCGGCGACTTTCGCAAGAACTGGCCAATTGAGTATATTCAAGCCCGCTCAGACGCCGCACGCAAGCTGGCATTCTTAGACAAGAACGGCAACCAGAGCCTCACTCAAGCAGCACTAAAATATCCTTTGCTCGACCAGGCCATCTCTACTGTGATTGTCGGCATGAAAGATCCTGAAATGGTAGAAGAAAATCTGGCAGCAGCCGACAGCGCCCTGACTGCTGACGAAATTAAACAAATTCGCGCTCTGCAAGCCGTAGGCTTCAACCTCACCGCTTAAAATTTCCCAATCCCAATCCCAACCATCTATTTATATAAATGAAAATCGCTCTGCCCAATATGTTTAAAAGCGTCACTGTTTTGCTTGTGTTGATAATTGCAGTCAGCTACGCTTGCGTTTGTCTGTTTTATCCCTGGCGCGAACTGGCTGTGCTGGAAATGCCGGCCTGGGTTGTGCGACTGGTGGCGAGAATTCCTGAATATGTCTACGGCCCGGAGCACGACCCGGTGGTCATTCTTGGCTCGTCGCTAATCATCGCTCCACCTGACAAGGCGGTCTACGAAGTGCATGATGCCGCCGAGACCAGTTGGGAAAATAGTATTGCCAGACGCGCTGTCAGGTATAGCGACGAAATATCCGCATTAGCCGGGCGCAAAGTCGGTCTGGCCATACTTGCCAGCCCGGCAGCAATGGTTTCAGATCAGTGCTGCATTTTGCGTGAAATGGCAAACAGCAACAAGATGCCACGACTGCTGGTCTTCACCATAGCACCACGCGATTTTATGGATAATCAAGTTGGCGACGGCATCGACAAAACCTGGATTCAAACTATTTTTCCTTTGCGCTCGCGTAAGACTCTACTGCCGGCCGGCATATCGCTGGAAGCATTGAGCAATTGCTACAAGTGGCACGCAGCCTACATCGACGTCGTTAAGAGACATTTTGTCAGTGGTTTTAAAAGTAAGCTGATCAAGCCTTTTGATCAATTGGTGGGCCGAACGCAGACAAGTGCGGCCGCCGACACTGTCAAAGCTGAAATCAAGCAAGATCCATCAAAGGCTGCCGGCAAGCCGGTTGCAGCAGTTGCACTGTCGCCGGAAGAGACTTTGAAAAA
>JADYXQ010000042.1 GCA_021772135.1 Candidatus Obscuribacter sp.
ATGAAAAATTCGATCACACCGCGAGAGACTCGCACTGAGAGAGTATTGTTGCTGCCGGTGACTTTCCAGCGACTATAAAAAGGCAGCTTTTTTTGGCTGGCCGCATTTTCGCCTTTGCGCGGTAACCAGCTGCTAGGCTCAGGTACGCGAATGGGTTCGCTGGCACTGAGATGCACTTGCGGGAAGGTTTCCATCAGCAATTTTATGTATTGTTTGGCATGGCCATTGAGTGCCAGCGACAATTCTTCAGCTTGCTTTTGTAAATAATCTTCACGAGCGTGGCTTTTAGCGATGCGGGCGTGAGTTTGAAATTGCTCGGCAATTTCCGCTTCTTGTTGCAAATCGGCCAGGCGCGCCTGCGCTAGTTTTTCATCAGACAAATCTTTGCCTGCTTGATTGCGAAAAAATTGTTTGAGAAATTCATTCAAGGTAGTGGCTCAGTCAACTTTCCATTTCAACGCTACCGAAACCATTTTGCACAGCCCAGGCAATTAATTGCTCGCGACTTTCGAGGTTGAGCTTGAGCAATAAGGTTTCGCATTGTTTGCGAGCCGTGGCCGCAGACGTCACTCTGTGTTCGGCAATTTCTTGATACTTCATGCCGCGGCCGAGCATGGTCAATACCTCCATCTCCGCTCGGGTGATTTTTTTGTAGGTCTTGGTTACTTCTTCAGAAATTAAGCCGCTTTTGCCTGCCAGTACCGCTTGAATCGTCTCTGCCACCTTGGCCACCCGCTCTGATTTGAGTAAATAGGCGGAAACACCCATTGCCAGCACAGACTGAATAAAGGCCATGCGGCTCTCGGCCGAAAATATAATTAGTTTGGTCTGCTCCCCGGCGGCTGCCCGGAAAGCTTCAATAGTGGCTTTAGGGCCCATTGTGCCTGGTAGATGCAAATCGAGGACGATAATGTCTGGTTGGTGTTCTTTAAGCTGTTTCAAGCCCTCGTCGCTGCTGGCGGCCGTGCCCACAACAACGAGCCCGGGCACGGTGGAAAGGCCAAGAAATAGCCCGTCCATGGTGGCGTAATGGTCTTCCACTATAAGTACTTTCGCTGCCGGCGCATCTGCTTCAGGCATTGCTGATAATTATTTCCTGCCTTAAAACCGTTTGACCACAATACTTTCTACCCCGTTGGCGATAATCATAAAATCACACTGAGATCTCATGAGTCTCCGAGTGCAAGCGCTTTTGCCCACTATCTGGTAGCTTTAAATTTGTGCAATTCACCCCGAATGCAAAACATTGCAACAGCCGAGGCCGAGGAGGGTTAGAGAGGGGCCCTGCGGGGGAACGTATTGCTATAGTTCGTATATATTCGGGTTGGGATCTGAAGGTCGACCGAGGGAAACTGTGCCGCCATTCGATTTTTTGAAGAAAAACAATACAACGAGAAGCTATCCCACTGACATTTTGATCGGGGAGCTTTTTGTCAAAGCTGGTGTTATCAGCCAGAAGCAACTGGACGATACAGCTCGTTCTGCCGGAACCAAACATCTGCACATTGGTCAAATGCTGACCATGTCGGGTTTTATCAATCATCGTGATTTGCAATCGGCGGTTGACGCGCAGTCGATGCTGAGAGATAAAGTGATTGACATGACTTTAGCGGCTCGCTGCTTAAAGATTTCTTGTAAAAGTGGCGCTAGTTTTCAAGATCTGGTTAAAGAAGAGTTGGCTATTGAGCAGCAGGCCTCCAGCCAGACCAACCGCCTGGGCGAACTTTTAATTGATTCTGGAATTATCAACAAGGCGGTATTCGGCGCGGCAATGCAGCGTTCTCTGGCTACCGGCCTGCCTCTTGGCCGCATTCTGGTCTTGAACGGTTCAATGCCCGATTCGCTTTTGCGCGTTGCTCTCGAGCTGCAAGTGCGGGTGCGTGACGACATGATGCACCGCCGTGAGGCTCTGGAAGCTTTGAAAAACGAAGGCTCGAAAGCCGGCGCTACTCTTACTGGAGATCAGGGTCTCTACGCAGATCTCAAGCTCAAGCCCACAAGGCAGAAGACCGTACGCATCGGTGAACTTCTGGTCATGGCTAATTTTCTTAACGAAACCGATGTGATGAGCTGCCTCGAGCTGGGTCTTTTAACCGAGCGGCCCATTGGCGAAATAATGGTGGAACAGGGTTATGTTTCGAACGATATGCTGCAGGTAGCACTGGTCGTTCAACAAATGATCGAGGAAGGTTTATTTGATCGCGAGCAGGCTGGCCAAGCCATGCGCAGCATGCATGAGACCGGCAATATTTTGCCTGACGTGCAAAGCCGTTTGAACAGTAGCTACACCCCGCCTGGTATGGATGTTCCCTCTGTCGACCGTGAGCTGGAAAGCGAGTTTTCCGAAGCATCGAAGCGAGCTACCGCCACTGGCGGTGACGAAGCTCCATCGTTGGAATCGCTCATGGCTTCTGTGGTAGGCACCGAAGGCGACAGTAAAAAATCAGGTAGTACGGCCTCCCGGTTGGCCGCATTGGAAAATCACTATTTAAAGGAAGATGAGCAGCAACCAGCTAAGGACGACGATAAAGAATATGGTGGTGGTGCGCCTTCTGCCGATCACTCATTTGAAGCTTTATTGATTGCTTCAAATGTGGTTACTGCCGGAGATATCGACCGCGCTTTGACCATGGCTCGAGAGAATCCGCTGGCTCTGGCTGACGTGCTTAAGGCCACTGGTTTCTTTACTGACATTGGTCGGCAGGCCGCTCTTGATTGCAATTCATTGCTGGAAAAGGGTGATTTCGCACTGGCAAACGCTGCTCAGGTATTAGACCATTGCATCAATAAAGGACGCTTACGAGATCTTACTTTCGAATCAGCGCTCGTGGAATTGGGCTGGACGCGTGAGAACCTGCCCGATGCGGCTACGGCGGCAACGGCTCCCAAACTGCATGACGCTGTGCCTTTCAGCTTAGAGTCGAAACTACATGCGGTGGAAGATTCTCGAGCGGCAGACATAGAAGCAGACGTGCCGGTGGCTAAAGTTGAGGAGGTCCGCGCCACCGAATCTGGTGCTAAGGCCGCTTCGGCTGAAGGTTCTGACTTGCTGAGCTTGTTTGGTTTATCAGATCAGGCTAAAAACACTGAAGCCGAAGAGAAATCCGCTCAGGTGGCTGCTCAGGCTGAAGCCCTTATCGCCTCCCTGGCTCAAATGCCTGATGAAGCAATCGCCTCTGCCGATGCGGAAGCATCACAAGCAAGGCCTGACGCATTTCAGACTACGGCAGTGTTCAGCACTATCGCCAATGAAGAAGTCGATAAAATTACAGACAAGGTGGCCCAGGAAAGCAGCAGCTCCCTCGACAGTTTGCTTCGTAAATTAGAGAATGCCGTCAACGACGCGCCGCTGGATGCGGTTAATGCATTGGGCACCACGGGCGATGCACCTGAAGAACCCCTCAGTGATCCTTTATACGATCCTTTGCTCGACTCACTCAGCGCGCCTTTAGATCGCTCTTTTGAAAACGTGCCTGGTTTAGACAGTTTGCTCAGCGCCGCTGAATTCAATATTGATCTGAAAGAACCGGTTGAGCCGGCTTTGCCAGCTCCGGCAGAACTTGCATTTAGCCTGGAAGATCCTAAACCGGCTGCGGATGCTGCCTTCGGTGAAGAGGTTCAACCGTCGCCAGTTGCAGAAGTAGAGTCGGCCGATCAGCTTATCGCTCAGTTAATTGCGGGTGAAAGCAATGGCAACAGTGCTTCTGCTGAAGAAAGTAAGCCTGAGGATGAAGTTGATTTGCGCTCTCTCTTCTCCAATATCAAGTTGGAGAGAACAGGTGAGTATGATAGGGCGAAGTTCCCAGCTGAGAGTGAACCGGCAACTGTATCTCCAGCACCAGCAGCACCTGCGCCAATTCCAGCTCCAGCTCCTGCACCGGTTGCTGAGGCATCTGCACCTGTAGCACCTGCTCCGACACCGGCTCCAACTCCTACCCCTGCTGCCCCTCGTCCAGCTGCGGTCACGGCAGAGGTGAGCTTTGCCGCCAGTCAAATTCCTGCCGTGCTTAAACCAGGTGCCAGCAATTCTCGTCTCAATAAGATGAATGAGGCCGAAGTGGCAGCCGCTAAAGCCGCACAAATCTCGTCGATGTCGTCGGCCCTGACAAAGATGGCTGAAACGCACTATGAGCAAGAAAATTATCCCGAAGCCCAGCGAGCCTATGAACGCATTTTGTCCTGGCGCCAGGGTGAGCTTGGTTCTTCTCATCCGGAAGTTGTGGACGATTTGAATAACCTGGCGGGCGTCATGTGCGTTCAAGGGCTGTTTAGTGAGGCCGAGCCTCTAATCGTGCGTGCAATAAATATTCTTGAACATGCTGAAGTGCAAGAACCACTCAAGCTGGCCGAGAATCTCACCAGCCTGGCCGGTTTGCAATTCCAACAAGGCACTTTCGATAAAGCCGAGCCCCTACTTGCTGAAGCACTGGTATTGCGCGAAAAAGAACTCGGTGCGAACAATCCTGAACTTGCCGATAGCCTGCGCGATTTTGCCAAGCTGCTGAAAAAGTTGGGTAAACCTGAAGAAGCTGAAAAGCATTACACACGCGCGAAAGTATTACTGGGACGGGTCTGACACCAGGGTGCGCAAGCTTTCTAAACTCTGTAGCCGCCCGATCATCAGCGCGGTTTTAGTAGCGCTGCCGCTAATGTGGCCGCAACAAGTTTCCTATAGCGTTTGGGCTTCCGATAGTAAAAGGCGTGCGGTGGTGAGCGACCCAGCTGCCGGCGTTTGCACCGATGCCAAGCAAGCCCTGGCACAAGGAGATTCTGCCTCCGCCGAGAAATTGTTTCGTCAGGCGGTTAAAGCTTACCCGCAGTCGGCCCTGGCTTACGCCGAGTTTGCTAATTTTCTCCTTTCTCAGGGCCGGCCTTTTGCCGCGCTCGAGCAGGTAGATCAAGTGCTTGCCACTATGCCACCAGATACGATGCCTGCGACAGCATGGCTTGTTGGCGCTAAAGTTTATCATCGCACCGGGCATTTAAAAAAGTGTTTGAATTGCTATAATGCTTATTTGAAAGCAGCACCTGAATCGGATGAAAAAGAGCAGTATGCGGCTCTAGCTGGGGTTGTACGAGGGCTGGTCCAGGTGGCCGCGAAGAAGCCAAATGCCTATGCTGTCACCGTATCTGGTGCAAGTGATTATTTTAGTGACGCGGTTTCCGATGGTTTTTTTCGCTGGCCCCTTAAGCGATTTCCTTTGCGTATTTTAATTAGGCCAGGTTTCAATCTTAAATCATACAAGCCAGAATACGAAGAGGCCTTACGCCAGGCCGTGGATGATTGGCGCAAGGCTACTGGCAATAGCCCTGGCCTCGTTTTTGTCGAGTCTGACAATGCTGACATAATCGTAGATTTTGTCGACGATTTGCATGCACCGGCGCTCAGAGCCGAAGCCGGCAAGACTCAACTGACAGGAAAAATGGAGGGTGTCGACAAAGCCTCGATTTTACTTTTGACCCTCTCGCCTTTTCCTGATCAAGTGATGAACAGAGATTTTATGCGAATGATAGCCGTACACGAAGTCGGGCATGCCCTTGGCCTGGTTGGTCACAGCCCTTATGAAGACGATGTGATGTTCCCCAGCCTTTCGGCTCAACGGGGCATCACCACTCGCGACGTGGCAACGCTAAAGCGATTGTATGACTTTGGCGCTGCAGAGGCAGGCACTGCTGGTAGTGCTGAAGCGGGTCTGCAATTTGCGGCAATGCTGGCGGCCCTGCCTCTTAAAGGGAAGGTGCAGGTGCTATTTGCTGAAGCCGCTAAAGCCAGAGCTAACAATGACTCAAGTCGAGCGATTGATCTTTTCGGCCAAATTCTCAAGCTAGATCCGGCGAACAAAAATGGCATTGCCTTTATAGCCAATGAACTCAACGACATGGGACTGGCCAGTAAAGAAGACGAAGTGAAGGCTTTGCGATTTTTCCGTTGGGCCAGCTATTTTGACCCTGCTCAAGAAATTTATCAGAAGAACATTTTTGCTTCTCTCTTTAATATGCAGTTAGCTGCCGACTCCGCGGCAGTAAGATTGCAACAAGCAGAAAAATGTCAGGCCGCAGGCGATTTTCGCGGAGCTATAGTTGAGTACAAGGCGGTGCTCAAGTTAAAAAGTGATGCGCTCATTTCAGCCAAGATCGCTGCTATTACCGGGAAAGCAGCTGAACAAAAGCTTGATAATTAGATCGACTTAATTTATTCCTTTGAACTTTTTAGCTGAGAAAGTCGTCTTATCTTTTGTAAGTCCTAAGAGGTGCAAAGAAGAATATGAGTAAGATTGTCAGTCTAACTCTAGTGTTAGCAGTGATTGGTGGAGTTTCACTAGCCACTGCTGAAGCCAATGCCAGAGATTATTATAATCAGGGCGTTAATCAGAGACAACAAAACCAGCAACAAAGAATATATGCTGGTGTTAGAAGTGGTGCCTTGACTCGTAGCGAAGTTGCACGCATTCAAGCAAAACAGTCTCGTCTAGCCTATATAGAGGCTCAAATGCGCAGATCCGGCAACGGATTGTCATCGCGTGAAAGAGCTAAATTGCAACGCGAACAAAATCAGCTCAGCCGTGAGATTCGCAAGCAGATGCGCGACAATCAGCATCGTTAATGGACAGCTAGTGAGTGCGGCAATTAGCGGCTGTGGGTTTTAAAAAAGTCCCACATCAGCGCGCTGGCATCGATGTCTTGACTAATATTGCCGCCGATTGAACTGATTGCTTTGAGGTTAGGACAGCCTGGCCAGCTGTGCCCACCTCCTTCGATGGTATAGAGCACCACTTCGCTGCCGGACGATCCATAGACTTCTTTTTTTACTCTAGTACCGTCTTTTGGATCTCGATCCGGCACTTGTGTAGCTGAAGTAGTGCTTGAACAACGGTTGTGACTGGTCCAGAAATTAATAGTTTGCGGCACGGTCAGCAATCCGCCGTATGTCTGGGCCAGGCCATTGTCTATTGAGCCAATGCCGCTCAGACCTAAAACTTCGCCGAGCTTACCGATATCTTTAGTGCGGCCGTCTGCCCACGGTAGAAGCGAGTCGTCAGTGCCGAGAAAAAATACGATCGGCATGGTCTTGCTGCTTTGCATTAGTGTCTCGGTCTGGCTCATCATTGTTGAGGCAACAACTCCGGCAGCTGCAATTTTATTGGTCAAAGTACAGGCTAGAACTTGGGAGAAGAAGCCACCATTGGAGATACCACAAGCGTAGACTCTGCGGCGGTCAACACTGACTACTGTTGCTAGTTTGTCGAGTAAGGCCGACACGTAAGCCACGTCGTCTACGCCTGTGCCTGTATGTCCGTCATTCCAACGGCCGTTAACGGCTTCACCATAAACAGCGATAAAGTTGTTGCGATCGGCAATGGCGTTAAAACCCGTGGCACCAACCATCATGGTGCCATTCATATGCAAGCCGTGAAAAATCAGCACTACCGGCATTGGTTTAAGGCGGTCATATGCGGGCGGCACATGTACCTGAAACTGCCTCTGCATGCCGTCTACGGCAACAGTGTCTGTAAAGTGAATGTATTTTTTTGATGGAGGCATCGCAGTTTTCGTGACTGTATTTTGCCTGCTGGGCACCGCCGCTTGAGACTGCGGCGCTTGACTCTGCATTTGTTGCTGTTGGGCATACTGTTGTTGAATCAACCAGCGGGGCTGCATCGCATGCGGCGCAAAGGGCCGTTGCATCTGAGGCTGGCCTGCATATTGAGCCGCGTTAGCACTATTGGTGGCCGGCACAGCTCGAGCTTGCCTTGAACCCGGCACCCATTCATAGCGAGTTTGAGCATTGGCCTGCGAAAATGGAAGCAGCGCAACTAAGTTTAAAAGCAACAGATACTTTCGCAAACCATTTGCCTCTTCTAAAAACTCGTAGATCTAAAAATAGTCTATCACCGCGCCGGTTACCGACGGAGAGAAAAAGAGTTTGGCAATCGGCACCGGTGCAAGATCCAACGGCAATATGGGTAGTAGGATAATAGAGACTGAGACCATACGAGGACTGAAGCGATGAGACTGGCCAAGAATATTGCCTTCGTACTGCTTGAACGCCGAGTTAGTGGCTCCCGTGCCGGGGCTGTGCTTTTTCTGGCCCTGCTAGCAGGTCTGAGTTTGGCCGCCAGCCCAGCAGCTTTAGCTGAAGGTGAAAGCAAGCCGGTGGTAACTGAAACCACTACAGAGGTAAAGGTCGATACCGCTAGAGAAGACAAACCGGCAGAAGCCAACGCTAGCGCCAGCGCTCCTTCTAAGCCTGCCGCTGCTGATGCTCCTCTGGTAGAACCCGGCCCGGCCGAGGCTCAACGCACCCAGTTGGTATTGCGAATATTCAGTGCTAAAGCACAAGGCATCGGCATCGACGCTTACCTTAATGCCTTCGCCATGTTAGAAAACTCCATTAAAACCGGTGAAACTGAAGCAAATGTCCTTAAGCGGGTTGATTCCATCAACAGTTCACTGAACGATCAAATCAAGCGCAGCGCAGTGCTGAAAACTCAGCGTCCTGCTCCGCCAGTAGCGGCCTCGGGTTTTCCAGCAGCTTTATCAGGTGGATCCGGTGGTGGAAACACCTCCGATTTGATCAAGCGCTTACAGGAAAAATATGGCGACAAAATACCGGCTGACTTGAAAGACAAATATGCCGGGCAAATTCCTGACAATCTCAAAGATAAAATACCGGGCGGATTGAACAACATGGACCCTGGTCAGCTGGAAGACTTGATTAAAAAATACAAGAAATAGGTTGAGCTGTGAATCGACTGGGAGCCATGCTGGCAGCCGTGATAATGATGCTGCTGGTGCTGGCATGCGCTTATCTTTTTTGGCTGCAACAGATGCGCAATTTCGATCAGCTTTGCGCTGAAAAAGACTGGTTTAAATGCACTGCCGCAGTGCCAACCGACCTCACTCTTTATTGGCCTCCGGGCAATAAGCTGATACTAACGCAAAGGCTGCAAAGCTATTTTTCAGAATTAGCCGGCACCAGAAGTAGTGGCGCCCCACAGTTGGAATCCTCGCTTCAGGCTGCATCCGCTATCGCTAAAGTTTCGAAACTGTATGAAGAGCGGCTGCACCTGCCTCACCTAGCAGAGGCTTATATTCGTTGTGCTGTAGGCAATTACAGAGAATGTACCAGCAGGGCTTTAGCTGATTTAAAGCTCTCAATTAAAGATCAGGCGGTAAAAAAGACAATTGCGGTGGAGAATTTAGAAGCGCTCTCATCAGGACTGCGAGCCCTTTCTGAACTTTACAGCCGTCACAATAAGTTTTTAATTGCCGAGAAAGCAGCCAAAGAAAGTATAGATGTAGGCACTCAGGCGCTAGCTTTAGCCAGTGGTGATCAAGATGTTTCCGATCGCCTGCACTCGCAGCTGATGCTCGAATATGCGGCCCACATCAAATTGCTGCGCATGCAAAATCGTGACAAAGAAGCTGACCAGGAGACTTTACTGTTGCAGCAGTAATCATTTTTTGTAATTTTCTGAAGGCATCATCACACCAAGGCTGGAGACGCTTGATTCTTGTTCGCTTTGCAAGCGGGAAGATTGTTTGATCAACCAACCGTTAACGGTTGAAGGTTTCGTCGGGTTTAACTGCTTCGCTGAAAGCGGGAGGCAAAACCCCAAAACCTATGAACAGAGCCGTTCCCAGGCACAAGAAGCGTCCTTGCTGCGTAACCTTTGGTTAAGGGCGATAGCAAGATCGTGTACCGGCTGAAAATGAACCAAACGCAAGAGTGATATTCCACTTGTGTGAAATATCACTCTAACTAGTTCAAATTGAAGGCTGTCGAAACCCTTTAATTACCGTGAATAATATTCAATTACCAGATGCTCTTTAAAGGTCTGGTCCATCTGTTCGCGATCAGGAACCATTAAGAGTTCGATTTTAAGCGCGTCGGCTGTGGTCTTGAGCCAGGCCGGAGTGACGCTGGTCAGGCCAATGTTCATTGGCTTGATTGCGGCTGCACTCTTCTGGTCGATTGTCACTACATCGCCTGGACGAATTCTGGCTGATGCAATATCCAATCGTTTGCCGTTCACATGAACGTGACCATGACAAACCACTTGTCTGGCTTGGCGTCTTGTGCCGACCAAGCCTGAGCGGTAAAGGATGTTATCCAATCTGGACTCGAGAATTTGCAGCATTACTGTGCCGGTTACGTCTTTAGCGCGAGTTGCCTCTTGATAAACGCTATAGAATTGCGATTCACTGACGTCATATGTCCAGCGAATTTGCTGTTTGGCTTTCAGTTGCAAAGAGTATTCTGAGGTTTTCTTTCTGTCCTGGCCGTGTTGACCGGGACCAAATGGTTTACGCAAGAAGGCGCATTTGGCCTTGCCGCAAAGGCTTGCACCTACAGATCTGCAGCGCTTACATGTCGATTTCGTGTACCGCACAATGTGCTCCTATTGGTGGTGGTGGCTGAAGTGAGTCCCAGAGGGAACTCCAGGGCTTTTTGTGGCACTGCTAGACTGAAGTGCCGCGGCAGTCTTCACAGTACCCCTTGAGGATAAGCTCTGAGTGCTGAAATTCAAAGCCATTTCGCTCTGCTATTAACGAACCTAAACTAGAAAAAATCGATTCTGACTCCAAAGTTTTGCCGCAAGTGAAGCAAATAAGGTGATCGTGGTCCTTCCGATTGGTTGCAGTTTCGAACGCTTGAGCCTTCGGTTGACGAACCGAATTGACGAAGCCTTCGGCCTTAAGCCTGTCTATTGCCCGATATATAGTCGATACAGAAACCTTCATGCCTGCCTCCGTGGCAAGCTGATGAAGCTCTCCTGCTGTCAAGTGAGTGCCGTCGGCAGAGGCTTCAATAATTTTCTTTAATTTAGCCGCCACGCCGGTGGGTGGAAGGTCACCTTCTTCACGAAAACGACTGAGTAATCGGTAGACGGATCTGTCGCTAACCGTCAGTCCGGTTTCGCGAGCCAGTGCCACCAACTCTGCTGGACTAATGTCTTTGCCTTTAGGAGCACTATTAATTAGCTCCCGCAAACGTATGCGTAACTTTCTGTCGTCTTCTACCATCGCTAAATTCGAATCAAGGCCTTTTGCCACCGCATCGGCAGCGGTCACTGAGGCAATTGATATGGTCTTGCAAAGTCTGATGTCCACCGATAAGAAATGCTGATCGTAGAAGGGCGTCTTTGCGATGCATCGTTACGGTGCCACTGTCCCAGCGCACGATCATGTCATTGTCTTGATCGTGAAAGGCGATAGTGCCACCGACATTGGCGCCAATACTTTTGCTATCGAATTTAGACCAGATTCTGCGGCCGCGAAGATTTTGCGCGCCAGCCGGTGACAGGGTATCTACGCTAGTCGTCATCCCTTTTGAAGAGACTGGAAACTTTGTATGTAACCACTGGTGATGGCTGATTGTTGAACTCATTATCTGTAGACCTTAAGAGTAGGCATTGCCCTGGAATGAAAAAGCCGAGAAACACATTGCCTTGCTGGCGAGAACGATTCTCATTTATATGAATAAGTTCGCCATCGTGGTGGTTGTTTAGTTCAAGTGACATGCGTTGCTCCTTTCGTGAGCAGGAAGGTCTCATCTATGGACTTTTGCCGTCTGCACGGCGCTTTTTGTACTTGATGGTCACTTAGAAAAGCTGCCGGCTGTAAAACCAGCTGCCGCAATTTGAGAACTATTCTCAATTACTGTACTAACATCATAATCTAAGTGCGAAATCATTCAAGACCTTTCGGAGCGAAATTAATGCATATTGCATGTCTGAGCCGAGTTATTCGCTCTGAGATGTTTGTCAGCCTTGAAATGTTTCGCAATAAACCTAACTTAATCAGTAGAGCTAAGCCAGCTCGACCCGATCGGATGTCAGGTTGTGCTAAATGCGCGAGGTTTGGCAAAGGCTTATTGCGACTATGTTGCAATAACCTAATTGACGGAATTTGCGATTTTGTTGAGAAAGGCTCAAATAGACAGTTATTCGGTAGCCAGCCGTTTGGTTGAGAGTGTTGAAACATAAGTCTGTAGAGCACTAAGGTGAAGAACACAATATCTTTCAGCTAATCCCGGAATCTCAAACCAAACGCACATCTATCAAAATCCCACTAATAGAATCTCGTCAATTGGAACTTGACAGAATCAATATAGTGGAAATGACATTCGATTTCGTCTTTGATTTAGGTGTGCTCTCGGTTCGCGAGGCTCCACTAGGTACTCAACTCTCAAGCTCGGGCGATTGCATCAACGGTTAACGGTTCGTGGATTGCATCGGTTTGCAATCAACCGTTAACCGTTGAGCGATCTTGCCGAACACGGCGAAAAAGCGCCAGAGGAGAACAATTATGAGAATCGCATTTTTGGGCAAAGGTGGATCCGGAAAGACCACCACTGCCGCAAGTTTCATTCGTCACGCCGCGAGCAAACACCCCTTTGTTCTTGCTTTCGATGCTGACGTCAACGCTCACCTTGCCGGTGCACTTTCAGTCGAAGGTGATATCCAGCATGTAGGAAGCTTTTCGGTCCGGTCACCAATCACCTAAAAGGCCAGCGTGTCGACCTGGGTACCAAACCCATGATCATGACCACGCCACCTTCACTGCTATCGAACTTCGTTCGCTGTGATTTCGATGATCCACTGATCAAGCAATACGGCCGTCGGCGCGCCTCCGCCTCAAAAAATAAGCCATGAAACTTCTACTCGTACTGGTGGCGGTCATTGTCATTCCTATGGCCGCCATCTCTCTGTTCATCGCAATCGACCAGCTGATTTCAGCTGCGTTTAAACACTGCAAAAAGTAAAGGATCAAAATTATGTGTAAATC
>JADYXQ010000299.1 GCA_021772135.1 Candidatus Obscuribacter sp.
CGCGTCAAGACCTAAGGTAGGAGCCGGATGCGGGAAAGCCGCTAGTCCGGATCTGTGCGGGGTGGGGAGGGGCAACCCTCCTCCCTACCGCGATAGCCTGTATGAAGTTGGTTCGAGCTCAGAATTGATAGGAAGTAGCCTTAAGGAGCAATTTCGGCAACGCCTTTTTTGTATGGCCAATAGTCAGTGGTTGTGAAGCTTTCAACAAATTCGGGCAAAGTGGGACATGGAAATTCAATCAAATCTTCAAGAGCAAATGGAGTGAAAAGCATGAATGTTGTGAGAACTTTAGTAGGGTTTTCGGTTATCTGTACACCTTCACTTTCTAGAGCTGCTGCCACTGCTATTGAATTGTCCTTTAGCCACGCGGCTTTTTTCTTGAGCTTGGAAACGTATGCTTCTTTTCTCTTGGTGCCGACTAGAAAAGTGTTCAGTTGGCTGTGCCAAAACTTTGGTTCTGTTGTGCCTAGCATCATCTTATCTTCAATCAAGACTAGTGCTCTATCTTTGGGCGACCAACCGATAAAGTCGAATTCCCCAGGGAGGGCAATATTTTTGTTTCCTTGGCCGATAGTTTTTCTAGAGGCGAAACCTTGAATGCCCACTTGATTCAGGAAATGATGAACCTGCCCTTCGAACCATTTGCCTCGATCATTACCAAGTTCCTCTACGGCGATGTTTACAGCCGGAGCACTCCATTCAGAGGGGAATTTACCGAATGCAATTTCGTGGACTAGAAATACGAATGCCTCGTCAAGCATGCGATCGCCGAATGCTAAGTGCGGTCCGAGCTCGTGAGGCATCATGAAGAATGGCTTTCTGTATGCTCGCTCTTCGAACTGGGGATTCCAGTAGTCTAAATCGCCTTTGGCTCGGTCCAATAGCTTGTCCTTTGTCAGGCATACCCCTGACAGCATTAGGCTTACTACTTTAGGCTCCTTGTTCAGCAGGTCAGCGATGCCTTCAATCAATTTATCTTGCAAAATGAACTTTGTGCCCATGGGATTGTCAGCTGCAGGACGAGTGTTCTCTTTCAACATTCTTAGAATTTGAAGAGCTTCTGTAAATGAGAAACCGAGAGCTTCTTGCATTGGCTTGTCTAGATAGTCAGTTATTTTCTTGGTGTCTTTAAAGTAGTATCTGTCGCCATAGAATTTTTTCCTAATGTTGGCGTCTTTAGCTATCCTTAGCTGAAACTCGGCTCTAAATGAAAGTGGGTAATTTGGATGATCTATATCATGTTCAATGTACTTCGGATCTTTCTCATGGCCGATTTTTATAGTCGTATAATTGGGAAAAATTCTGCTTAAATCGGCTGTCATGCAGTATTCAACAAGCTCCTCCGCGCAGATGAATGCTTCGTCCAAAACTTTCACCGATGGCATTTTGGTTTCTGATGTTTGGGAGTTTGGAGCAAGCATCGTAATGCGCTCCGCCATGTACTTAAGTGTTCTTTTGAAAGTAGGTCCAAGCGCATGCCACCGCCCTGCCTCTTGGGCTGTAAGCTTCCCCTTCCCAAGTAAGTCGTCTACTTTTCCAGAGAGGTCGTACTGCCAAAGCAAAAACTCGAGCAAACCTATAGAAGCGAGTTCTGGTATCAACGAGTCAAATCGATCGCCAAAGATCTCAACCTGTTTAAACAGAATTGCACTTACATCTTCTTTTGTAGTGTAAAGGCCAGGAGCAAATGAGACTTTTAAGAGTGGTTCAATTTTTGATCTGATTGCTCTATCCGACGCAGGGCTTGGCCTATAGATTTTGTAAGGTCCAAATTTCTCGAAGTGCATTTTGTTTTGTGATTCTTGGTCAGATTGCACTGAAAACACTGACATTTCAATGTCGCTACGAGAAGTGTCTAGTCTCAGCCGGATCGGACTTGGTCGTCCTGTCTTTTGTGGGAACCGATTTCTTTCAAGTTTTCTATGAAACCGGCCCATACGTGCTCCTCCATTTTTTGCCATTCACTTCCACCGTGGCCAAGGATAGCAAAGTACAGCGTGCCAATTATCGATTTTACTCTGGTGGTAAAGGACAGCCGGTTTTCACTGAGGAGCTGGTCTCTCGCTGTAGTGCGTTACCTCTTTGATTCTTCCCGGGCTTTTCATCTTGGGCTTGTCGACTACAATAGAAGCGTTCAGTAGTTGTATGTGGCCATAAATTGCAAGAGTCCAATCTTACTAAATTACTCGATCAGCTACTGGCGCTCCCAAAGGAAAGCGAGTGGTTGGAATTTAAGCATAATAATTCTGATCCAAGAGAGATTGGTGAGTACGTTTCAGCTTTGTCTAACTCTGCGGTGATTCACCGCCAAGAAGCTGCTTATCTAGTTTGGGGCATCGCTGATGATACAAAGGAAGTCGTGGGCACAACGTTTAATCCCGATAATGCCAGGCAAGGCGGCCAAGCCCTAGAAATGTGGTTGAGTCAAAAGTTGCGGCCAGCGCCGCATTTTCAATTTGCAGTTGGCACATACTGCGATAAGTCAGTCGTCGTCATGGCTATTAGACCCTTGAAAGAAGAACCAGTGAAGTTTGATCGAGTTGCCTATATCCGCGTTGGTAGTCACAAGACGAAGCTAGACGACCAGCCTGGTAAGTTAAAGGAGTTTTGGACTCAGGCCATTGCTGGAAATAGTGGTGGCTGGGATCAACGAAAAGAGGACCGGGCCACGCTCGACGACTTAGATAGTATTGCGATTGAAGAGTTTTTTGAACGACTTGAGCGTGCAGGCCGCCGTGAAATACCTAAAGGACTGAGTACAGAGTCGGCTTTGGAAAAGCTTCAGTTGGTTGTTGAGGGAAAGCCAACCAGAGCTGCACTGCTTTTGCTCGGAAAGGAGCCGAAGCGATTTTATCCGACTGCATACATAAAGGCAGGTAGATTTAAATCGGCAACTAGCATTCTCGATGATAGGGAGTTCACAGGTACTCTCTTTCAACAGCTGGATTCTGCGATTGGTTGGCTCCAGGAGCGAATGACAAGAAGGCTCATCTTCAACGGCTCGAAAGAATCTAGCGCAAAGAAGATCTCTCATAGTCCTATGGAGCGAGGTGAGGAGTGGTCCTATCCACTATTGGCCTTGAGAGAAGCTATTGCCAATGCCGTTTGTCATCGAGACTATTCATCTAATCTAGTGGTAAGTATTCGTTTATTTGATGATCGATTGGAGATTTGGAATCCTGGCACTCTGCCATCCGATTTGTCACCAGCGGTGCTTCTTTCAGAGCATCCATCGCATCCACCTAACATGCTTATAGCTGAGTGTTTTTATAACACGCGCATTATTGAGCGATGGGGCACCGGAACTGTGCGTATGGCCGAGGCACTGGCTGGTCAACATCAACCACCGCCTGCATTTGATGTAACCACACAAAATGTTTTCAAGGCTATTCTATTTGCTTCCGGCTATAGTGATGCCGAATTAGTAGAGATGGGCCTCAATGAAAGGCAAGTTTCAGTTGTTCGATACCTGCAAGTGAACAAAACTATCACCAGTGCTCAATACCAAGAGCTGACAGGATCAAGTAAACCGACAGCCAGTAGAGATCTTAGTGAGCTGGTTGCAAGACAGATTGTTGCCAAATTAGGAACAACTGGAAAAGGGACTAGTTATCATCTGCTGGAACGCAAAGGGCTCACATAGGGCTCAGTTTGAAGGGCAAGCGTTAAAACGCCGTAACTGCCACAGGGCTTGGTGTTGCTGGTTTTCTGGCTTTGGGCAAGAACGCAAAGGGCTCACATAGGGCTCATGATTTAAGCGCCTGTAATTTTGGCGCTATGCCTTGCTGAGTTTGCTTCTTCGGTGTTGTTGGCCGGCTGCCAATAGTGCAAAGGGCTCACATAGGGCTCAGGTGAATGCTTGTTACTGTTGTATCTAAGAAATATACCTGGGCCAATGACTATGCCGCTGCCGACAGCGCAAATAAGGCAAATGAAACATCAAGGTCCGGAGAGCGTAGATAGGCTTGGCATAGCGGGGTTTCGATGTGCTGATGCGAACGTAACGGTGATTATGTACTGCAAATTTCTCAGTCAGAAATTCAATGGTCATCTCCCCTGTGAGCCTGGCTGTCCCAGCTGTGGCTAGGGTCAACTAGCCACAGCGAAACACTGGCGGCTCTTTCTATGCGTAAATGTATTTTACGCGCACGTATATGATCGCTTTCTAGATGCCATGACGAAATTACTATCTATTTGCAATTCGCTTGTCCATGTTGGTCTGTTCCTCCGTTAGCCAAACCATGATTAGGTTGGCGCAGACTTCATATTGACTCTCAAAAGCATCTCGATTGGGTTTGCTGCATAGACCTAAGGTCGCCAAAGTTTGGGAAATCTCGTTCAAAAACATAACTAGGTAGCTACTGACAGCCAGTCTTGAGTAAATTGCATGCTCACTTTTTCCATACTCTCCAATGGCAAGCCATTCCATTTGTGAGTGAGTTACCTGCGACCCAATGTTGTACAGCTCAAAGGAGTTTTTGATCCAATCGTCATCATCAGTCCATTGAGTTGCCGTCAACATGCTCGGCAGCTGACTAAACAGGGCTTTATTGCTGGCTTTTCGAACTTTTGCAAAGTTGTCCAGGTCGGCTGGTTGAAGGTCTGGATAGAACGCAATTACAGACTGACACAATGCTTTTTTTAAGTCTTCGATTTGCGCCGTTAAACCGTCTTTTGTTTCAGCGTCAAAATCGGTTTTCATTTGAAATTCGAGCATGTTTCGCAGGTTACAGAGCCCTCCATGTGCCTCATAGCGTGGGATCTCCTCTGGCTTTTGCTGAAGATATTTGCTCATGACGAGACATTCGTAGGCAGACCGAAGGAGAATAATGGACTCCGGATAAAATCCACTAGTCAGCAAATGAACCGCACCGCATGTGTGATTCGCTATTTTTAAAGACATCAAAGCTACAACCTGCTCGGTCAAAGTAGCACTTCTTTCCGACGGCTCAATCCCCTTAATTAGTGTATCTGCAAGTATTTTCAGTTCGGCGAATAAGTCTTCTCGACCTTTTGACATAAGCAAGCTCCTTTATTCATATTTTTATTCACGACATTTGTGCAACCCGAGCCTACTCTGAAATTTTGCATGTTGCCAGTTTTAAAAAAACCGGTTAGGGGCTTAAAGTTTCGGCAAATTCTTGACGGTCAAGTTTTGGTTGATAAGCCGAGCAGCCGAGGCGATGTTCGTTGGAAAAACGAGATCAGTGTCGGCGCAGATGGATGTCACAATTACCTTGCAAAAAAGTGATGCAAATAGCGTGCAAAGTGACATCACCAGCACTATGTTGAAAGGACTAAGCCAACACCGCAGCGAAAGTTTGACAGGACTGAACTAATCGGTAAACTGCCTGCTGTCCATCTAGGCTGAAGCTTTTGCTCTTTGACAAGAGCCAAAACGTTTAAAGCTGACCTTCCGGTGCCTGTCTGCGGGCTTTTGTAAAACTCTGAGTAAAGCAGAAAAGGAGGCACCAAGGTTCTGAAATGCCGATAAGCAACGAACTCTGGCAGGGCCTCCGAGGGCAATCTTCCCGTAACCACGTCGAGATCTTCAGTCTTAAGCACTTGAAGAATTCGCTGTTCATAGGCCCTTAGATCGTCAGGTTGTTGACGGCGGTCAATTAGCGCGTAAATGTGGCGGCGAGATTTTTGCATAGAAGAAAAAGAAAGGCTGTCGTCATCGACAGCCTTTCTTTTTCTCTC
>JADYXQ010000300.1 GCA_021772135.1 Candidatus Obscuribacter sp.
ACTAACAAGTACTAACTAGTTGTCTCGCGAGCCTTATTTGATGCGAGTCAGCTTGGTTACGCCTTCCTGGGCGATTTTCGAGCTAGGTTTGATTTCAACAGCTTTTTGATATTCCAATAGAGCTGGTGCGTTTTGACCTTGCTTTTCTAGAAACTGCGCATATTCAACGTGGGCATTTACGTCTCGTGGTGCATTTTTCAGTGCTGTTTTGAACTCGGTTTCTGCTTGTTGATTGTCGCCCATGCCGGCTAGCGCTGTTGCCAGTCTTCTTCTTGCCGGGCCAAATCTTGGATCGATTTTCAGAGCCTTTCTCTGCTCGGCTGCAGCCCCTTTGAAATCGCCCTGTCTCTCCAGTGTCCAACCAAGTCCGCTTAAGGCGTTAGGATGGTTAGGCACCAGCTTCAGTGCGTCTTTAAAAGCTTGCATAGCTTGCTGGTTATCGTTTGATTCCACATAAATGTTGCCCAGGTTGATGTAGGCTTCAGGCAATTTGCTGTTGAGCGTAATTGCTTCATGCTCTTCTTTGATTGCTTGCGGATACTGATTGTCTTGAGCGTAAAGCACGCCCATGTTTAAGTGCGGGGTGGCATCTTTTGGATTGATTTCGGCAGCTTTTTTGTAAGCGGCAATAGCGTCAGCGACTCTGCCTTCATGTGTATAAGCAAAGCCAAGATCGCAGTGGGCACGAAAACTCGTCGGTTTAAGGCGGCAGGCTTCTTCAAATTCTGGTACTGCCAGTGCCACTTTGCCCTGGTTAGCGTAAACCTGACCGAGCACCACATGTGGTAGGAAATATTTGGGGTCGAGTTTAATCGCTTGTTTGGATTCTAAAATTGAAGTGTCATAATCTTCCAGTGCGGCAAGCACTGCGCCGAGGCGTTGGTGCGCTTTTGGATTGGTCGGCTCCAATCTGATTGCTTCTCTAAAAGCGTCGGCCGCTTCTTTCATTTTCTTCGGTTGCCCGCCCTGAGAATATAATGACTCAGCTTTTTTCATCGCTTCTGAATCTTCGCCTTCAGCCAGGGCAGGCAAATTCGCCACACCGAAATTGAAACCGAGGGCGCATAGTGCCGCGCTTAAAAGCGTGGTCTTGATGGCTGTGCGGCTAGATTGAAAAGTCAATTTCTTATTCCTTATGTAGTGATGATCAAATATTAGAGTAATTTAGTAGGCGGCTTTGGCGGGTTCAACACCCTTAACCAGTTCAACCCCAGCGGAAGTACCAAGCCTGGTGGCACCGGCATCAATGAGAGATTGCGCTTTGGCGGCGTCACGAATTCCGGCACTGGCTTTAATACCCAGTTTGGCTGAGCCGAGAGCTTTTTTGATCAGCTCGATATCGGCTACGGTGGCGCCTTTGCCATCTTTGACAAAACCGGTAGAAGTTTTGACCATAGCTGCTCCAGCTTTGACGCAGCATTCGGTAGCGATTACTTTTTCGTCGTCAGAAAGCAAATCGCACTCGATGATTACTTTAACCGGATTGTCTTTGGCCGCTTTGACAATGGCTTTGATTTCTTCAATGACAAAATCTAGGTCGCCTGATTTAAGCGCGCCAACATTGATTACCATGTCGATTTCTTCGGCGCCTTCTGATATTGCTCTTTGAGTTTCGGCAATTTTGATATCAGTCAAATTGGCGCCTAGTGGGAAACCAATAACAGTTGCCACGGCCACTTTTGATGAAGCCAGCTCTTTAACCGCTTGCCTGACAAAAGAAGGATTGACACAGACGGCATAGAAATTGTTTTCCACAGCTTCCTGGCAGAGTTTGCTGACATCGGCTTTGGTTGCCTGTGGAGTCAAAAGTGTGTGGTCCACATATTTTGCAAAATCTGTTGGGCTGTTATTGCTCATTTTTACTCTCGCTGGGCTAATTGACTCTAGGCGGCCACTAAACAGGGCATTATAGCCGCCCCTGAGACTCCTTTTGAACCTTATTGAAATCTAACCGGGCGCGTCGCACTGCTAGAACTGGTCGATTCCCAGTAAGCAATGCTCTGATGGTACTCCTGCAGGCTCTTTACCCCAAGCGACCCTGACTGCAAGGCACCTATGGCGCTGATTGTCGCCCACGCTCCTGACATGGTGGTGACCACAGGCACGTTGTAATTGATTGAGGCCCGCCGAATCAGTTGATCGTCGCCCCGGGCCGTGCGGCCTGACGGGATATTTAAGACCAGCTGAATTTCACCGTTTTTGATGCGGTCAATCAAGTTAGGCCTGCCCTCAGAGACTTTGTTGGTGATCATGGCCGGAATGCCGGCGGCTTTGAGCACCTGAGCCGTACCCCTTGTAGCAATCAGCTCAAAACCAAGTTGATAGAGATTTTGCGCTACCGCTACCGATTCTTGTTTATGACCATCAGAAACGCTTATAAAGATGCGTCCCTTGGTGGGAATTTCTTGACCGGCGGCAATTTGAGCTTTGGCGAAGGCCAAGCCGAATTGCGAAGCGATGCCCATAACTTCGCCTGTAGAGCGCATCTCAGGTCCTAGTGATATTTCAGCACCGGCAAAACGCTTGAAGGGAATAACCACGCTTTTCACCGAAACGTGAGGCGGCAATAGCCTGGGAGCAATGCCCAATTCTGAAAGAGTGCGGCCTACCATCACCGATGCGGCGATTCTGGCCCATGGCACACCTGTTGCTTTAGAGACGAAAGGTATTGTGCGGCTGGCACGCGGATTAACTTCGAGTATATACAGATCGTCGTCTTTAACCGCAAATTGTATATTCATCAAGCCTACAACTTTTAGCTCTTTGGCCAGTTCGTCTACGGCGCGGCGAATCTCTTCCACTATCTTGAAAGGAATAGTCTGGCTGGGAAGCACGCAGGTACTGTCACCAGAGTGAATACCAGCTTGTTCAATGTGCTCCATAATGCCGGCAATAATTGTAGCGCGGCCGTCTGAAACGGCGTCGACATCGATTTCTACTGCATTTTCCAAAAATTCGTCTATTAATATCGCCATGTCGTTTGAAACTGCAAGCAAGCTACTAAGCCAGCGTTCCAGTTCATCCTGGCCATAAATAATCGCCATTGAGCGCCCACCCAGCACATAGCTTGGCCTGACCATAACGGGATAGCCCAGAGCGTTGGCTTGATCGACTGCTTCTTTAGCGGTGTAGGCAATGGCGCCTTTCGGTTGCTTGAGATTAAGAGAGCGAATCAAATCGCCGAAGCGCGCCCGGTCTTCTGCCATATCGATAGATTCTGGAGAAGTGCCGAGAATTTTGAAACCGCGTTCTTCCAGCCCTTTAGCCAACTTCAGCGGTGTCTGGCCGCCTAATTGCACAATGATGCCTTCAGGTTTTTCCACTTCGGCAATGTTGCAGACGTCTTCTAAAGTGAGGGGCTCAAAATAAAGCCGGTCCGAAACGTCATAGTCGGTCGATACGGTTTCAGGATTGGAATTAACCATGACCGCTTCATAGCCAAGATCGCGCAGTACCAGGCTTGCATGAACGCAGCAATAATCAAACTCAATGCCCTGGCCAATTCTGTTTGGTCCGCCGCCAAGAATCATGATGCGCGGTTTCACCGCCGGTGGTGCTTCCGATTCGCTTTCGTAAGTAGAATACATGTATGGTGTGAAAGCTTTAAATTCAGCCGAGCAGGTATCGATCATTTTGTACGATGGTCGAATATTGTTTTTCTGCCTCAGGGCATAGATTTCGTTTTCACTTACTTTCAGCAAGCGAGACAGCTGCAGGTCACCGAAGCCTCGTCTTTTTAAATCGAGTAAAAGAGCAGGATGCAGTTTGTCCAGGTGGTCGACTTTTTCTTTCAATTCTTCCGATAGAGTAAAAATGTCTTCGAGATTGTCGATGAACCATGGATCAATGGCTGAGAGTTCGACAATTTCTTCTGCCGATATGCCGGCTTTAAGCGCTCCATAAATATCGGTGAGACGGTGGTGCGAAGGCACAGATAGACGCCTGCGCCATTCCCAGAAGTCGGCTTTAGCACGAGAAGGCACATCAAGAAATCCGGACAGACCAACTTCCATTCCGCGCAATGCTTTTTGCATAGATTCCTGGAACGTGCGGCCAATAGCCATGACTTCGCCAACCGATTTCATTTGGGTAGTGAGAGTGGTATCAGCACCGCGGAATTTTTCGAAATTGAAGCGCGGTATTTTCGTCACCACATAATCGAGGGTAGGCTCAAAACAAGCAGGGGTGTCTCGGGTGATGTCGTTTTGAATTTCACCAAGCGTGAGGCCGACAGCGAGCTTTGCGGCAATTTTAGCAATAGGATAACCAGTGGCTTTACTGGCCAGAGCAGACGAGCGCGACACCCGCGGATTCATCTCAATGACGACAATGCGTCCGTCCTGCGGATGGATGCCAAATTGAATATTCGACCCACCGGTTTCAACACCAATCGCGCGAATGATTAAAAGAGCTGCGTCGCGCAGGGCCTGATATTCGCTGTCGGAGACAGTCTGCAGCGGAGCTACTGTAATTGAGTCGCCGGTATGTACACCCATTGGGTCGAAATTTTCGATGGCGCAAATGATCACCACGTTGTCTTCGCAATCGCGCATCACTTCAAGTTCGACTTCTTTATAGCCAAGCACGCTTTCTTCCAGCAGAATTTCGCCCACCGGCGACGCGCTTATTCCTGAGTTGGCGATATCGTCAAGTTCCTCCTGGTTATACGCGATGCCGCCGCCGGCTCCGCCCAGGGTAAAGGCCGGTCTGATGATAATGGGAAAGCCGATTTTGGTACCAATCTCTTTTGCTTCGGAGACATTGCGAGCAATGCCTGAGTTAGGCACATAGAGCCCGATTTCAATCATTTTTTGTTTGAATAGCTCGCGGTCTTCGGCCAGTTTAATGGCGGGCAACTTAGCGCCAATTAGCTCTACGTCATACTCGGCCAGCACACCGCTTTCGGCCAGGGCCACAGCCACGTTCAAACTGGTTTGCCCACCCATGGTGGGTAAAAGCGCCTGGGGCCGCTCTATGGCGATCACTTCCCGCGCTACTTCCATGGTCACAGGTTCGATATAGGTGCGATCGGCCACTTCGGGGTCGGTCATAATCGTGGCCGGGTTGGAGTTGATTAAAACTACTTCGTAGCCTTCATCTCGCAGAGCTTTACAGGCTTGAGAGCCTGAATAGTCGAACTCACAGGCCTGGCCAATGGTGATTGGACCGGCACCGAGGACAAGGATTTTTTTGATATCGGTTCTTTTTGGCATTTTTCCTGGCTGCATCAATATATAGAGGTAGATCCGCTTATCTTCTCATCTTTGCAATAACAGCAGAGAAATTTTCAATTTTTATCTATGGTTGTGTTTGAGTGCCTTTTAGAGTTGGGTACATTGCCTTGGGGCTCGAGGGTTACTGGTCTTAGACCATAACTTAAACAATTAAACGGAATCATAAGAGGCGAACATGATGAAGAGATCGCATCTGCTTTGCTCTGGCATAGATTATTTGAAAAAATCACTCTATTCGCTTACAGCCGCGGTAATCGGGCTGCAGGCGTTGCCGCTATTGCCTGCGCACGGGCAAGTGATTCGTGATGATTCACCGGTCAGCCACGGTATGACCAATTTGCCACACATTCCGATATCGGTTTGGCGTGATCCTGATATGAAACCGAGAGCTATTGCTATAGCTGTTCATGGCATAGTGATGCATGGTTCTGTATATGAATCATTAGCCACAGCGCTGGTTGAACAAGGTTTTGAAGTTTACGCTCAAGACCTGCGTGGTTATGGCCGCTGGCAGGCCGAGGCCAAAGCCAAAATCAGCTATAAAGACAGTCTGGAAGATTTGAAGGCAATAGTCAGAGCCGCCCGAGTTGAACATCCTGATTTACCTATTTTTCTCATTGGCGAAAGCATGGGTGCGGGGCTCTCCCTGCGCGCCGCCGAAGCTATGCCCAATGAAATCAGTGGCCTGGTTCTGTCGAGCCCTGCTTTGAAAAGACGCAATTATTGCGAACCTGAAATGGTTTTAGACGTGGCTTCGCTTTTCGCTAATCCTTACAGGCAGCTCAATCTTGTGCCTTATATCAAAAAGTTTGCCTCCGAAGATCCCAAAGTGGTCGAAGAGACCATAGAAGATCCGCTGGTACGTAAGACTCTTACTTTTAGCGACATGATGAAGACAGCTTCAACTATTCGCACAAACATTTCTCATGTCAAAAACATTCCTGCCGACATACCGGTGCTCGTGATTCAAGGCGACCAGGACCGCATGCTCAAACAAAATGCCGTTGTGGTCTTGCTCAAAAAGCTCAAGTCAACGGACCAGACTGTCAGATGGCTGCCCGGTAAAGGCCATGTCTTGCTCGAGACTACCCATATCGATGCCGCCACACTGAGCACCGTCAAGACCTGGCTGGTAGACCGGCTACCAGGCGGTGTTGAGCGTCTGACTAACGTGGCCAACAAGGCCAATTATCATCAGTCTGAGCTAATTGAAATTAGTTCGTCGACTAAATACTAAGTGATTAGCTCTTTGTAGTGTTCTTTGTAGCCCACATAATTTGCCGCTCCGCGTTCAATCATTTCGCGGTCTTTAGCTGTGGCCTCTCTGACAACCTTGCCGGGTACACCCATCACCAGGCTGCCGGGCGGAATTAAGCTGCCGGGAGCAATTGTGGAGCCGGCGGCAATTATTGAGTGGGCTCCCACTCGGGCGCCATCAAGGATGATTGCTCCCATGGCAATAAGGCAATCAGATTCAATGGTGCAACCGTGCAATATCGCCCCATGACCCACTGTTACCCGGTCACCCACAGTGAGGGCAAGGTGCTGGGTAACATGCAGCATGCAGCCGTCTTGAATATTGGTCTCGCGGCCGATGCGAATAGTATTGATATCTCCCCTGGCAACGGTATGAAACCAGATGCTGGCATCTTTCTCTACTATTACTGCCCCAATCAGGCAGGCAGTAGGGGCGATAAAGGCGCTGGGGTGCACCTGCGGCGCCTGGCCGCCATATGTATAAAAGGAACTCATGTCGTTAATTATATAGTGGTATTGCTTCATAGCCTGCAATAACCGTCAAGCGGGACCATTGTCAAGCTGATAAGATTAAATGAGACCGATTTCGTTATGTTTGAATCTGTAGGAGTATTAAGAATGCCTGTTTTCGAACAGCCTATGCGCAAGTTGCTGGGAACCCTATCTCCAACTATTTCTTGGCTAAACGAGAAAGGCTGTGTTGATGTTGCGTCCGTGCCCGAAAGCCATCTTGAAGCAATCAAGCAGTTGGAGCGCATCGGTGTTGTTCACAAGCGCAACAATCGTAGTTATGAACTGCAAAAAATTCGGTTGAAGAAATTGTTGGGCAGCAACTCTATTGAAGAATTGACCGTGCAGGCCGCTCAAATGGCTCAGGTCGCTGCTCTGCCTAAAGAAATAGTTGAACCGGCCGCCACTGCAGCTGTTGCTGGTACTGCCGCCGGTGGATTGTCTATTCCTTCGGAATTGAACTGATCTAAAAAATAGCCGCTCAGCGGTTTAGGGTAACGTGATTGAACAGAGAAGTCTTCGCTCCCTTGAATGGGAAAGACTGACTGCCTATTTGGCTGAGCAAGCTGAGACATTGGAAGGCAAACAACGCTGTCTGGCGATTGTTCCGCCTGCAATTGCTCTGGATGACGACGGCTCTCTTGTGGCGGCACAAAATTTGCTCGACCAAACTGAAGAGGCAAGCGCGCTCATTGCCGCTCGCAGTGCTTTCAGCTTGACCAAACTGGCTGATGTGCGTGAGCCGCTAGCGCTTTTGAAAGCCGGCGCTGTGGTCGCGACCCTGGAGCTGGTCAGAGTTAAGTCACTGCTGGTGGTGGCACGCTCAGTGCGCTCATCACTCAGCCTTCTCAATCAAAGTCAGTTTCCCCACTTGCATTCATATGTGGAAAAACTGGTGGTGCTGCCCAGGCAAATAGAAGCAATTGATTTTGCCGTGGATGATTTTGGTAATGTCAAAGACAGTGCCAGCTCACTTTTACGATCACTCAGGCGCGAGCGCCTTAAGCTCGACGCCTCGATCAAAGACGAACTTTCACGCATCATCCAATCTCAGGCCGGTGCCAAGGCGCTGCAAGAGCCAATCTTTACCGTAAGAGACGGACGTTTTGTTTTGCCCGTCATGGCCAATATGCGCTATATGCTCGATGGTATCGTCCATGATGCCTCGCAAACCGGGCTGACGGTCTATGTTGAGCCGATATCGGTGGTTGAAATTTCCAACCAGGTGAGAATTAAAGACGCGGCTATAGAAAGTGAAATTCAACGCATCATAGAAGAGCTGTGTTTAGTTCTGACTCCCCATGCCGAGTCTATGCAAAGTTCGTATAAAGCGTTAATTGATTTAGACTGCATCATGGCCAGAGCTCGCCTGGCTTTGCTTTATGGCGGCACTAAGCCTGAACTCAGTCTGGCGCCTGTAATGGAGCTGCGACAGGCCAGACATCCGCTTTTGATCTTGCAAAATTTACCCGGCACCGAAAAGCACAATGCCGATAAAAAGGTGATCGCCAACACCATACTACTATCAGGTGCCGAGCGCACCCTGGTAATTACCGGACCCAATACCGGCGGCAAAACTGTTCTGCTCAAGACTATAGGCCTCTACGCCTTAATGCTGCGTTGCGGGCTGTTGCTGCCCACCGCTGTGGGCTCTAAGACCGCGCTCTTCCCATATGTTTGTGCCGACATTGGTGACGAACAATCACTTGAGCAAAGTCTTTCGACTTTTTCAGCTCACATGAAAAACGTAGTTGAAATCGTAGACACGGCCAAACGCGGCATGCTGGTTTTACTCGATGAAATTGGTGCGGGCACCGATCCTAAAGAAGGTGCTGCCCTGGCCAGGGCTGTGCTCGAACATCTTGTGGCTCACGAAGTTGTGACTGTAGCCACCACACATCTGGGTGAACTCAAAACTCTTGCCTACACTAATGAAGCATTCGTCAACGCCAGCTTTGAATTTGATGAGAACAGTCTTTCGCCTACATATAAATTGCGACTGGGAATTCCCGGCAGCTCCAAGGCCAATACCATTGCTCAGCGCTTGGGGCTTAATGCCAATGTAGTGGCCAGGGCGCGGGAGCTCACCGAGGCTTCCGACCAGGAGCTGACCCAGATTATTGAAAATCTCAATATGCGCCTTTCTTTCGTGGACGAAAGAGAGCAAGCTTTAAATCAGGTGCAGGCAAACTTAGATAGGCAGGCCGGTGACTTGAGCGAGCGCGAAGGTAGAATCGCCGTTGACCGCGACAAATTAAAAGGGCGCCTGGCTTCAGAGCTTGATGAAGAGCTAAAAGTAGCTAGAGAAATCATTAAAGAAATGATTGCCGGCTTGCAGCGCACGCCCTCTATTAATGCTGCTCAAAAAAGCGCTGCCGAGCTTGAAGCGCTGAAGAACACCGTTAGTTTTCTCAAAGAACGTCAGCATGTAATCGTCAAAGGGCCCGATCCCAATGTCTTAGTTGAAGGCATGACTGTGCGCCTCAAGTCGCTCAATAACTCAGGCATTGTGCAAGAAATTTTTTATGCCGATAAGCAGCAGACAAAAATTGATAAGGTCATGGTTCAGGTGGGCCCCCTCAAAGTCAAAGTGGCACCGGAAGATCTGGAAATTCGTGGTATGGCCAAGGTTAAGGCGAAAGTTAAACATCAAAGCAATAGCAATCAAAACAGCGCACGGACAAATAAAAGCGCGCAGCCGGTTTACGACGATATTGTTTTTGTGCGTACTCAGTCTAATACTATCGATCTGCGCGGTCGGCGTGTAGATGAGGCGCTGACCCAGGTGGAAGCCTTTGTGGACGCCTGTGCCGTCAATCAGGTCAGCCCGCTGATGATTATTCACGGCCACGGCACCGGGGCGGTAAAGTCGGTTGTGCGCGATTTTCTCAGTCACAGTCAGTATGCCAATCGCTACCGCTCTGGTGAAAATTATGAGGGCGGTGACGGCGTCACTATTGTCGAGCTCGGAAGCTAGAATTTTTTCTAGACTACCCTGTAGTTACTTAAACGTATTTGCGATGACAGTGAGATCCGCGAGCCGTTTCTAGAAGATCAGAACCCGCTCGATCCCAATTTCACTTCTATTTGTGAATATCGTTTTTTCTCAATAATGTCCAGATTTGCCAGCCTTCGTATAGAGCTGGATAACTAACGATAGGCGACTGGATGTCAAGATTAAAATATAACCACTTGGCAAGCCGCATACGTAGTTTCCCCAGTTTCAAAGGATGTTGAGACTGGCATAAATAAAATGGAGACGTGCGTGCCACGCAACGCGATATATAGGGGTTCTGAAAATGGGCGATGGTAGAGATACGACCGGCGGCAAGAACGTAACTGATTCAATTATAAAGAAGCACGTTCCTGATTTCGACAAATTGACCGAGCACAAGCCAACAGTTGTTAAAAACGACGGTACGGCTCCACAGGTTAAAACTGGTGATGATTCTGGCAAAGCCAAGGCACCACCCGAGGGTGAGACCAAAGTAGTTGAGACTAAGAAAGTCGAAGCTGCCAAAACTCCTGAAGTCGCCAAAGAGACTAATGGTGCCGGTGCTGAGAAAACTGCCACCACCGACAAAGCCGCAGCTCCGAGCCCTGAGCTGATCAAAGGTTTAGCCTCCGCCAAAGAAGTGGCCCGCATTCTAGATAATGATGTGCCTGCCGCCAATGGTGCTAAAGATCTCACTAAAGCTGAAGCCGCTTACAACAAAGCTATTGAAATTGCCAGAAGCGTACCTCGTGAAACGATTGAGCAGGCCAAAGTTGAATATGCTGCTGTTTTAAAAGCTAAGCAGGCTGAAACAGATCCTGAGAAAAAACGCGCCCTGGCTGACCGTCAAGCTGAACTTTATACTCTTACCCGAGTGCAAGATTGTGCTCTAGGTAACATGGCTCTCTGGTATTACAGACAGGGCCGCACTGAAGAAGGCACTACCAAGTTCCTCGAAGCCGCCGGTCTCTCGCCTGATGACGCGAAAAAACTGAAGTCTCTGCCTAAAGAGCAGTTCCAGGCTCTGGCTGAAAAACTAGATCCGAATGCGGCCATTCTCACTGACGTCAACTTCATGTCGCAATATATGCGCATTAAGGAAAGCGGCCAGAAACTGCCTGACGAATTCGTGGCCATTCACAAGCATTTGCGTGAGCAAAAAGAACAGCTAGCTAAAGCTAATCCTGCAGAAGTGCAAAATGCCGCCACCACTACTGATTCTCCAGCAGTTAAGCGTCTTGAAACCATGGCTGCCGCTTATAACGGCGAAGCTAATGCTGCTGCTCTGAAAGCCTTCCAAGATCTCGATAAAAAGCTGACCGAGAGCAAAGAGACAAAAATCAGTGAGGCTGATCGCAAAGTTTTAGATGAAGGCGTCAAAGCTGCCGACACTAATTTCGATATGGCTACCGCTGTCTTTGCTGCTAATAAAGAACAGCTAGACAAGCTCGTTCCAGCTGAAAAGCAAGCAGCTTTCACTGCTGCTACCGATAAAGTAGCCACAGAATTAGACAAGATCAAACAGGCCGGTCCTAAAGACGCTCAAGGCAATCCGCAGATTTCGCCTGCCGACATGGGTCTTTTGCAAACCGTAGTCAATCAAAATAATTCTCAAGCCGACCGTGATGCTGCCAGAGCCAAACTTAACACAGCTCACCCTGAGTTCGGCAAAGCTATGGACGAAGCATTGACTCTCGTCAACGGCGATCCAACTGCCATCAACCTCAGCTTCCGTGCCAACGCTCTGGCTTCACAGTTGCAGCAAGCCGGTATCGACAAGGCTAAAGTGCATTATATGGAGTCTGCTCACGTGGCTCGTTCTGGTGATACCGCCGCCGCTAAAGCGATTTTAGAATCTGGTTTCGTCGGCTTGCCAGAAAATCTGGTTGCCGAAATGAAAGTGATCAAACCTATTGCCGACCTGGCAACAGCGGTGGGCGCCGACTTAAATAAAGTGGCAACCACTGCGCCCGAGCAGGGCACCACCACTGATGCCGGCTCTGGGCAGAGCAGTACCGTCAATCCTGAACTTAGCCCTGAAGCACAGGCTCGCGTTAAAGCTGCAAATGACGCTCTGGCTAAATTGCCTGAAGTTGATCAACAGCGCATCGTCGCCATGGAACCCGGAGATTTGCTGGCTTCAGTCGAACAACTGAAAGCGGGAGGTCTGGAAAAATTACCTGAAGCGCGCGCTACTTATGAAGTGCTTCTGGCGAAAATCGGAGATCCAGAGCGCATTAACGGCCTCAAACAAGAGATGACCGTTCGCATCGCTGCCATGGAGAAAGGCCAGAAAGTTGATGGCACGCCGTTAGATGCTGCCACAAGATTGCAATATCACAAAGACAACATGCAGCTTCTCAGCAACGTTGCTGTAGTGGCTCAAGTACACCAGGATTATGCCGCTTATTTAGGCGGTAAGAATTCTGGTCAAATCGACACCAAGCATCCTGAAAAATTGCAACCGATGCTCGGCCGCGGCGACGATCAAATGGACCTCAACAAGTCTATGGACGATCAGTTGCAACTGATGTACAAAGCTGCTGATGGTTTGCCTATTGATTTGATTAAACGTGAGCAAGCTCTTCTCAGTAAGAGTCTCGCTGATACTTCCGTTGGCGGCATAGACAAAGATGGCGCTATTGCTAAATCTCTCGATTATATTCAAGGCACTAAAGAAAATCCCGGTGTAATCGATCTCGCCGTCACCAGCCGTACCCGTGCCGCCATGATGTATGTCTCACAAGGGGCAGTTTACGACCAGGCCACGGGCTCGTTCACTATTCGCGATAAAGCTCATGTTGATGAACTCTATCAACCAACTAAAGCTCTCGCTCTAGTTACCGCTGCTGATGCTAAATACAAAGAGATTCACGGCGCCAATGCCACCGATCCTGAACTTGAAAAAGTTAAGGCCATCGGCGCTCAGTTGTCTCCCGAGAATTTCAAAGCACTTACTGCCGAAGCTAAGCGTCAAACCTGGAGCTCTATTTCTGATATCGCCGGCGGTGTACTGGCCTTCAGCGCTGAAATCGGCGTAGCCGCTCTGACACGCAATTCTAAGCTCGGTATGGCTTCACGTCACGCCCTGGGAACAGCCACTGCCTTTACCGCAGCCACCACAGGTAGAGCTCTGATTATGCGCGGTGCTACCGGTAACTGGGAAAATCCTGGTGAAACTGCAGTTCATGGCCTGGGCGTTACTGCTCTTGTATCTGGTATGAAGTACGCTCACATGGGCGGCACTAAACTGTTCAATACAAAACCTGCTCAAGCCCTTGAAGACATGTCGGTTGCTGCTCGCAGATTCGGCAACGAATACGGCGGCACGGTCGGTAAGTATGGTGAACAACTAGCTGCTAAAGGCTTCAAAAAAGAAGCTGACGCCATTTCGAAGAGCAGTGTTGCTGGTAAGACCTTTGCTGAAATCAGCGATGACGAACTGCGCGCACTGCTGCCTAAATCGCTTTCAACCAATGGCATGTCGGCCATTGCTAAAGTCGAAGCGGCAGTGACACCTGAATTCAAGGCCATTGCCGGCATGGAGAAAGCTGGTGTACACACAGTCGGCGACTTGCAAAAAGTTGTTGCAGCTGACCTGAAGAATGCCGAAGGCTTTGTCGCCGCTTCTAAAGCAGCGGGCGTGCCGGCCAATGCCAGCTATCGTGAAGCGATGGAGCAAATGGGCAAGGGCGGAAACGTTCGCTACAACACTGCCACCAAGATTGGCGCTGAAGTCGAGGCGCTTGAAAGTGGCATGAAACGGTCGATTATGCCTGGCGGTGCCGAGCGCATTACCGTATTGCCAAAAGTTTGGAAATACGAGGGCAAATCTATTACTCTGCCAACCGGCAAAGTAAAAACTGTGGGTCAACTGGACGAGTTTGTCTCTAAAGCCACTCCTCAAAGCGAGCTTGACCGACTCTTCCCAGCATTGAAAGGCAAACCGGAAACCGCAGCCTTGCGTGATCTGGAGCGCAACACACCTAAAATGTTCGGTAATTTGGATAATTGGAAACCGCTTGTGGGCGCCAATCGCTCCACGGCCTGGAACAAGGTGGGTGAGATCACTCCTGGTACTGAGGGCTTCAAGCAAGGTCTCAACCCTGCTCAATGGATGAAGAAAAATCTGGTGGAAGAACGGTTTTATGCCGGCTTCCGGGTGCCAAAAGGTGAAGCTGCCCTGGTTGATGCCAACAAAGTGGCAGGCGCCTTTGCCCGTCGCGAAGACGCGCTCATGTTCGGCTCATATGTGATTGGTGCCACCGGTTACCGGTCGATCAACGGAGTTTATGACAAGCTCTACAAGGGTGTCGATGAAAACGGTCAGAAGAAACAATATAGCTTTGGCGAAGCGCTAAGCGAAGCCAACTTTGGCAAGACCAACCCAGGCTTGTTAGATGTGGCTCTCAACCGCACCGTTATGGAAGGTCTCTTTGCCGGTTACGCATTCCGCGGTCTGCTCAAGGCCGGCACTGCAGAAACCAGTGCTCTGGGAATCAGAAAAGCTCTCGGTCAGGGTATCAAAAACCCAATCGGTACCGCACTGATGATGCCTGGTCTGGAACCAACCATCACAGGTATTCAAAGACAGCGTTCGCTGGCACCGTTAACTAATGGCGGCGACTTGCCTCAGACCGACTACGATTATTCCGCCGATCTGGGTCTGCAAATGCAAACCCCTGAAGTACCTGCTGTGAAAACAGAACAACCGGCCCCAGTGAAGAAAGAGGGCGAGACCCAGGGAACCCCTAAAGTTGATACTTCAAAAGTTGAAACTCCAGATCCCAAAACTCCTAAAACCGGCCTTGAAGGAACTGAAACAGGCGGAGTGACCAATCCTGACCAGGATCCCTAAAGCTCCTCCATCAACTACCGCACCGATCTCTTGACTACCAAAGGCGCCGTCCCGGATGGCGCCTTTGTTTCGGGCATTTTTATTTTCGAATTAGCGGTCTTTTTTGACTAATGATGTCGAGAAATGGGCACAATTCGTATAGTGCATGTTACTGAGAGCGACAAAGCTTGTTGATCCAGTAACTGACTAAGGGGAAATGTCCATGACTGAGACGAGAAAAGCCACTGCCGTCAATGACTCCAGTACTGATAAAAAAGCAGATAGTACTGACGCCAGCACTAAACTGCTTGCCGAGGCTAATGATAAAGCTCAGCCGAAGAAGGCGGTAGACGCGGTCCCCGATAAAGTCAAGGAAGCTGCTGAGACGAAAGCCAAAGAATCTTTTGGTCATCATAATAATGCTCGAGCCGCTTACACCGAAATGGACGGTTTGATTACCGCCAAAAAACCTTTGACCGAAAAAATCAGCATTCCGGGCGCCGATGGTAAACCGGCCCGCGAAATCACAGTGGGAGAGCGTCTCAAAGAGCTCAAGCACACCATTAACGCTGAGGCTAACGGTGCTGTTGTTGAAGCTTCCAAAGTCGATCAAAAAGTAGTATCAACTTTACTAACCTCTACTTTGATGGAACGCAACACCCTGGCTAAAGAACTTGGTCTTAATTCCACCAAACTCAATGTCGACAGTATCAATCAAGCCATTTCACAAACCGGCGATGCAACACGCCTGGCCAAGTTGCAAGAGTTGTCGAAAAGTCAGACACAAGTCGAGCACTACAAAACTCTAGAAAACTTACCCGGCTACACCAAACTGGTTTATGCACAATACAAAGCCGGCGGCTACAGCAACGAAAATACACCAGTTGAGCGTGATGACAAAGGTCGTCTGAAAGTCGATCAACGTGACGTGCTGGACGCCATGAGTTTGCTTTCGGAAGCAGGCGCCAACAATGTTGATTTGCGCAATCACGACTTGTATTTGCAATCAGTGAACAAAGTTTTCCCCAGACTGGAAAATAGCTCTGGAAAAATTCAAACCATTACAACTGAAATGGAGAACGCCATAAAGTTTGGCCAACAAGGCAATAAAGTTGAGCAAGAAAAGGCTCTAAAAGCAGCTGTGGCTCAGGCCGATCAAGTTAACGTGCCTGTACTGGCACAACTGGTAAAAGACCCCAGCTTCAACGGTAGAAATACCGAAGCCGTATTGACCGAAATGGCTAACTCAGTGGTTATGGCCAGCACTGCCAGATTGCAGTATGCACAATTTTTAGCGGAACAGGGCCGGTTCGGCGAAGCGCAAGTGCAAACTTTGCGCGTTAAAACCGAATGTCCTGACGTTATGTACAACCTCACCGAAGACGGTAAATTGCAGCTAGGGGCAGACGGCAAGCCACTCTATAACAGCAGCCGTTATGTACAGCTCGACAAGCTTGATCAACAAGTGAGCCAATCTTCCACTTTCGATCCAAATAAACTCAACGCCGATATTCAAAACTTCAGCACTCAGTTTGCTAAATTGCAAGGCGACGCCACCAAATCTAGTGACGAGACCAGTCTGTCGAAAGAGCAAAAAGAGAAAAATAACGCTCAAGTGCAAGCAGATTTGCGCAATCTCAGCGCTTCTATGAACGGTCAATTGAATACTCAAAAACAACAATTGACTGCCGACAAAGTTGCTTTAGATGGTGAAAAGGCCAGACTGGCCGCCGAACTCAAAGCATTGCCTACTAAAAATGTCATTACCGAAGATGCCAGAAAAATCGAACAAGCTCGCATCGAACGGCAAATAAACATCATTGATTTGCAAGAGAAAGAGTTGGAAGGTCACCTCAAGGCTAATACTCAGAATACTCAGCTGGTCAAATATCTCGAAGCTAATTACGATCTGGCTCGCGAAGACCGCTCAGCCGCTCGCGCTAAGCTGGACGAAATCGAGAAAGCCGATCCTGATTTTGTTAAAGCTCATCGCAAAGAATTAGACGATTTGCAGAAAGCAGCGAAAGAACCAGGCTGGTGGGATCGCTGGGGCAAGAAAGCCTTTATTATCGGTGCTGTAGTAGCTGGTGTTGCCGCTGGTATCTGGCTTGGACCCGGATGTATTGCCACTGGTGTAGCTGCTGGCAGTAGTGCCGCCGCTTTTGTTGGTGGAGGCGCCCTGG
>JADYXQ010000301.1 GCA_021772135.1 Candidatus Obscuribacter sp.
CTTTTGAATTTCGATATGCTTAACATTCTCCCAAGCTTACTCAAGCTGACAGGCGCCCGTTTTCAACCCGCACAGGACTTTTAGATCAGGCTCCTAGTATATCGAATTCCGAAGCTAAGTAACGTTCCGCGCCCATCCTCCGCCGCTGACCTGTGCCTACGGAAGCACCATGATACAATTTCACGGCATGAATACTGGCTAAAGGCAATCAAGACAAATGTTGCGGGAATATCATAAATGGCATAGCCCTAGTCTCCATCGAGACATGGAACTGCTTCAATACGGACACTCGGGAGCCCGAGTAATCGTTTTTCCCACTTCTCAAGGTCGCTATTTCGACTGGGAAAATCGTGGCCTGATTAGCACTCTGGGACACCACATTTCAGAAGGCTGGATTCAAGTTTTTTGTGTCGACAGCGTCGATCCCGAAAGCTGGTTCAACCGGCATGTGGGCACTCACGAGCGCACTCACAGACATCTTCAATATCAAGAATATGTCGTCAACGAAGTTTTGCCTTTTACCTTATCGAAAAATGATAATCCGTATGCCATCGCCACCGGTGCTTCATTCGGCGCCTATCATTCCGCCAGCATCGCCTTGCGCTACCCTGAACATTTCCAGCGGGTACTGGCAATGAGCGGCGTTTACGACGTGCGCGACTGGACAGACAACTATATGGATGACACCATCCGCGAAGGCAGCCCTTGCGAGTACATCGCCGCATTGCACGATCACGATAAACTGGAAAAAATTAGAAAAATCGACTGGATTATTCCAATCGGCCAGGAAGATCCGCTTTTCGATAACAACAAGCGATTCTCGCAACTACTGTGGGATAAAGGCGTCTGGCACGGCCTCAAAGTGTGGGAGGGCAATGCCCATGACTGGCCGCAGTGGCACCAGATGATCACTCAATATATCGGCGGCGATAACTAAATTTCTGCAAAAGCAAAAAAGAATGCATCTCTTGTACTTTCCCAAGAGATGCATTCAAGTTTCAGGCTAGATCAGCCCGGGCTAAATGATTGGATTAACCCCAACCAAATAACTTACCGATTTTGGGAAGAAACTTTGGCGTGATTTTGTCTAGCACATTAGTTGCCTCGTGGAGTGTAGGCAAACCTGGCGGAGTGGGCAGTTGATCGACGAAATCTGCTACATAAGTGGCGCCGGGCAGGGTATAGCCGCCGCCGTTATCTCCGGGATTGAACAATTCGCCGGGAGTAGGCAAGCCTGGTGGGGTGAGCTTATCGGCCAGATTGGAAATCTCGCTCACGCTAGGCAATCCTGGAGGTGTGGGCAAATCTGTAAGTGTGGGTAGGCCTCGGGGTGAGAGCTGTTCTAGTAAACTGGGTGTGGAATGGTCAGGCTGGAATGAAGCAAATAGTTTTTCCAAAAATTCTTGCGGTGTTCTTGCCGCACGCAAGTCAGTAACTTCGTTGTTGGAGAGCCACTGCATGCTGTCTTGATTCAAAATCTGATCGCTGGTAAATAGTTGTTCGTTAGTAAAAGTTTGGTCATTAGTAAAAGGTTGCTCGTTGATCGGCAGGGCACGGCTCATATTATCAAACCGAGAATGGCTACCATGACCGTGGTGCCACGGGTTATGGTCATGTTGATGTCTGACTTCAGGCGAGAAAAACCGATCTGTATTAACGCGAAACTGGTCGCCGTAAGAATTTGATGGCAAGTTGTCACCTCTGTGTCCTTTGAATGGCCCACGATCGTCCATGTCGTGATTGTGGCTATGAGAACCTTCTTGTTCAAAAAAGATTTGTACACTTGGCAGAGCATCGTTGGCAGATTTTGAATTGCAATCAATGCGAAAGATAATTTGAGTATCAGGGCTGTAAGCCTGGCAGGCGGCCTCCCTGAGAGGGCTAGCGTCATTACCGCGCATATTCTCAGAATGGGACGGTCGAATTGATTCGTACATAGAACCTCCAAATTTCAAGTATCGGAGCAACCGAAGATAGTAAAGAGTCAAACACATGGCCCGCAAGCCGGCTCCAAATGGTGCCTTGTGGGTGTTTGCTTGAGTTAACTTTAAATTTGAATAGTGACACGAGTGTGAAATCAAAAAGGCCGGTCGTTAACTCACGGTCGGCTGGCCTATAATAGAAGCGCTGGTTGCGCACGGGTGAACTTCAACAATGGCCAAAATACTGCTGGTAGAAGACGACCAGGCCTTTGCAGGTGTGGTTACTGACTGGCTTACTAACGAAAACCACATTGTTGAAACCTGCTATGACGGCACCTCCGCTTTAGAACTACTGAAAAGCTTTGGCTTTGATTTATTGATTCTCGACTGGCAATTGCCCGGGCTCTCCGGTGTGGAATTATGCAAAGCCTATCGCGCACTCAATGGATTGAGCCCTGTAATCATGCTCACCGGCCTCGGCGACATTACCGATAAAACAACTGGTTTCGATTCAGGCGCCGACGATTACGTCACTAAGCCCTGCGACTTGCGCGAAATCTCGGCCAGAATTAGAGCATTGCTCAGGCGGCCGGCAAAGTTCGACGGCGAAGTTTTAAAAGTGGCGCATCTCAGCTTAAACTCCGACTCACGGGTCGTAGAAGTGGCAGGAAAAAAAGTCGAACTGCTGCCTAAAGAGGTGGCCCTGCTAGAATTTTTCATGCGCCACCCGGACCGGGTCTTTAATCAGGATGCCATTCTTGCCCATGTCTGGACCTCAGAGTCTGACGTGGGCCCTGAGACCGTGCGCACATGGATTAAGAGGCTACGCAAAAAAATCGATGTGGACGACAAATCGTTGATTCAGACAATTTATGGCGTCGGCTATAAATTGAACAGCGAAAGCTGAATTCAAAAACTTATTCAATCGGTAAACGCACTATAAACGTAGCGCCGTTTTTACCATCACTGGCAACGGCAATTTGCCCGCGGTGCGCCTCGACAATGGCTTTGGCGATAGCCAGACCAAGGCCTGTCCCGGCAGTATTGCGGCCGCTTATCTGTTCAAAACGATTGAATATTCGGCTTTGATGTTCGGCGTCAATTCCCGGCCCCTCATCTTTAACAGTAAATATTGCCTCTTCCTTTTCCTGTGTGCAAGTCACAAACACAGACGATCCCGCTGGTGTAAATTTGATGGCATTGCTGATTAAATTGACCATCACTTGCACAATTCGGCCCGGGTCGGCAACCAGATCAAAAGGCGCTCCCTGTTGCACCAGATTTACTTGTTTGCGCTCGGCCAGAGCGCGCACGATGTTTATTGAGCTCGCCAATATATGCGTCGAAGTGGCATCTTGGGGCTCAAGAACGAGCATGCCCGACTCGGCTTTTTCTAAATCGAGTAGGTTCGAAATTAGCCTGCTGACCAGATCTACACTTTCTTCTAAAGCCTTCAGGCGGTTCAAACCTTTGTCATTGAGTTCGCCGTAGATTTTCTCGCCCATCATCGACAAAAATGCCTGCACCGAATTAATCGGTGAGCGAATGTCGTGAGTAATCATCGACATAAATTCGAGCTTGAGACGCTCCATCTGTCTTCTTGAAGTAATATCGTGAACAACGCAAAAATAATTCTTCTCACTGCCCGACCAGTTAACCCGCCAGAGCATATTGAGAGCAGCGCCGCTAGAAGTAATCACGCGGTTTTCAATGTCTTGCACCTGACCCAACTGTTTGATTTCGCTCAACTTTTCGCGGGTGTGTTCCCAGTCGTCTGGTTCAATCAATTCAGCCAGACGCCGCCCACGCAGCTCTTCTTCGGTAAAACCCCAGAGTGTTTCAGCGGCATTACTGGCGGTGACAAAAGAAGTATTAGCATCGAGCGAACAAATTATATCTTCGGCATTATCAAGAATGGCCCGTTCTTTTTGCCGCGCCTGGGCCAGTGAACTGGACATGCTCACCAGGGCTTTTTGCAAATCAGCCAGTTCGTCATTGCCGCTGATCTTTCCTTCTATCGGTTTATCCAGGGCCAGATTGCGAGCATTGCGTACCAGAGCGTTCAATCTAGAGGCGGTTTGCTTGCTGAAATAAATACAAAGACCGAGAGCCAGAATCACATCTATCAACAGAAACAATATCAAAACCAATTTTTGCCGCTGGCGATTTTCGGCCTGCAGAGCCGGTCCATCCTCCTCAAGTTTGACAAAGTTATTCATCAGCTCGTCTAAAGAAGCGTGCATAACGTGCAGCTTATCTTGCACCTGGGCAAACTTGACCATGATCGCCACATTGCTGTTCGCCTTGGCATAATCTTTCAAATCACGCATGGCATACCAGCTGGAGCGCCAGTCTTTTTCAAGCTGATTAATAGCTTGCAGTTGTTCGGGATGACCCTCAGCGAGAAACCGCAATTTGGCGAATTCGCGCGGCAAATTGTCACCGGGTGTCTTCGATTGAAAACGATCTTCGGGGCTATTAGGCGGATGCAGAGTAAGGCCGGCTCCAGACTTGAGAATTATGCGCGCTATGCGATTGCAAGCAGCCACCATGTCACGAGTTCTCTGTTCTTCGACAATTTCTTTTTCGGCCTGCTTTAACATCCAGAAAAAAGCGATCATAAAGATCACTTGCACGGCCAGCGGTATTAAAACCAGAATAAAGCCTTGGTGAGTAAGCTTAATTTGCATTGGCCGATTATAAACCGCACCGACCTGTTGATATTGGCAATTTTATGGATTAATCCCGACTCTTCCTGCAAAAAAGCAAGAAAATCGCAAGTGTCTGCGTAAGGACCAGCGGCATTGGCCGAGGGATGCAGCTCAATGAAGCGGTGCAGAACAGCCAGTTTGCTCAAATCAGAATCGAGTAGCTCGGTAACCAAGGCATTGGCCCTTTTCATGGAGCGCACTCTTTTGCGCACGAGAGCTTGTGCCGCCTGTTTAAGGCGCTTGTTGTCAAAACCGTCGGGCGTGTTTCCGTGAGCCAAAAGCGCTTGCAATAAAAGCTTCTGTTCTTGCGCTATTTGCTTGCGGGCATCTTCAGGCATTGGCAATAGCGCCCAGCTCGCAGGTCAGCTCGCCATCGGCGGGGAAATTATCATCTCGCTCGAGCATCACTCTTGCAACGGGGCAAAGCGCCTTTAAAGCCGTTAAAAGCGCAATAGACTGGTGGTTAAGCGGATGCCCATGGCTGTCATGATAAAGCTTGTCTTTAAATATTCCTCCGGCCATGTGCACATATTTAAGGCGCTGCAGGGGCAGAGCGCGCAAATATTCCAGAGCATCGAAGCCAAGGTTGTGGCTGGAGGCAAACAAATTGGAGAGGTCGAGCAAAAGACCGCAATCAGAATCTTCTAAAACCCGGCTGACGAACTCCACCTCGCCCATCTCATTGTCGGGCCACTGAAAAGTGGTGGCAATATTTTCAAGCACAAGTGGCACGGATAGGTGCTCTTTAACAGTGGTGATATTTTCGGCAATTATTTGCAGAGTAGCCTCACTGCGCTTGACCGGCAGCAGATGGCCGCTTTCTAAATTACCGGCTCGGACAAAAGCAACGTGATCACTGACAAAAGGTGAATCAAAATATCTAGCAAGGCTGTTTAAATGTTTGACGCGCCCTAAATCGATGGAGTCGGCACCGCCCAGCGAAAGCGACAGACAATGCGGAATAATGGTCACTCCACGTTCTTGCAGATCACGCAGAGCTTGAGGAATACATTCCAGGTGACTGTAATCTTCAGCTATAATTTCGACAAAAGCGATGTCGTCGCGACTTTCAATAAAACGAGCTAATTCAGGACGGAAGCCGATGCCCAGTTGAGAAACTACACACTGGTTAATTACATTTTGATTAACCACCGCAACCACCTCCGCATCCTCCCCCACAACTGCTGCCGCAACTAGTACCGCTTCCACAGCTACTGCCACTGCCGGTCGAGCCAGCTGCATTTTGTCCACGCAGTGCGTAGTGAGCATCGTTGAACGGATCGCCAATAGCCATGGCTCCAAAAAGGCCATAAGCAAGGGCCGAATCGCGCAGTGAGAGCCCGTCTGGGTTGGTAGAATGAGTCAATTTCAGAGCCGAATTTTCTTGCCTCAGCGCTTCGTTTACAGCTGCACCTTTAGCTGTAATTTCACCCTCAGGGCGAAATAGTTTAACGGTAATGGCCAGGGCAATAATCGATTCGATGAGCAGAAAAGTAAATGGCAAATGCAACTGTGCGGCCAATGCGCATTTCGGTAAGGAGAAAAACAAAACCACCGAAGCGTAGAAGAGCGGAATGATAAAGCGAATCAATCTAAGTTGGTCTGTAGTTGGCTTGAGACCGTAATTTTCAAGCACAGTGACGATGCCTGCGACGGCATTATTTACCTTGGCCCGGCTTGTTGAAATAGACTCGCCGTTTTTGCTCAGATGGACAAGCAGAGCCTGTTCAACGTACTCAAGGTCTTTGAATTGCCCGGTGTTATCTTCTAATTTGCGATAAAGCTTTCGCGAGCCACGGCTCACTTCTACCAGGTTGTGTCTGGACAGGGCGGCGCAGGCAGCGAGGAAAACGCGCTCTGAGCCGCCGGATAAATAGGCAGCTTCGTAGGGTTGCAGACTACGTGCGATTGACGATATTTGTGCGGGGGAAGTGCCATTAGGATCGCGCAACAAATAAGCTTTGAGCGCCTTAGAAAGCATAAAAGCGATGCCGCAAATGGCGAAATAAACAAGTAAATAAGTTGGACCTTGGATTTCAAAAGGATTCATTTTTTCTTCTCTCATTCTTCTTTGTATTCATGCTACTAACCTATATCCGCAGCTACTAAGGAGCGGTTAAAGCAAAATGAAAGAAAAGTGATTACTGGCCGAGAAAATTTCACGTGAATGCACCTATCATGCAGTAGTGCGCAGCGGCCCCGACGGCAAGGCCGACAGCATTTATAATGCAAGGCACGGTTTATGAAGTGGAACGTGTCAAAGTATTCGAAATCAATAAAGACGCCAGCGGCGCAAGAACCTTTGCCATTGCCGACCCTGGCAATTTGCCGGCCGGTATGGACTACAACAAGTATGCCCAGAAGATGATCACCAAGGCCCTGCAAACACAAGAAAAAGAAGGGCCGATTGAGTTTCCCGCTTATGAAAAGAAAGTGCAGCAAGACCTGAAAGGCATCATCGGTTCAGGCGTCAAAGATTCGAACCTGTTC
>JADYXQ010000043.1 GCA_021772135.1 Candidatus Obscuribacter sp.
AAACGCTTTGCCTTCCGCACCACATTCGGTATCACGCCGCTATTTCTCTTAAAGCCGCCACTACAAGATCGGCATCTGAAAACGGCATGCCCGGGTAGAAAGGCAGCGAAATGGTGGCATCTCCGATTTTCTCAGCCACCGGGTAGGCACCGGCTTCGACGCCAAGTGTTTCTTTGAAATAAGTGAGCAAGTGAATCGCTCGGTAATTGACCATGACGCCGATACCACGTCTTTGCAATTGTTCGATAAAGTGATCGCGTTTGCCACCTTCAATCCAGATCGGGTAAAGGTGCCATGCATGTTTTACCCCTGTATGGTTAGACGGTCTGACCACTCCTTTAATGCCTTGCAAGCGGCTCTCATAGTACTGAGCTAACTTTTCGCGCTTATCCCAGGTGGCAGACAACCGTTCGATTTGTGGCAATAAAATCGCCGCTTGAATATTGTCCATATTATATTTCCAGCCAAGCACTTTCATATCCCAGTGCTTGTAGCCCTCAACAGAGCGGTCGGCTGCTGTCTTGGTCATGCCGTGAGTGCGCAGCAATAATAGTTTTTGATAAAGCTCGTCGTTATTGGTGACAACCGCACCACCTTCGCCGCATGTCAAATTTTTAGTGGCATAAAACGAAAAGCAAGCGGTGTCTCCCAGCTGCCCGGGCTTAATACCGTCACGTTCACCCTCCACGCAGTGAGCGGCGTCTTCAATGACAAACAAGCCGTGCTTGTCGGCGGTTTTGCGAATCGCCGACATGTCGCACATCTGACCATAGAGATGCACAGGCAAAATTGCTTTGGTTTTTGCGGTAATCGCCGCTTCAATCTTTGTGGCGTCAAGGTTGCCTGTTTCAGCTTCAACATCAATAAAAACCGGTGTGGCACCCGCTTCTAAAATTGCTGTAGAAGAAGCAATAAAAGTCATGGGTGTTGTAATTACTTCATCACCAGGGCCTACACCTAGAGCCAGAAGCGACATGTGCAGGGCTCCAGTGCAACTGGTGACGCCTAAAGTGTATTTGCAATTTAGCAGTTTCGAAAATTGCTTTTCAAATTCACCCACAGTCGAACCGGTAGTAAGAATGGGGCCTGCAAAGACTTTGGCGATGGCGTCAATTTCTACCTGACCGAGGTCGTGCATAAAAAAAGCAACGGCTTGAGCTTGAGCTGACATTAGTGCATTTCCTTCTTGCCGGAAGCAGTAACGATTGGTATGTGGCGCATCCACATTTGTGGCTTCCACCACTCCGAATTTTTTTCGTAAAATTCAATTGTTTTAGCAAGACCGTCTTCAAACGAAGTTTTCGGAGCCCAACCAAGCAGTTCCCGCGCTTGGGTAGCATCACAAGTGTGGCGGAACACCTGACCGGGTCGATCGCCGATAAATTCGATTTTCGAGATTTTGGGTTTCATAATCTTGACGATAGCCTCGGCAATTTCCTTCACCGATTTGTGCTCGCCGGTGCCGACATTGATTACTTTGCCCACTACTTTTTCTTTTGGTGCATGAATAATGGCATCTAAGGCATCGCAGTGATCTTCAACAAAAAGCCAATCGCGGGCAGCAGAGCCGTCTCCGTGCACGGTGAGCGGCTCGTCGAGCAAACAACTGGTGATAAATCGTGGCACAGCTTTTTCTAAATGCTGGCTGGGGCCGTAGTTGTTGAAGGGCCGAACAATTACGGCAGGAATACCATAAGTACTCCAGTACGAATAAACAAGACGGTCCGCACCGCACTTGGCGGCGGCATAGGGGCTCATAGGATTGAGCGCGTGATCTTCGTCCATCTTCTCTGAAAGGGCTGAGCCGTAAACTTCAGAAGTAGAAATATGAATGAAACGCTCAACCTTATTCGAAAATTTTGCCACTGCATTGGCCACAGTTTGAGTGCCGATTACGTCAGTCTCAAAAAACAGCCTGTTGTCGTAAATCGACCTGGTAACGTGCGATTCAGCCGCCATGTGAACAACGATGTCTGCTTGCGAGACAAGGGTGTCCATTAGTTCGCCATTGCGTACATCGCCATACCAGAATTCGTAAGTGTCGGAGCCGAACGCATTTACCGGACTGTTCTGGATGGAACCGGCGTAAGTAAGAGCGTCTACCACCACAATTTTGTAGTCGGGGTATTTGGCGTACAAATGCCGCACTAAATTGGAACCAATAAAGCCCACGCCGCCAGTTACTAAAATCGTTTTCATGTGTGTTCCGGTTGCCGCTTGTTGCCGCGTAGTATTTCCAGGCTGTCTGGTCCGCAATTAAGCAGAAGATCCAGCGTCGACAAGTATGGAACAAAGTCGCCGTGGAGTTGCGGATATTCTGGATGAAAATAATCTTGCCAACAAACTTCTACACCCTCAGTGGCGAAAAGGTCGGTGGCCAGGTAAGTTTTGGCCGCATTGCCTGTCAAATAGCGGTTCACATTAAAATGTCGACATAGATTAATCAAACGCTCATTCTTATCGCCGCCAATGTCAAGCTCTGAAGAGCGACACAGAGTGGTGACAATGCCCAGTTGGGCAGCAAAATATTTTATTACGGCGATATCAAGTTCGGCAATATTGGGCCAGGAATTGCTGAGAAGCTCGCGGAAATCGCCAAAGTACTGCTGGAAGTAAGGTGCTTTTTTGTAAAACTGCTCAATTGTGTTGATCTGTTTTTTGCGCCACTGCTGGGTGTCGTCTATTTCAGTATCTTTGATCAATTGGCTGAGGGCGACGCTTTTGACAGGAACAGTGAGCCACATGGGCCCATGAGGCGTTTTTATGCGATTGCGATTACGCCAGCCGTTTTTGTCATATTGCACATCGTCATAAAAAACAAAGACATCCGATCGGTCCAACTGATCGAAAAAACCCAACCAGGGAATATATCCGGGTTGCAACACGGCCAGGGTTTTAGTCTTCGTTTCTGTGTTCATAACCTAGTTTCTATTTCTTATACTATGTCGATACCGCGGCCGTTACCCGCATAGAATCAACTTTGAGCACTTTTTGATCGACAGCCTTGCTGCTGGCCATATAAATGTCGTACCACTCTTGAAAGACCAGTAGAGCGTAGATTTTATTGACTTCACGGTAGTCTGAATCATTGCT
>JADYXQ010000302.1 GCA_021772135.1 Candidatus Obscuribacter sp.
TCGCGGTCATTGTGGTTTGCTAGACCTTCAATGTAGAGCTCTTACATCTCCTACTCTCTGCCGGTTTTAATCGGCGCACCCTAAGGAATTTTACAACCTGTAGGTTGTAAAACCATACAACTTCTAAGTTGTAAAATTCCTTAGGCTTTTATTTAAGACCCTCCCGCCAAAGTCGTAGGCCTCGTTTTTAGAGACACTAGCAGGAGAATTTTGGTCAATCAGTTGGTCCTTGACCAGCAGCAATGCGCTCGGCATTCTCTTTTAGCCAACGCTGTGCACCTTCATCATTTGAAAATTCACCTTCACGCTGGGCTTCGCGAGCCGCTTCGAGAACCGTTTTAAATTGCGGGCCGGGCTTCATATTGATGGCCAGCAGCATGTTGCCGTTTACAATCGGCTTTTCACCGAGCTTGCCAGATTGTTTCAAATCTTCCAGTTTTTGCAAGAGAAATTCGCGACGAGATTTATCAGAGTCGGGTTTTGTTGTGCCCGTGGCATCAGCGTGTTGAATTTCAATTAAATCCATAATGTCTGGCCGCTCAAGCAAAGCAGTAAGTTTACCTGGGCGCAAATTCTGAACTTCGTGCATGATCATGTGCAGGCGCACCAGTTCGGTAATGCGTTGTTCTTGATTGCTCGACATTTTTAGACGTTTAGCAATGTCGTGTGTTATTTCGGCACCTTTGGCATCATGGCCGTGATTGCTTATACCTCCATCAGGCCAGAATTTTTGTGTGGCCGGTTTGCCCACATCGTGCAGCAGCCCGCCCATCATGCGCTCAAAGTCACCACCAGTAAGGTTCTTCAATACATGTTTAGTGTGCGTCCAGACAGTGCCTTCCGGATGGTGCACAGGATCTTGTCTGCCCTTCGGACCTCGCAGTTTATAGACCTCAGGCAATACTTGTTTCATCAAGCCAGCGTCCATCATAATTTGAATGCCGCGCACTGGATTTGATGACGTCAAAATGCCTTTGATTTCATCGCGAATGCGCTCGTTCGACACGGCATGAATACCGATGGAATTGGCTTTGATAGCCGCAAGTGTGGCGGGGTCAACAGTGAAGCCTTCATATTTGGAAGCAAAGCGCGGCACCCGCATCATGCGCAATTTGTCTTCGCCGAAGCGCAAATTAGGATCGCCCACTGCGCGAATAGTTTTGCCGGCCAGATCATGTTGACCGCCATAAAAATCATAAATGGTGCCGCTAATTGGGTCTTGAAACATAGCGTTGATAGTCAAATCGCGCCTGGCAGCATCTGCTGCCAGCGAAGTGACGAACTGCACACCGTCAGGTCTGCGGCCGTCTGTGTACGTGCTCTCTGAGCGCAAAGTAGCAATTTCGAATTCTCGACCATTCGCTACTACATTGATTACACCAAATGCTTTTCCTACCGGAATAACTTTGTATCCCTGGCTGAGAAAAAGTGCTTCCACCTGATCAGGTGTGGCCGAAGTGGCAATGTCATAATCTTTAGGAGTTTTGCGCATCAACAAATCGCGTACGGCACCACCGGCGAAGACACCAATATGTTGTTTGTCTTGCAATTGTTGCACCAGGTGTGCTCCAAGTTCGCGCTGATAGGCAGACTCAGCCTGTGGAGTTTCTTTGCCACCAATGCCGTGATCATGATCGCCGTGAAAATCTACTGCCGGTCTAAACTTTCCGTTGGTGGCTTCGAACTGTTTAAATTCCCGCTGCCAGTGTTGCTCATAAGTGAGGTCGCCCACTTTCAATTGTGGAATTAGCTTAGCCAGCGCTGCCACATGAAGATCAGCGTTGCCGGGTGATTTGCCTAACTCTGAATTTATTTTTGCTTCGGCAGACCGGGCATCAAGTTCTACTTTCAGTCTGGTTTCTTTAAACAGCTGCCAGGCTTCGTTGCGTTGACCATCTTGCAAAAGTTTTCCGGCAGTCTGGAAATTCTGTTCTTCTACAACACCGCGCTTTTGACTTAAGTGTTTTAATTCATGACCGAGCCTACCGGCATCAGCTCCATTTTCTAGCTCAACACGTCTATTGCCGCGGGCCAGAGACTGCGGAGCGTCGCTCTGAATGCGAGCCCAAGGATTTTCATTGACGATATTTTTGAGAGTAGCTGAGGTAGATGCTTCAGCGGCAAATTGATTTTGCACCAATCTATCGACCGGCACGCCGCGCCCAGTAGCCAAATTAAAATGATCAGCGGCGTGAGCTATGGCTTTTTGACCCACCGGCAGAGCGTGGCTCATTACTATTCCACCCACGGCCGCCCGGGTGAGCGTTTCGCCGTCGGCCAGTTTGCCCTCTGAGATAGCCACAGAAGTGAGTGTTTGCACACCGCCGCCGAGTGCACCCGTAGCTGTGCGTGTGAGAATGCGACCGAGCGAACCGCCGCGAGCCGCTATCATGTTTCCTGCTTCGAAAACCCCAAAACCGGCTGCTCCTGCCACACTGTTGCCCAGTCGCGACTCGCCCTGGCGAACCTCTCTGGCGCCGTCATAGGCAAAGGCACCCACCACCGAAGCGAGTTGCTGGCTTTGCATTAATTTGGCGGCACCACCTTCTAGAGCCAGAGATGAGCCGGTGGCTCTCATGACCGAGCCAGCTGCCTTGCCGGCAATGAGATAAGGCACAAGCGATCCCACGCCCCCAGACACAGTCTGCGCCGCCCAACCAGGTGAGAGAAATTCTGCCGGGACCACATGCATGTGCTCAAGCGGTTTGATTAAGGGAGCTGCACCTTTTTTGCCCCCGCTGCCGCCGTCGCAAACGGCGTTGATGCCCGCTATGACAGTATTGGCCGGCTCTAACAGACCGGCATTAAATGCCGGGGCGATTACATTTTCTTTGACGACGGTGACCGTCTCGGCAATGAGATTGGCGCTGGCTTGTTTTCCGGCGGCCACATAGGCGTCGCCGAGCTCCTCAAATTTCGGAGGTCTCAAGTCAGAATTGCCGCCAGTTAGGGGATGTATGGGCATGTGCCTACTTTGCCCCAGAGCAGGAAACTCGGCAATGGGGAAAATAACATGTGCATTTAAGAATAGAAATTTTAATGCATGAGCCATAGGCGCTGGTAATTGCTAAGATCAGGACCTTCTAACATGCGATTTTATGCAAAATATCACTCAGCGCAAAAATTCTTGGCAGTCACGGCTAGCGATAGCGGCAAGCCTGCTCGTTGCTTCCGTGGCGGCGGCACTGCCTGCTTGGGCTGAGAAGCGCGCTGAGCATGTTTTCATTTTTAGCTTTGATGGCGGCAAACCCAGCGTGATGCAGCAAAGCAAAATGCCCACTGTCTTCAAATTGTCTGAAGAAGGGGCTACCACGTGGACTGCTCAAACTACTTTTCCGAGCATTACCCTTACGTCTCACACCTCGATGCTGACCGGAGTCGGCCCTGATAAGCACCATGCTCTCTGGAATGACTGGGAGCCTGAACGCGGCATAATCAAGATGCCGACCATTTTTGCCCTGGCCACCAAAGAAAAGCTGACCACCGGCATGTTTGTGGGCAAACCAAAATTCATTCACCTTTACCAGGCGCACTCGATCAATCGTTTTTCGTTGCCCTCGTATGAATCAAAAGTAGTGGCAGCCAATGCCGCACGCTACATCGAAGAGCGCAAACCAAATCTTTGCTTTATTCACTTAGCAGATCCTGATGGTGCAGGGCACCAGTTTGGCTGGGGCTCAAAAGAGCAAATTCAGGCCTTCGCCGATTCGGACGCCGCTCTTGAGACAGTGATGAAAGCGATCACAAAAGCTGGAATTGAAAAAACATCAGTTGTAATTCTCACTGCCGATCATGGCGGCCATGCTCGCACTCACGGCACCAATTCACCTGAAGACATGAATATTCCCTGGATAGTCTGGGGCGAAAACGTCAAACCCGGATTTAAAATTACCGCTCCTGTCACCACATACGATACCTCTGCCACGGCATTATGGTTGCTTGACGTGCCTATTCCCGAGCACTTTGACGGCAAGCCTGTTACCAGCGCTTTTGAAGATGTGCCTAAGCAAAGTGCTCAAGGCTCAGGCAAGACTACAGCCAGCGTTGCTGGAAAAGGCAAATAGACTCTTATCCGCAGCCGATGCTCGATAAGGCATGCTCGTTTATGTTTACCACCCAGAGCATCGGCACGGCCACGCCAATAACAACCAGGGCAACGCCTACGGAAATATGGCCTAGCCTTTGCGATAGTGTTGTCGCTGGCTTGAACATACTGGCCAGACCTTTAATGATTACTGTCAGGCCGCCAAGGATGAAGATCCACGAAATCGCTTCATTAGTTTCTTCGGTGTAATTTACCGGCTCGCTCGGCTGAGCCCGACCCAAGCTGACACCAGGACCGGTGTCAAAGCGAAATTGCGGAATTGACAATATTTTAAATTGTGGGGCTATTACAGGCGTGACTGCAAAACTTGATTGGGCCGCGGGCATAATCACCGGCACCGGTGTGGGCGCCATCATCACTTGGCCAAAAGCAGGAGCAATAGGGCAACTAAACGCCGCGTATGCGCTACCAGCAACTAACGTTAGAGCTGAGAACAACACTGCAACTTTTTTATTAAACATAACAACAACCTCTAAAGAGAAAAACGCAAGACGCTAAACTCGATAACCCTAACTGGCATTTATTGCACTACGCCAGATAACGGCATCAGCGGCAAAATGGTGGAAATTGATAGCGCAGAACATGGCTGCCGTACAGACAACTAACGAAGGACCAGACTTGGTGAGCAGCAAGGGCACTACCACATAGAGGCCGATGCCCCAACATGCCAATTTAAACCAGTAAGAGAAATTGGAGCGAGTGAACCAAACCGGCACAGCAAAGGGGGCAGAGTTCGCCTGCCGATTTTGCAGAGCAGTTGAGACGCACAGATACTGGGAAGCATGGAAGAAAGCAGGGGCATACAGCGCCAGGACACCAAACTGACCACTCAGTGTGACGATCGCCAGGGTGGCTACGAGCACCATTACAGCACCTGGATGCAAGCCGACAGCAGAGGCATGTGCAGCCAGCTGAAGTTTAAAGACTGCGTATAGACTCGAGATCAAGGCTGCTACTGCAGCCAGAACAAAAGTCCAGTGAGGCAACATCAACATTGTTGGCACAGTCAATCCCAGTGCTTCGATGGTGGCCGCCGACGACAACTGCCGCACCATGCCAGCCACCATAATTAATGTGAATGCGGCCTTGAGAGAAAATATTTCGTCCTGTCCGATTGCGATTTTAGTTTTGCGCAAATAAATCATGGAAAGACCATTGGCCTGGACGGCCCAGAATACATTTCTACAGTTGAAAAAGAAGCCGCCACTATGAGCAATAGGCCGCCGCAGACAAACAACCCATCAAGAACAGGGCTGAGAATCCAGTTGCTTTTATTTGCGGCAAGCGGCACCACAGGCTCACCGTCTTGTACCAGCTCGGTGGGTGGCACAGATTGAGAAGTTGCCGCCCTGCGCGCAATCAAAGTCGGATAGGAAGACGGGCGCGTGCGTGACAGCGCACGCCGCAAAATAGTTTGCTGCATGAATTCACCTGCTCTGTGCGAGTTTCTAACAAGCTTCCGGGCCTTTATCCATCCTACTTAAAGCGTCGACTCTTGTCAGCAGGGTTAGTCCTGAATGCGTTTTTTCGTTAACAACTCGGCAACACCGTAGTCATATTGTGTGAATATCTCCACCGGGCAGCCGCGCTACGAGAGTTCGACATTTACCAGAGGACATCCAAATGAGTTTAGAAGCAAAGATTGGCGCGAAGGTGGAAACGGCCATTAAAACCAATGCAGACAATCCTAACCTGAGCGAGGTTTACAAAGATTGGAGCAACAATGAAAATAAGGAGCAGAACCAAAAAGAGCGCAAAGATATAAATGAGGCATTGCACAAAGGCGGGCTGCTCACTAATCTCACAATCATTAATATGGCAGAAGTTACTAAAGACGGCAAAAAAATAACTGTTGTAGAAACGTACGATAGTAAAAAGCAGAGCTTGCAATTTCGCGACGCAGAAAACTTTCGCAATGTTCTTACCGAGCATCAATTAGAGCCCGCTCTGAAAAACAGCAAAGTCGCTACTGACAAAATTGCTGAGGTCATGAGTAGTGAGGAGAAAGCAGTACAGTTCCTCGCAGAAGACACGGATACGGCCAGATTTGGAAAAACTGAGCCAAAGGTTGACGAGAAAACGACTTCCGGAACTGACGATAAGGAGATAAAAGACGGGAAAGAATCTGAGGATAAAACTCCTAAAATGACCGGCAAAGAATATCAGATTCAAGCTGGCGACAATCTCTGGAAAATCGCAAAGAACGAACTGTTGATTGGCCAGAAAGAAGGCACCGTAATCCCTGCGAAAAAGATACAAGAATATATTCAGCAAATTGCCGCGGCTAATCAGAATGGTGAAGGCGCAGTTAAAAACATCGATCGCATCTATGCTGGAAAAACTATTATTCTCCCGCCCGGTGTAGCACCTACCGACGCCAACACTCAAACTGAAAACAACAACAAGCCTGACGCCAACACCAATTCCGCTGAAACAGTAAAAAATACAGCGGCTACCACTGAAAATTCCAAATTCTCACCAGTGGCAAACACTTACTACAACCCTACGATAGGCGCTACTGAAGCCGATCTTGAAGGGGCTGCACTAACCAAATATTTCGAGAAAATGAAAAACCTGGATGGCGATAAAAACGGCAAAGATTATGTTACAGCCAGGGAAATTCAAACTTTTGTCGAGCAAAATATACAAAAAGCCGGAACCGATCCCAAAGCACCTACATCAGCTGAGCTGGCTGCTTTAACGCGCGCTTCTCAGCATGCTTATCGCATTGCCTGCACCAGCAACGATGAAACTTTCTGGTTCGAAGATGGTTTGACCAAGAACGATGTTACTGGATTTGCCGCTCAAGAGAAGGAATTCGAAGGTCAGTATCAAGCACGGCACTACGTAGCGAACCATTTCAATAATTTCGCCCCAGGCAAAGATTTTGTCAGCGTTGAAACCATTAAAACCTACAGAGACAGCCTCAAGCTCAGCCCGCAATGTGCGGATGAACTGGCTGCAGTAGAAAATCTGCTCGTACAATTGGCCAAAAATCGCTTTAACGACGATTCAATATTACGCAAATCAGACGCTAAGCAACAGATTAAAGACACCATTAGTGGCTCAAGCTACCAGGAGTACGGCGGCGCTACTTACAAAGTTCCACTGGTGCCAAGCAAGTAATTATTGACAGGCCTGGGTCGCTCGTTAGAGGGCGACTAAATTATTTATTTAACGATGCGATCCAAAATCTTGAGCACCCGGTCGTCATCACCGTCAAGGCGCAGTGCCTCAGCCAGTACTTTACCGGCCTCGCTCTTCTCGCCGGTCGCTTCAAGCACGCGGCCGAGATTGTAATAGGCGTTTTCGTAATTAGGTTTTTGACTGATGGCCAGTCTGTATTCTTCGATGGCAGTCTTATTATCGCCCACCGCTGAAAGTGCATTGCCTAAAACAACGTGATAGATAGGTTGGCTCTGGTCGAGTTTTACAGCTTGCTGTGCCTGGTCTAAGGCCGGTTGCATTTTGCCCTGGTCAAACAAGCACACGCTCAAATTAGAGTGGGCTTGATGTAGTTTAGGGTCAAGTTCAATTGCCTTGCGCAATTCTGCTTCAGCACCCTTCAAATCGTTGTTCTGCCTGAGAGCCCAGCCCAGGTCATTATGAGCAATGGCGTCATTCGGCTTTTCTGCCACTACTTTGCGCAAAGTGTCTACGGATAGCTGATTTTTGCCTTGAGCGGCACTTGTCCAGCTGCCCGAACGCCCTGCATTAAGAGCTTGAGCATCAGGAGTTCTTACTGCATTATCCGCCTTGTCGTCTTTCGCCAGTGCACCACAGTTGATACCACTGCCGACCAGTGACATGGCCAAGGTAATTAAAGCAATTGAAGAGCGGCGTGAGACTTTATGCATGGCGAAATCTAAACCCTTAGCGAGGCAGTAACAGTGACAAGCCAAAAGTTTACTACGCCATGCAAATGCCAACCATCGATTGATTTAATTTTCGCAACCTAGCCCGGCGGGCCCCCGATTGACCAGATGATGAAAAAGATACCAGAAGTGACAATCATGAATGAAAAGATGAGCGATTCAAAGATATTCTTTGCATCTTCAAAGGCCTGATAGGCGAAAACACCGCCGCCACCGACGAAAATGGCACCAATGATGAAAAGCAAGATTTGTTCGATTGGTTCCATGGCCACTATCTTTTGGCAGAGCTGACTATCCCTATCTTAAGAGCCTATCGCAAGGGGTCAAGTGGTTTTTTTGACCGGCGGCATGCTGCGCAAGGCCAAAATGACGATAAACATGCTGACGAAGCCCACGCAGACCAGCAACAACTGCACATATTTCTCGTCGCGATCAGCCAGCACCTTGAGGTTGCGGCGACGCAAAAATTTTCGCGGACGCGAAGGAGGGCGCGAGGTTTGCAGGCGAGGAAGGAAGTCTAAATTGCGCAAGGTTCCGGCAGGAACGCTCACTGCGGCCGGCGAACTTTCTTCGCCCTGGACTGGTCCACTCAGAGCCAAGCAAACTGTGGCCAACAGAATCGCTGGTTTGACCGCCCCATATTTTCTTGCAACAAACATCAATCTAATGCGCTCTATCTCGCCGCCCAGTCACTAATAGTAACAGGCACACGCTTGCGCCCCCACTGGCCGGCTTTATCGCCAAACACTCCGGGTACGGCCTCGCCGCAGTGACAACACCTGTTTTTGTCGAGGTCGTAGCGGCCAATTTCAAACCAATTGCGCTCAATTAACAAGGCCTGGCAAGAAGGACAATAAGTACTCTGGTGGGGAGCGTCATCAATATTTCCCACATAAACATATTTAAGGCCCTGGCGCATGGCGATTTCGCGAGCGCGCAGTAGAGTGGTTGGCGGTGTTGGCGGGCGGTTGTCCATGCGAAAATCGGGATGGAAAGCCGTGAAGTGCAAAGGGACACTATCCCCAAGATTGGTCAAAATCCAGGCGCACATAGCCTTAAACTCATCTGAAGAGTCATTTTCTTCTGGAATGACCAGATTGGTAATCTCAAACCAGACATCGCTTTCATCTTTAAGCCACTGCAAAGTCTTGAGCACCGGTTCCAGGTGCGACAGGGTTAGCTTTTTGTAGAACACCTCGGTGAAAGCTTTGAGGTCTACATTGGCTGCATCCATGACCGAGTAAAAGTCGGGGCGGGCATCGTCGCCGATATATCCGGCGGTTACCGCCACCGCTTTGACGCCCAGCTCGCGGCAGGCCCTGGCCGTGTCAATGGCATATTCAGCCCAGATCACCGGATCATTATATGTGAAAGCCACTGAAGCACAGCCAAGCTCTTTGGCCGCCAGGGCGATTTGCTCAGGGCTTGCCTCTTCGCTTAAAAGTTCAATCTCACGCGATTTGCTGATTGACCAGTTCTGGCAAAACTGGCAGCCCAGATTGCAGCCGGCCGTGCCAAAAGACAGCACGCTCGACCCTGGCAAAAAATGGTTAAGCGGCTTTTTCTCAATCGGATCAATGCAAAAGCCAGTGCTGCGGCCGTAAGTAGTTAATTTAACCGAATGGTCGATATTTTGACGCACGAAGCAAAAGCCGCGGTCACCCTCTTTCATCTGACAATTGCGCGGACAGAGATCGCATTGCACCCGACCATCGTCCAGGGGGTGCCAATATTTGCCGTCCACAGTAAAGCGGCGGTCAGAATTTAATGGCTTGTCGACCTGCTTCAATGCCCGCCACCGGTTAGTTCGCCGCATCTATAAACCAGTATAAACAATGATGTCTAAAAACATTGGGTGGCGTATATACACGTACGTCGGAGCAGGTAAGTGGAGTCTAAAGTGCCCCTAACGGACGCTAATCAAAAGAAAGAGGTCGCCAAAGTCGGCGATAAGCCGCTTGAGCAGGGTCAAGATGCGGCTGACAAAGCGCGCCACGCACTTTCTTTAGAAGCAACTGCAAAACCAGGTGACAAAGTTGTCGCCAAACCCGAGGGCGCAGTCGGAGGCTCAGCAGCAGCCTACAGCGACTTTCTCAATGCCTCGTTCGACAAAGCTTCAACAACCATCAGACAAACGATGGCAATGCTGCCCAGCCTGTCAATCGAAGGCGCTGCCGGCAAAAAGATTGATCAAAAACACACTACCACTGACAGCCTCGACTTCAATGGCTTCATAAATGCCAAATTCAACGAAAAAGAAAAAGCATGTGCACCGGCAACAGCCAGTGATTTGGGTGGATTTAGTTTCGTCACTCCTGAGAAAAAAGTAGAAGAAATAAAGGGCGACCACATACTTACGCAAGCCGCAGCACACCTGGCTGACAGCGACTGGAAAAAAGTAATGCAGGCCTATGACAAGGCCACTGGAACCGCCGGTGCTCAAAATATTGCTGATGGCGCGATTCACCGTGACCAAAGCGGCAAAATCGACGTAATCAGACAGGGCGACAAAACCATCACCAGCACTGCCGACAATGGCCACATGATCAGCAGTGATGCCGGTGACACGGTAAAGACTGATGCTAATGGCGATGTAGAATTCCACATGCAAGACGGCAAGTTTGTCGGTCAGCTAGAAAGCGGAAATAGAGTAGTCGTCGAAAAAGATGGTAAAGGCAACGAGCGTTTGTACCTTGTTGACAAAAGCGGCAAAGGAATTTCTGAAGTTTTCGAAGGCGAAAGCGGCGAATTTAAAGTGATCGGCAAATTCGAAAACGGCAACATCGTCACTTCCAATTCAACTGTAGAACAAGCTGGCGGCATTCATAAATTGGCCGAACAAATGGCTGCCAAAGCCAGAGAAACTAAGACTAACCAATTCTTGAAATTCAGCGACGGCATCATGGCCGTCACTCCAGACGGTTCGGTAATCGCCGCAAAAAAAGATCACACCACTCTGGTTTCGATTTCTGAAGGCCGCTACCTTGTGCGCAATGCCGACAAGTCATGGACCATTCATGAAAAAGGTAAAGCACCTGTACAGCTCGCGGCAGAAGATGTGCGTGCAATTCTGGCTGCCAAAGAGCCAGAGAAAGAAGAATTGATCCAGGCTCTTCGCGCTTTGATAAACTTCGGCGACACCAAAACTTTGAGCAACACAGAAGGCACTTCAACAATAACCATATCGGGCGATCGCATGAGTGGCCGCATGAACGAAGTCAAAAGCACCACTGACGAAAGCGGCAAAACTGTCGTAACCGGATTGCTTAATGGCGAAAGTCAGAGAATCGACACTTCTGCCAAAACAGTTGAAGTTGCTCACGCTGACGGCAAAGTTGACCGAGTTGCAGTGGGCCCTAAAGGATTCAAATTTACCGGCAAAAACTACAAATACGACAGCGGCAAAGTGACAACCAGTAGCGGTGATGTCGTCACTTCAAATGGCGTCCAAATGGCCAACGGCACACAGATTCACCGTGACGGTTCTGTTGATTTTACTGATGGCTCAAGAATTAAAGCTGACGGAACAGTTGGTGAGTCTCTGATATATTCGAAGAAAGAATCTGAGCGCACTACGACTCAAACAGCCGACAGCAAAGCCGCCAGCGTAGCCGGTTACGCCATGGGTAAAGCTGGTGAAATTCGCGGCCGTGCCGCCTCTGGCCATGCCACCGCCAGTGATATCGCTTCTCTTGAAGCAGCTTTTGCTGGCCTCTGCGAAGCAGTCACTGCTCTTTCCGGCAATTGCGACCCTTCCACCCAATTTAAACTGTACACCGCTAAGAGCAGTGTTTCAGAATCAATCAGCGTCGGCAAAGCACACCTAAACGATAAACCAGTGGGCATAGCCGCTTAATCGCTGGACAGGCCGTATTTATCTAAGACTCTCTGCCACTGACCATTAGCCTTGAGCACCAGCTCGGCGACTTCGCGCACGGCACCGTGCCCGCCTCTAGCGGTAGTCGTGAAATCCGCTTGGGCCTGAAGCTCAGGACGAGCATCGCCCACTGCCACTCCGAGCCCAGCTCGCTTCATCAAGGGAAAATCAGGAAAATCATCGCCAATGAAAATCACTTGTTCATCAACCAAGTTTTCCTTGGCAAGAATTTCTTCATAGCTTGCAACTTTTTCTAAAAATCCCTGATAGACATAAGAAATTCCCAGAATGCGCGCCCGCTCGGTGACTGCCGGTGAATCTCGGCCGCTGATAACACCCGATTTGAAGCCGCAATAGTGAAGGAAGAGCAAACCAGCACCGTCTTGGGAGTTGAAGCCCTTAAATTCGGTTGGTTTGCTGTCAGGCCCCGGGAAGTAATAAATTCTGCCGTCAGTTAAAACGCCGTCCACATCCATCAAAATCAATCTGATCTTGGCGGCCCGGGCCACAATTTCATCAGGAATAACTTTTGCTGCGTTGCTTGCCATCGATTTCTCCAGGTGGTCATTCTAGCTAATTCTTGAATCAAGATCTAAGGTGTGAAAACATTAGTGACGATAGAAGTGCCGGCGGCTGCAAAGTGGAAAGTAAAGCAATGAGCAAATCATTTTTCTATACCGGGACCACACTGACTTTCGATGTTTTAGACATTGAGGCGGTGAGCGCTTCCGGCGACGATCAAGCCTTGAAGCAATATCAGCTCGACCAGACGCCGGCCATGCACAGCTGCGATGTTCTGGTGGCGGGCGGCGGCATGGGCGGACTGGCTGCAGCGCTGGAAAGCAGCAAAAGCCACACTACACTTTTAACTGAAGAAACCACCTGGTTGGGCGGGCAAATGACCAGTCAGGGTGTGTGCGCTCTCGATGAGAATAAGTATGTTGAAACCACAGGCGCCTGCAAAAGCTATTTAGAAATGCGCGAAGGTATTCGCGACTTTTATCGCAACAGCAATAAACTTACTGCCGAAGCGGCTGCTGACGCTCTGCTGCACCCAGGAACATCATGGGTAACACGCCTGGCATTCGAACCTGAAATTGCTGTAGATGTAATTGATCAAATGCTCGCACCGGCAATGACCGCCGAAAAGTTAACGGTGATAAGACGTTTGAAGGCATTGGCTGTGGCTCGGCAGAGCGCAATTCAAGCCGTGCTATTTGTCGATCTCGACAGCGGCATGTTTCTCGAAGTGCAACCGCGAATAGTAATCGATGCCACCGAAATTGGTGACTTGCTGGCGCTGGCGAAGATAACCTACAAGACAGGCTCTGACAGTCGCACTGACACCGCAGAAAGACACGCGCCAGAGGTCGGCGACAGCGAAAATGTGCAAGACTACACCTATCCATTTGTGCTCGAATACTATCCAGAGCAAAATAATGTCATTGAGAAACCGGCAGACTATGACAGTTTTTTGGCTGAAGGGAAATTTTCGTTTTATGGTTATCACATGTTTGAAGAAACCGACGATGACAGCACCGGTGCGGCGCGCCACTTGTTGCCGTTCTGGACTTATAGACGCTTAATCGACAAAAGTTTGTTCAAACCAGGTATCTATAAATCAGATATTGCCATGATCAATTGGGACAGCAATGATTTGCGCGGCAAAAATATTATCGACAAAAGTCCAGAGCAGCAACGACAATATCTTGCCCTGGCAAAAAGGGTCAGTCTTGGATTTCTTTACTGGCTGCAAACTGAGGCTACTCGCGACGATGGCGGCAAAGGCTATAGTGGCCTCAAACTAGTGCGCAATATTTTTGGCACCGCCGATGGTTTATCTCGCTATCCATATATTCGAGAAGCGAGAAGATTGGCTGCCAAAACGGTAGTAGTGGAACAAGATATTGTTGCATCGGCTAATCTCGGCGGGCGAGCACGCATCTTTGAAGACTCGATTGGCATAGGCCTTTACCCTGTGGATATTCATGGCTTTCAGGAAGTGCCGGGAGCAGCCCAGGAGGCAAAACCATTTCAAATTCCTCTAGGCTCACTCATTTCTGAAGACTGCTCGAACTATATTGCCGGTTGCAAAAACATTGGTGTCACTCATATTACCAACGGCGCTTATAGACTTCATCCCATTGAGTGGGCCATCGGTACAGCTGCCGGTACACTGGCATCACTGCACCTCAGTCGTACTCGCTTTGGCGATATCGAACTTCTCTCGCACAAAGACATTTTGCAAACACAAATTTTACTCACCGCAGCTGGTGCGCCGATATTCTGGTTCGATGACATTATGCTCGATGACAAAAACTTTCAAGCTATTCAGGTAATGGCGGCCACAGGTATCGTCGCCTACAACCCTGATGATTTGAGTTTCAGGCCAGATGACAATTTGGAGCCCGGCGAAGCAGAACAAGCAAGCAAGCGCTTGTTGCAGTACTGCCAGAAGATTTCAGATACAGTGCACTTTAAAATTAAAACCGGAAACTACATCACCAGGCGTGAATTAGCACAACTATTGTTCGACATTCTGAAAATGACTGTGTTCGCTCGAAGTATGGCGGAGATCTAATTCTATTTGAGGACTGTGCAGATGCACATTACATTCGTCATGGCGAGAACATAAGCTTAGCTGGTCTAGAGTCGGCGAGGTCGAACAGTGAACACAATACTTGAAACTTTTGAAGCAGAGCACTTACCGGCAAAAACTGAAGCCATTAAATCTGCGGAACGGCTTTTGAGTGAGTGCGCAAGTACGCAAGCTGGTCAGCGGTTTTGTGCTGAGGCTTACAATCAAGCAAAGATTATGCCCAGGGCCGTTCCCGGCGTAGAACAATATCTTGTTATGCCTGCTCTCTGGAATTCAAACGAGTGATGCCGTTACTGATACGAAGTATCCATGAGTGTGATCGAGAGTTAGCTTCGATACCCAAAATTGATGTCAGATTCGGCGAAAAGCAGAGAACTGTCTCGGTTTGGTCCGAACGTAAGAAACATGCCGGGCCCGAGGAGATAGTCGGGACCGCCGGGCGCTTTGCAACGATGGCACGCTCCACTTTCAAAAAATGAAACGATAACGTTTTAAAACGAGAACAAGAACTCCAGGTCTTCTTGCGTAAGTTCTTTAGCCACACTGTCGTCGCCGCCAATAATCAAATCGGCCAGTTCTTTCTTCTTCTGTTGCAGGGCAAGAATTTTTTCTTCCACAGTACCGCGCGTGATCAGCTTGTAGTTAAATACATGCCTGGTCTGACCAATACGGTGCGCCCGGTCGGTGGCCTGGTTTTCTACAGCAGGGTTCCACCAGGGGTCATAGTGAATAACGTAGTCTGCGCCGGTTAAGTTGAGACCGGTGCCGCCAGCTTTTAAACTGATCAAGAATATTGGAATGGATGGTGTCTGGTTGAAGCGTTCCACTCTATCGAGACGCTCTTTCGCTGGAGTTTGCCCGTCAAGATACTCGTAAGTGTAGCCCTGCTTCTCCAGATTTTTGCGAATGATGCTGAGCATCTCTACAAACTGGCTGAATATAAGAATCTTGTGCCCTTCGTCAACCACTTCACCAATCATGTGCATGAGCGCATCAAGCTTGGCCGATTGATCAGTGACTTTCTCACGATTTTTAAGCAGTTTAGGGTCGCAGCAAACCTGGCGTAAACGCAAGAGTTCAGCCAAAATTGAGATGGAAGACCGTTTGATGCCGCGCGAAGCCACTTCGTTAAAGACACGCTGGCGGCATTCATCGAGCACATCGAGATAGAGCGAACGCTGTTCGTCGTCGAACTCGCAAAGTTGAATGATATCTGTTCTATCAGGCAGATCTTTTTCTACCTGACTCTTAAGACGTCGCAATATAAACGGATGCACTGTCTTGCGCAACTTCATACCGGCGCCGTCAAGGCCGGCTTCAATCGGTCGCTCAAATACTTCGTTGAAGTCTTTATATTGACCAAGAAATTCCGGCATAAGGAAATCGAAAAGCGACCAGAGTTCTTTCAAGCGGTTTTCCACTGGTGTACCCGACAGAGCCAGGCGGTGGAAGGCTTTAATGCTCTTTGCGGCAATGGCACCGACTGATTCTGGGTTTTTGATGTTCTGCGCTTCGTCAAGAATGAGAAACTCGAACTGTATGTTCTTCAATTGTTCGTAGTCGCGGCGAATGATACCGTAGGTGGTGAAGATCACGTGAGGCTTGTTAGTGCTTTCTTTGCCCAGTCGCTTGAGCAACTCGCCCCGGTCACGACCAAGGAAGAGTGCCGTCTTCAAATCAGGTGTAAATTTAGAAGCTTCCGACAACCAGTTGTAGACAACTGATGTCGGGGCTACAACGAGTGCAGGAGCCCGGTCGTTCTTTTTGCCATTTTGATAGTGCTTGAGCAACATGGCTAGTGTTTGAATGGTTTTACCCAGACCCATGTCGTCAGCAAGAATTCCGGCCAGTCCATATTCTCTTAAGAACATCAGCCAGTTGCAGCCTTCCTTTTGATATTCGCGCAACTCGCCTTTGAAATCTTTGGGCAATTCAAATGGTGGCAGTTCTCTAAAATGGTGAATCTTGTGAATAAATTCCTGGAAGCCTTTATCGGCTTGCACGGGAATTTCGTGTGTTTCTAAAGCGTGCAAAATTCCCAGGGCCTGATAGAGAGGCCGGGCGCTGTCTTTGCTCTGGCCGATAGACTTCAATAGTCCCATTAAAGTTGGTGTGGGCACACGTACAAATTGGCCGTCTGAAAGTTTGAGATAGCTGCGGTTTTTAAACAACGCTTCAATAACGAGCGGAAACGCTACTTCTTCATCGCCGGCCGAACATTGCAAATCAAAATCAAATTTGTACGATTCTTTTTTCAAAGAAAGCTTAGCGCTGAGACCAAGTTCTTCTTTGCGCACTCGGTAAAAACCAAGCTGATCCCAACCGGCAGTGTCCCAATCTTGGGCTTGTTCTGAAGAGAGGTGGAAGAGCGCATCTAACGCCTGCTCTTCTACAAATGAGAAGCGATCGGCAATAGTTCTAATCGGCATCATATTGGTGAGGAACCGGCGTACCTGATTCTCAGGTTCCCACTGACGCTCTACCCAGACACTTTGGCCCACTTCTGAAATGGTGCGAGTAAACTTTTCTGATTCCACAGCGCTGGTTTCGTCGCGAGATTGCAGAACGAGATCGCCATAACGAAAACCTAGTGAAAGTTCCAGACTGGACGAATCTTGTGCAGGCTTTTTAGAAGCGGCAGCAGAAGCGCCGTGCGAAGAGATTATTGTATTGTTGCCGGCCGCTCCCGGCAGCTTCCGCTCCGATAGTTTAATCACCACCTGCGGTGGCTCGGTAATAGCCACAGGGAATGGTGCGGCCGTTTCGTCGAGCAGCACAGGCATGCGTTTCTTTAAAACAGGCAGGTCAACCGAAAGGAATTTCGGCACTACTTCTAATTTAACTACCATGTAGCCAAATGAATCGAAGTACTGGAAAGAACGGTGGATAGCGCTTAAATCGATGGAATAGAAAGTGTTGTTGGAGAGAATCCAGCTTGATGCGCCCATAAAGAAAACTGGGTGCTCAACGGCTTCGCCTTCTTCTGTTACACCTTCAAGGCGCAACATTAGCTCGCCGCTTTCGGTTTCGGAAAGCACAGCGCGAGGCGAAAGAGCTTTATCGGAGAACTGCACCAGCTCATTGGTGGTGGTGTTGGTCAATTTGCAGCAAAGACTCAAGTGACCAATCACTGTGCCTTCATCGCCGCGTGGAATGCGGTGTCCGCCTGCCGGACCTTTTGTAGTCTGAGGCAAAGAAGTGAGATATTTCGCCAGTCTTTGAATGCGCGAATCGGGCGGCAAAGTAGGTACTACTTCGGACGGCACTTTGAGAATATTGACTTTGCCTTGAGGCTCGTTCGGCACAACGCCGACGATCATAGCCAGCGGTTTTTCCAGCACGAGAAGACCGAGTTCGAAGTCACGTTCGTCGGCGACTACGCCTTCTTCACGTGGATCATCCAGCAAATCTTTGGCTTTGGGCCCTTTTTCTTGTGGGCTTTCGCGCTTTTGTTCGTCGGCCATGTCAAATCTGATGCCGGGATTGTGCTTCGCAATATGCGTCAGAACCACGGCTACAGAGTGCTTGCAGACATCTTCAAAATAAGGGCAAGAGCAAGCGGCGCGAAAAACCATGGGCGAATCGATGTCGACCACAATTTTGTAAGCGTCTTTTTCTGAGCCGATCACCAGCGCTTCGATATTTGCGCCATCTTCGCTTTCAGAATATTTGAGCACTTTCTTGCGGCGATAGTATTGAACTCCCCGCCGATAGACCGGTTCACTGCTGGCCTCTTGCAGGGCAGAAAGTGATAGTGAAATTTTTTTTCCAGATCCCGATATTTGCTTCATGCAAAATTAGCCTTGGAAGGGCAATCTCCGCCTTTGAAATCGACGGTTTCACCAACTAAATAAGAGCAAATGACCGCTCGGAGCGGTGATTGCAGCTTTCCTTCGCGAAAGCCTGGTGAACAGAATTAGCTTAGCACGACTTAGAGCCTTCTTGAGAAGGGCCCTAGCCAAATTAGTGCGGGCTCATATCAATAACGTCGGCGTTGGCGGCCTGCTGTGGCTGCTGTGGCTGCTGCTGAGCGTGAATTGGGGTTGGGGCCGGAGACGGGGCGCGATTAAACGCTCCCTCGACAATGCGTTTCATCTCCACCTGTCTTTCTTCAAGCGAATTGCAATAGTCATGGAGAATATTGGCCTGACTGCGCAAGGCTGTGGCATTGTCTGAAAGATCAGGAATTAAGATTTCTATTTCTTCTAAAATCGATGAAGGCGGGCTGGCCACCGGTCTGATACGCACATGCGAAATCACCTGTTGCCCAGATGCGTTAGCCATATTGGCCGCTTCTTTGCTATTGGGCGGCACGGCGAAATTGCCACTGGTGCTCATACTTCCGGCCAGAGCGTCTCTCAGGCGCTCAAGATTTTGCTTGAGGCCAACGGCTCGGCGATAGGCCTGGTCTGCCTCTCTTTCAAGCCATACTTTGCGGGCTTTTTGCGTGGCCAGCTCGTTGCTTAGATGCTCTAGCGCCTTTTTGCGAATATCCAGTTCGCGTCTCACATGTTCTACTTCTTTCTGTTTCAGCTCCAGTCCGCGCCGGCGCAGATAAATTAGAAGCAAAATCACCAGAGAGAAGCCGACAGAGGCCATGGAAATATAAAAATATCCCCGTTTGGCGCCTGACATTTCAGCCACCCCGGTGACCAAGAAATTGCCAATGTCTTCAGCAAACGGTGGCGGAGGGCTGCGCAAATAATAGATTCGACCCAAAATTTTGCCGCGCACTTTAGCGCCGGTAGCTTTTGCCTTTTCTTCACGTGGAGATGCATGTGAATACAGCGGTTCAAGCTGAGGTGGGTCGGTAATCAGGTCAAAGGGCTCTTCGCCATGTGCCAGGCCCTCGGCTGTAGCGTCCTTTTGCCATGACTGGCGATGATAGATTTTGTCTGTTCTATAAAGAACGTTCTCGCCTGATGGGTCGGTGACAACCAGGCCGAATAAACCGTAGCTTGAGTCAAGAGTTTTTTGAATCAGGTCGTCGCGGCCTTCCTGAATCATGGCCGAAAGAGTGGCCGGCAAAGTGTGGTGGAGCAGATTAAAATCGGTGGTTTGCACTCGGGCAATAGTGCCCTGCCAATAGCTCTGATAGTGAACCGAGCATAGAGTGAGCCAGATCACGACACCGGCCATACAAACAGCTGGCAGCAGTATGCGATTGCGAAGTGAGAGCAGAATCTTATCCATCAACGGCGAGTCTACACCCGCATGTATCTGATGTACATACGGGTTTTCCCAGGGTGGCGATTTTTTTTGCCACCGCCTGGGGCTTTTCGCTCTTTTTTTAAAGATGTTTGCCATCCAAGGCAAAATCATGTTTATAAGTCACAAATATCTGGGTATTTATTACTCATGGACGAAAGCTCTCACGGAGGAATCGGTTAGAGCCAAACTTGGTCAAAACCTCGTGTCTACTACAAACCCAAACGGGAAATACCACCACTAGGTGGCTACATATTCGAACATATGTTCAATAAGCCGGGCGCTCGTCGCCCGGCTTCTGTTATGCCACCAAATGTGGTTGCATATTTGTTCACGTCAAGTGATGAGGGTTTTCAAGGGCGGCCTAAAAGAGGAAACAAAATCTTTTCAGGTCCGTCAGACCGACCATATCAAGTGCCAGTCTTGCGCTAAAATCAAAACCAGCTCTAATTATCACCATGCCTTACGGATTAATTAAATGACGGCGGCGCCCGACAGTCAGGAATCTACACAGCAAGCCTCGCCAGTCAGACTGGGCGACCTTCTTACCGGCGCTGGTCTGCTCAAGGCCGAAGACCTTCGCCAGGCGATGATTATCGCAAAAACGCAGTCATTGCCGGTTGGTCGTGTTCTGATTATGTCTGGATTTATCATCGAGCCGCACTTGCAGGCTGCAGTGCAGGCTCAGTCGATGCTCAAAGATGGGCTGATTGATTTAGAAACGGCCCTAGGCAGTTTGCGTGTAATTTCCCGCGACAATGTTCAGCTTGACCAGGCCCTGTCAAAAATGGGTTGGGCCCAGCCAGTTAACCAGGTCACCAATAAACTGGGTGAACTGCTATTTGAAGCGGGCATAGTCACCAGAGCTCAACTGGAGCAATCCCTGGTGCAAGGTGAAAGCAGCGGCCTGCCGCTTGGTCGGGTGCTCGTTATCAACGGCATGCTCTCAGAGCAATTGCTTTCGTCAACTCTAAATGCCCAGATTCTTGTTCGCGACAAAAGAGTTACTCGCGAGCAGGCTATTTCAAGCTTGAAAGCGGCTTTAATTAGACAAGTTCCATTTGAACAGCACCTGGAAGAAACCGGCGTCAGCCTTCACCCCGCAAGCGAGACCGTTCGCCTTGGTGAACTTCTGGTGATGGCAAAATTGCTAGACGAAGAGAAATTGATGCAGGCTGTGGAATTAGGCCTGGTCAACGAACAACCCATCGGTCAGGTGCTGGTGAAAAACGGCATGGTGAGCGAAAACGTATTGGCTACAGCTTTGACCATACAAAGTATGGTGGTCAGAGGCGAATTGCGCAAAAGCCAGAGCGGCCGCGTGCTTGAACTGGTCAATCAAGAACATATTTCACTTGCCGAAGCGGTTGAAAGGGTGCAACCCACTCCCCCTCGCGATGCAACCAATTTACCTCTCTATCAGTTCTTGCAACTGGCCGGCGTAATTGGACCCAAAGACATCGAAGAAGCGCTCAAGATGGGCTCTCGCGACACTAACCTTATGGGTCAAATGTTGATGATGACCGGTGCGCTGGATCAAAATCTTCTCGGCATTGCCATGAAATGCTCCCAACTAATGGAACGTGGAATTTTAAAAACAGAGCAAGCTGTAATTGCGCTGGGTATTTGCTGGAAGAGCAAAGCTAGCCTGGAAGATGCTTTTAAACAACTTGGTTGGAGTTCGGCCATCATCTCATCCGCAGCTCCTGCACCGGCTGCGCAGAATCCAGCGATGGCTGAAGCTGCACCCGCCCCAGAACCAGCACCAAATCCAATTCCAGCATCAGCTCCCGCACAAGCACCGCCGCAAAATCTTGCTGAGACAAATGCCCCTGCCTCAACCCAGTCAGGCACTCACGCCATTCCCAAGCCTTCTAAATTCGACCAGGCTATTTCTGGTCGCAAAAACAGTTCAAATTCCTCCGCCACCGCTCACAATCTGCCTGCCATGCCTATTGGTCAGGCGCTCAGTGTTGAACAAGGCCTGCAACCTTACGACACCGGCGAGATGTCTCCAATTCGAAAAAAAGAAGAGGCCGAATCCGCAGCCCGAGCCCTTGCAGAAGCGGCAGAGACCGGCTCTAACCCCACCGTTAGCGGCTTTACTGCACCGCCCCCGGTGCAGTAAAGCCGGCCAAGAAACGTTTAGCTGATCTTATTCCTTAGTTTTCCCATCGCACTATATATGGTGCACTAAAGCTGGCCATGTCGCGGTTTCCAAGACGGCGCAGCCGCGCTGCTGCTGTTGAGATCAAGAATGCAGATTTTGTGAAATTTCCTCAACAATACAATTGCATATGGTATGAATATCAATTCAAATCCAACCATCACCGATCTGACAAGATCCGCACCCAGACTAAATACTGTGTTGCATAGGAGAGTTTCATGCTTCAACAAAAGATTTCATACAAGCCTTACCCAGTTCAGGATTTCAAACACCTGCTCGGTTTGACAGGCATTTCAGATAAAACTTTGGAAATTCACTTCAAGCTTTATGCTGGTTATGTCAAGAATACAAATGACCTCAACGAAAAAATCATCGAACTGACAGAAGCCGGCAAGAGCGGTTCACTCGAATACTCAGAACTTAAGCGACGCTACGGTTTTGAATACAACGGTATGAGACTGCACGAATACTATTTCGGCAACCTCAAGCCAGGCGGCAGCGAACTTAAAGAAACAAGCGCTCTCGGTAAACTGATCACCGAAACCTATTCTTCAATCGAAGTTTGGAAAAATGACTTCTTCAAAGTCGGCGCCATGCGCGGCGTTGGCTGGGCAGTATTGTTCCAAGATCCCTTCACCAAAACACTTTCCAACCACTGGATCACATTGCACGAAGAAGGCAACATTGCCGGCTTCCAACCAATTTTGGTAATGGACGTTTGGGAGCATGCTTTCTTGCTCGATTACGTTCCTGCTGATCGTCCAAAATACATTGAAGCTTTCTACAGCAACATTGACTGGGAAAAAGTGGAAGCAAGACTGCTTAAGTAGTCTGCTGCCTCAAAGCCAGTTCGTAAAAATAAGCGATATTGCGAAAGAGCAGGAATTTAATTCCTGCTCTTAGCGCTTCTATGGCTTTCCCTGACTGGCTGTTCGGGCAGCCGGCACAGCCTTAAAAATATCCAATTAGAAAAACCCCAAGGCAATCAAGACAGAACCACTTGAGAACAGTAAAATACTGACTGGTTCACGGATTATAAAAGGCGCGCCGCTCATGAAAGACAGCACTTCGACTACGACAACAGCAAAGTTCACTACACCGTTGGAAGATTTTGCAGCTGAACCCCTAGATGCAGACGACGTTCACGGTTATGGCAGTTATTCGGATGACGATGACATTGACGATAGCGAGCTTGGCGATCCGGTTGATAGCTGGTCTTATGAAGTGCCCAGACCGTGGCTAACCATGGAACAGGCGGCAAGTATGCTGGGACGTTCTGCCAGGGGCGTCGAGCGCTCTATTCTAGGCAAATGGGGCAACCATCTACCGGAAGGTTGGAGCGCACGAAGAGTGCGTATTGACGGTCTCGATGAATGGAGAATTGTTCCGCCACCAGGATTTAGAATCAAACACAACCGCCGCGATCAGCCAAAAACCGCATTAGGCGAAGAAACAGCAAACATCAGCATTGACGATGTCGCTTCCAGCCCCGTGACCATGGAAAAAGGCCCGACAAAAGACGGCAATGGTGATGCAGTTAATTCAACCGTAAGTACAACATCTAAATCACGCAGTAAAGAAGGACAGCTTGACGAGCCATTTTCGCTGGAGAAATTTTTGCATTCGGCTGGCCGTATGGCGCAAAAAGAATTGGCCTCTTTCGGAATTTCCGTAAGACCGACGACTGAGCGAGAACGCACTATTGATGCCGATGTCGAGCGTGCCACCATTGTCATCGATCGATCTGACGAAGTGGAAAAATTACTGCGAGAACTATCCAGTACCCAAAAAGAGCTGGCCGACCAAAGGCGCATGCACCTTGATGATTTGCGGGCCATGAAAGAGATGCAAAGTTCACTTTTGCTGTTGGAAGTGCGAGCCAAAGAAACGAGCGAACTTAAACAAGATCTTTGCCTGGCACAGAAAGCTTTGAAAGAACATCGCACTCAGTATCAAGAATTTCTAGCTCTGCCGTGGTACAAAAGGCTATTCTCGAAACTACCTTAAGTAGAGGAATTAGCCGTGGCTGAAACTACTGATAAGCGCTTCAAAATTACTTATTGCACTTCATGCGGTTATCGTGACCGCGCCGTTCAACTGTCAGACCAACTGGAAAAAGATTCGTCAGATCAGTGCACACTGGTACCTTCCGAAGGTGGCGTCTTTGATATTGAAGACAACGGTGTTTTACTCTTTTCAAAAAACAACAGCGGCCGCTTTCCTGAAGAAGGCGAAGTAATGACCATCATCAAAAAGGTAAAAGACGGAAAAACTCTAGAGGACGCACAAACGCATGCAGCCAACGATGCTGGTCACAGTGGTGGAGTGCTCGACTGGATCTACAGTCTCTTCAGAGCTCCGATACAAAAATAGGTCGGAGAATACAGTGGGACACCCGCAGGCCAGGCAAATAGCCATCGATGGACCAGCCGGCGCCGGCAAATCTACAGTCGCCCGCAGATTGGCCGACAAACTCGGATATCTATATATAGATACGGGAGCTATGTATCGTGCCTCCACCTGGCTGGCCTTGCAAAACAATATTGAGCTTACCGACGGTGACGCCATCGCCGCCCTGGCCAGTGCCAGCAAAATTCAACTAAAGCCCGCAGATGCATCGTCAGACGGCAAAATTCGAGTTTTCGTCAACGACCAGGAAATTACTCGCGAAATTCGCACTAATCGCATGTCCGACCTGGTAGCCACCGTTGCTGCGCTTGGTCAGGTGCGCACAATTCTTGTAGATAAACAAAGAGAGCTGGCCAGAGAAGGCGAATGCGTCATTGACGGCCGCGATATCGGAACGGTAGTTGTACCAGACGCAGGCTTGAAAATATTCATGACCGCCAGCGCCGAAGAACGGGCCCGTCGCAGGCAGATTGAACTGGCCGCTCAGGGCGAGAATCCTGATTTTGCCGACTTGCTCAAAGCCATTAACGAACGTGATTATCTCGACATGAACCGCGCTGTTTCACCTCTGACCAAAGCCGTCGATGCAGTCGAAATCATCACTGACGACATGTCTATCGACGAAGTGGTGCAGACACTAGAAAATCTGGCCCAAGAAACATTTCAGACCCCGGCCTGATTCTTAAATCTGAAAAAAAGTTCGGGCCTTCGTAAGTACACCAGCGCCAGTTTGCTTGTCTGCGCTTATATTAGCCATAGAAAAATCGCAATCAGTAAATGGTTTGCACGACTATATGGATGATTCGCAGAAAAACAATAAAGAGCAATTAGACGGCAAACCTGACGCCGACGCTCAAGAACGCAACCCACAGCTTAATTCTGTAGAAATTCTTGGTGGCCAACGGCTGGCAGCGGTACCGGGAAAAGTGCAATTGCCCGCTGACAAAAGCGAGCCACCTATAGGCGTGGCGGTGCTCAAGGATAAAGAAACAATTGTTTTGCATTTAAAAGGAAAAAGCGGCAGCACCACAGGTGAAGCCGAAGTTGAGTATCGCCCCGGAGACCTTTATTACGACGACGTCTTCAAGCATATCGGCGGTATAAAAAAGGGCGAGACTAAACTGGTTCCTGCCTGGAAAGATGATGCAGGCAAAAAGCCGGCAAAACAAGATGTAATCGCGCCGCAAGACGTACCGCAAGACGTACCGAAAGACGCTCCCAAAGACGCACCTAAAGACACACCGCCAGACCCGGTTAAAGACGAGTCAAAAGATCCCAAAGATCTGAAAGATCCAAAAGACGCGAAAGATGCCTCGGGCCAACCTATTGACCAGACTGGCAAACCGATTTTGCCGGACGTAATCGTTGCACCGTCGGCTCAGTTCACCCTCAAGGTCAATGACACCATCAGCAAAATGTCTGCTGAGACACGCGACGTTTTAGCCACTTCTCAGACCGAAATTGTAGCGGCAAATAAATTGACTGATGCACTGCCCGAGCTTAAAGGCCAAAAACCACGAGGTTGGCCTCCTGGGCTAACCTGGGATGCAGTTGATGGAGCCTATAGCCCATCGCGCAACATGGTGGTGGTGGCAGAAGAAACGGCAGATTCTAACGGTAAATGGGTGAAGAGCAAGCGCACTGAAGACGTCACTCGCCATGAAGTCGGCCATGCAGTTGATTTTGGCCTGGGTAAATTGTCGAACACCGCCGCTTTCACCAAAGCATATGACGAAGACGAGAAAAATATGCCGCCAAAACTGGCGCCCACACTCAAATATTTCCTCCAAAATGGTGACGGAGGCAAGGAAGAAGCCTGCGCTGAGGCAATTGCCGCACGCGAGGGTGGATCAACTGCCGGCAATAGCTTTGACGTTGGCTTCAAGAGGACTATCGCAGCCGTTGACGCCGCTTTGCTTCTGCGACGGGCAAAACTGCCTGTGTCTACCATCACCATAAACGTGAAAACGCCGCAGCCTACAGCTTCTCCTTCAGTTGATGCACCGTAAGCTCTTCACTTAAGCTAAGCCTTTTAAGGTTTGCTTAAGTATTTATCAGCCGGGTATAAAAAATGTGAAGGACTGATGGATTTAACCTTTGATTTTGACGAGGCATATCTAGTGATGCCTCCAAGATGTCGCGCCTGGCCGCAAAAAGCCCCAAAGACGATAAGCACTACATATAGAGCGCTGTCGACAAAAATGCCCTCAAGGCTGTATCTTAATAACCTATAACATTAGTAGCCGATCACTTAAGACCGTTTGAATTCTAAGGAATCAAGGAGCACGTCATGGCCAAGGCGAAAACAAAAACTCTGGACAAGCCACAAGTTGTCTCCGCTGGCAAACAGCAATCTACTGAAGTGACCGAACTGAAGCAAATTTTCCAACGCGTTGATCTGGCGCAGACATACAGCCACAAACATCCAGCTTTTGCCGTCATCGCTCTAAAAGACGGTCGCACCCTTACTGTTAACTATGGCCAAAAAGGTAATATTGAGACTTTGACATTCTCAGATGGCCGCGTGCTTGCCACTGCTGATGGTGGCGCTTATTTTTCTGATAATTTACAGCCCGATGTGAAATTAAAAGATCTCACACTCAACGTTGATGATGGCGAACTCAACTATAAGTCAATCTATGGCAAACGCACTGCTCAAGTCAAAGAAACCGCCAGCGGCGCCAAATATGCCACTCTTAAGGTCAAAGGCGACGCGCGCGAATTTCAATTGCTTGTCGACAGAAGCCAGGTTGTGATCGGCAAAGAAGGCAAAATGACTTACTCTGCCGACGGCAAATATTTGACAATGGAGCCTAAAGGCGGCGGACAAATTAAATTCCACCTCGGCATCAATATGCTCGATGTTGTCTTCCCCAATGGCTATCAGCAGAGCTTTTACGCCACTGCGCAAGAAATGAGCCTGCTACAACTTCAACCAATTGGTTTCTACGTTAATTGGTTGCCTGCCGACGACATGGGACAACATTTCGAGTGGGGCGTTGTGCTACCACAAGCAGTGCACTAATTATTTCGACCACTTCAAGCACCAATTACCTAGTTTCAAGATGTTCGATTGACTGGCCGCGGATGAAAACATTCTGCTGCACTTGAACCGGCTTTAAATACGTGAACATCACTGCGCTAAATTTAGCCTGGTCGACTGTTTCGCCGCAAGTGAACAGGTCAACGAAACAAGCCCCGGTTTCAGGATAGGTGTGGATGCTGGCGTGGCTTTCAGAGAGCAGCAAAATAGCGGTGACGCCGCCGTTAGGGAAAACATAACTGCAGGTGTCTAAAACTGTGGCTCCAGTTGCATTTGCCGCTGCGCTAAAATTTCCAAGCAAAGCAGCAGCGTTAAGCAAGGCCTCAGGCGAACAGCCCATAAAGCTAGCCATCATATGACGGCCCTGAAACTGATAGGTAGCATCATTGGCGCGGTCCACAGCGGCGGCTGCCGCAAGAGCTGCCAGAGCAGTCGCAGGACTATCGGGGGCAGATTTGGACTCGATACCCATGTTAATAGATTACCAGAAAAATTCTGCCGCCATAAAGCCAATCTCGATTAGCAAAACCAGAATGATAATGGTCTCGAGAATAAACTCACCGCGATAATAGCGAAACTCGAGCAGGCGGTCATTGGCCAGCTCGTAAGTATCTTCGAAAACTTCCAACTGGTCGTCAACCGCCCGCAGACGCCCTACCAGCTCAGTGTGGTTAACCAGCTCCTGTACCATTCTTTTGGCGCTAGCCGGCATATAGTTAGGCACGGCGTCGACAAATGGCTCCACCGCGGCAAAATCTGCACGCAAATTGGTCGCCCACAAAGTCTTTTCATTTACCGCCGCCTGCATGGCCAGATCTTTGCCCTCAATCTGGTGATTAAGCGTCATATGTTCGCGCAGGGCTGGCCAGCCCCGCCCCAGCTCACCTTCGATGCGAGCCACCTGGGCGGCAAAATAAGAAAAGTAAGTCAATGCTATGAGAAGCTCATCGAGTCGTTCGCCACTGCACACAATCAGGGCCTGACCGGCGCGCCAGACAATTCGATCAGATCGCAGGGTGAGATCGAAAGCTTCTTCAAGTTCGTCTTTGCGAGCCGGATCGATAGAAAGCTTGTCTGACCGTGGCTTTAGCTGGGCCAGCCAGCTTGAGTCTGTAGCCAGATTAGCACCGGCCACTAATACTGCAACACGCAAAAGCTCACCTGATTCTTTGCTTGCGCCGCCGGCAAAATCAGACACAGCAGTGACTTCTTTGACTGCATAAACAGATTGAGGCACGGCAAAATGCATCAGCAATCGATCTTTGTCTTCAAGAGCTGCTTTTAACTTGATGCGGTAGCAGGACACCACTGAGGCCAAATCTTGCTCCGATAAATCAGTCATAGTTAAATGCCTAAGCGAGCGGATCTACAGGGAAGACCATCAAGTCTGGGTCGGTATCGTCAATAAAAGGCGGCGGAACAAACTCTACGCCGTCTTCAAGAATCGGCCCGCCCAGGCTGAGTAAAAACTGGGTTTCCTTGCACAATGCAAATCGGCTGCGCAAATAATCTCCGGTCAAATGACTGAGATATTTGTTGCCTAATTTAGTCTTGATTGCTTTGTCGATGGCGTCGGCAGACCAGTCTTGGGGCACGAACCAGTCGGAAGCGATAAGAAAACCCCAGGCACTGAGAAATGAAGGTATCAATGTCGAATAGCTGTGCACTTCGCTGAAGACGGTGCGCAAAGTGCGCATCACAGCGGCGTGTCCTTTATCGTCAAGGAACGAAAATTCCATTCCTTGCACCACAACTATGCCACCATCGCGCACACGATGCTTCAAAAGCTCGTAGAACTGCCTGGTATAAAGTGCTTGTGCTGGGCCATTATCGAGCATATCGACAACGTCGATAATAATAACATCATATTTTTTATCGTCTTCTTCGACAAACTTTTTACCATCGGCAATGATCAAATTTGCGCGCGAATCATCGAAGGCACCACAATGCCAACTAACTAGATGTTGGCGACAGAGTTCAACCACTTCGCCATCTAGATCAACCATAGTGGCCGATTTAACGGAACCATGCACCAGCACTTCGCGCAGGGATGCACCTTCGCCACCGCCGATAATCAGTACATCTTTAGGATCGGGATGGCGCAGCATAGCCGGTTGCACCAATAGCTCGTGATAAAGCCTTTCGTCATCTTCTGCGCTCTGAATAGCACCGTCTAAAACCAGCACCCGGCCGAAATTATAGCTATCGGCAATCAATACATTTTGAAAAGCCGTCTTGTTGTTAAAAATTACGCTCTTCAGTCGATACCCATAACTATCGAATGGATCTGAATCTTCAGTGAACATCAAAGAGCCGGGGTTGGCACCTTTAACAATTTCATCTTCAACGTAAATGCGATCAGGAGGAAGCGCCGGCAACGGGTAAGGTCGCTTTACTGGCTGTGCGATTTTCGGCTCAAGATTGGAATTCATTTTATTTGCTAACTAGAAATCTTCTTTTACTTCATCGCGATTGAGCAGATCTTCTACTTGTTTGCAAAGTTCTACAACATTTTCAGGCATATCAGAGGCGCGAATAAACTGGCGGCACAGATCAAGTGTTCTTCTGATAGCACGCACAACGTCACCTTCATCACGAGGCGAGTTCATGCGCACTTGCTCCCAGGGCGAGCCCTGAGCCCACATTTCAGTCAGGCCAGCCAGTTGCGCACCAAATTCGATGGGCATATCGACGTCAAAATCTTTTTGCATGCGCGTGATGCGTCGCGCCATTTTGTTAATTTCTTCCACGCAATGCTCGACATTGTGTGTCATTCTCACTTTCATTTGATCATTGCCGCGGGGCTCGTCGCCGATAAGAACAGTGAGCACACCGGCTAATTCAGATGGTTTCAATTGATCGAACATGCCGCTAATTGCTACTTCACTCAAGAACAACTCATTTGAGCCACGAATAGAAGCAGCCATACGACCAAGTTTTGTTGGCTTGTTGCCGTCAAGATAACCTAAGGTGCGCAAGATGTTCGCCAGCGCTTCAAAGGTCGTCCAATATTTTGTGGTCTCGCGGGCCACCCGTTTATCGAGATCTTTGATGCGTTTGATCAAATGCTCGGTGCGATCAGATTGAGTGCTGCAAGGCTTTTGCACCGGACAACCATGACAGGGCATGTCATAAGCTTCTTTGAGCAAGCCTTGAATTTCGTTGCGGGTTTCAGCCAGCGCGATAATAGCCGGCGAACCGGGTTTGATGGCAGATGGCTTGAGACCTTTTTCGGTTGCCTTTAATTGCTTGTGACGTGTGCGAATGGTCTCTAATCGCTTAGCATAGAGCGGCAAATCGCCAGGCAAAGTAGGGCAGAGCGGATTTTTTAAATGCTCAAGCTCGGCTTCCCAGGCCATTTTCTGAGTGTAAGCAGGTTCAAGTTGTTGATTAATTAGAAACTGTCCAAAGCTGCGCTCAATTAAATCGCGGGCATCATCGATGGTGTGACGCTCAAGTAAATTTAGAACCATACCGTATGAAGGAGTGAAACGACTTGAGAGCGGATCGGCGCCGGAAGTTGCTAGCTTAGCCGCTTCATCAACGCTTTCAAAGGGATTATGCAACACCACAACGTGACCGACATCATCCATACCACGCCTACCGGCGCGCCCTGACATTTGCAGAAACTCAGAAGCCGTAAGTTGCCTGTGACCTTCGTCAGAACGCTTATGAATAGAGGCAATCACCGTGGATCGAGCAGGCATATTGATACCAGCGGCCAGCGTTTCTGTAGCGAAAACGACTTTAAGCAGGCCCTTCTGGAAAAGCTTTTCAATCATGCCTTTCCAGCTTGGTAGCATGCCGGCATGGTGCACAGACATACCTTCCATCAAGAATGGAATGTGCGGATGATTGGCTAAATTAGGATTATCTTTGGTGAATTCGAGCACTTGCCGCTTCAGTTCTTTCTGTTCATCAGCATGCAGCAAAGGTATGCCGCGAGCCATTTTCATGGCTTCCTCACAACCTCTGCGCGAGAACAAGAAATAAATCGCCGGCAACATGTTGCGAGCAGAAAGACTGCCGAGCACATCACCAGGGTGAGTGTAGAGGCCGCCCATCGGTCTGCGTCTTTTGTCAGACGAGCTATGCTGTGGTTTTTTCTTGCCAAATCTTTGCTTGAGGAAACTATTCACAGCACCGCCTGGTGCTAATAGCGGATAGATTTTGCGCTCGCCAAAATAGTGGAATCGCAATGGCACCGGCCTGAAATCAGAGACCACAAGCTCAGTGGGGCCGTGGGTTTCGTCAATCCAGGTAGTTAGTTCTTGAGCGTTCGCCACTGTAGCCGACAGGCCGACGAGCTGAATATCTTTGGGGGCATAGATGATTGATTCTTCCCAAACCGTGCCGCGGTCGGCATCATTCATGTAGTGGCATTCGTCTAAAACAACGAAAGCGACATCGCGCAAGTTGCGGCTGACGTCACCAAGAATGGTGCCATAAAGCATGTTGCGAAAAACTTCAGTGGTCATCACAACGATGGGTGCATCACGGTTTAGAGAAAGGTCGCCTGTAAGCAAACCAACTTTTTCATCACCATATTTTTGTTTGAGATCGTAAAGCTTTTGGTTTGATAAGGCCTTGAGAGGAGTGGTGTAATAGCACCGCTTGTTAGCCATGAGAGCCATCTCAACGGCGTATTCGGCAACTACTGTTTTACCAGAACCAGTCGGCGCGCATACGATTACGCTCTTGCCTTCTTCCAGGTACTTCATTGCCTCAAGCTGAAAATCGTCAAGCTTAAAAGGAAATAGATGGGCTACGTCGACTTGCACTAGGGGAAGAGTGACTCCAATTGTTAACTGCGGATGTACAAGTATGAATTTTAGCAGTCTCCGCTTGTTAAAACCGCTAAAACCGACCAGTAATCTACTTTGAAATAGGATAATTGCTCGAAATGCATGCGCTATAATTGTCTTTCAACGATTTAGTGGTCACCGGGACGTAGCGCAGGGGTAGCGCGCACCTTTGGGGTGGGTGAGGCCGGAGGTTCGATTCCTCTCGTCCCGACCAATTAAAATGGCTGATAGACGGCTTCGAATATGACCGAATGCGTACTGGTTGACATCGACGGAACGCTTGCCGACTGCGAGCACCGCAGGCATTTAGTTCAAAATGGTAAGCGCGATTGGAAATCTTTCTTATCGCCGGAGATGGCCGCCTTAGATACTTTGAATGAACCAGTGGCCAAGGTGGTCAGGGCTATGGCTCTGGCCGGATACTCGATTATTTATGTCTCGGCCAGGCCGATCAGTCTTAAAGTTGTGACCCGAGCGTGGTTGCAAAAATACAATCTATGGTTTGAGCCAAAGCTGCTGTATATGCGCAAAGACAAGGATAGCCGGGCCGATACTATCGTGAAGCGTGAGCTTTTAAAAGAAATTCGCAAACTGGGTTATCAACCAGTTCTTTCACTGGACGACCGCAATTCTGTAGTCGCTATGTGGCGTGATGAAGGTATTACTTGTTTGCAAGTGGCCGAAGGGGATTTTTGAGGAGCGATTCTGGGATTTAGCTGCCACTACCGGAAGTGCCCGGAAAGTCAGAAATTTATTGATAACCGGAGCCCGGCCAGCTCTCGGCGACATGATTTATAAAAACAACACTAGCAAAAACCGAGGGATCCTTCGGTTTTTGCTTCGACACTAAAAAGAGATCCCAACGGGACCTGGCTGAAACACAAAAATGGCACCGCATTTAGTGCATTTGCCCCTGACTATATAACGGGAACTTTAGCCGCAAATTCCCATCGTCCAGGTAACCACTTCAGGAGCATCTTTATGAACCGCAAAGACAATCATCAAGCGACAGACAATGGTCGCAATCGCGGCGACTATAAAACTGAAAAAGAAACTGTAGACGAGCTTAGAGCAAAGGGCACTCGTGCAAATACCGGCGATGGTCAAGACGATGACGAGCAAGACGACGATGAAGACGGCGACGAACAAGATAATCAGTCAGATGATGGTCCAGCTGGAAACAACGAACGTGGCAACCAGAAGGGCTACGGCAAAAATCAAGGTAAAGAGCCAGCCGACAGAGGCACCGGCCACGGGCCACAGGGTGTCCGACATGGCAAACCTTAACTGACGCTAGTTTAAATCAAGCTAACTAGCGAACTCTCGTATACCGACGTCTTTGCGGCAACTGGCGCCCACGATTCGGACATTCAATGTCGTGACCGGAGAAGTAATATTTCCCGGTATTGCGCACGGGCACAATATCTACATGGGGTCGTTCGCTGAGCGGCCCTGTTTGATTGCTCTGAGCGCTTAAAATATTCTGTCTGAATTGTGTGCGAGTAATTGGCTCCACAATGAAAGTAGGCACCGGCACTTCAATCACCGGGGCAACTGCTTCGACGGCAGGCTTAGTTACTTCAGTCGCGCCCATTTCGCCGCGGCTGTAGATATCCAAATCGATGGATGGGATGACATTGAAGATCGGATTTAGATGCACAAACTCGCGAATCTTGATTTTCAAGATTGCCTTGAGGTGATCCTCAAGTTTGTCTAAAGCGATTGGTAATTCGTCTGGTAAGAAGGACATGAGGAAAGACCTCATAAGGCATTAGTAATAGCGGTAATTCGCAGCGGTAAGCCACAAGTGGAGAATGTTAGCAGAGATTAACCGATTGTCAACAAGCTTGCTGCCAAAAAGATACGATTTAATCAAATCGGCTCAGAATGCTAGTTACGGTCGAGGTCAGATCAGCGAATTTCATTAGCGATTATCTCTTTTAACCGCTTTAATCCCGTGTGAACTGCCCTGGATACACCCATTTCCGATAGTCCAAGTACATATGCCGTCTCTTTTTGTGACAGGTCATAGAAGAAAACAAACTCAACAATCTGTCTTGTTCTGTCACCAAGTCTCTTAAGTGCCTGAGTAATCACCTCACGGTCTTCCGAGGCCATGAAATGATCCTGGCAACGACGGTCAGGCACTACATCACACAAAGCGCGTCGGTCGTCTCTATCCTCTTCATCCGGCCCCGAATCTAGAGATTCATAATGGATTCGAGCTTCCCACGATTGCTGCGCTTCCAAAATGTCTTCTACTGAGAATCCTGAATGCTGTGCCAGCTCAGCAACAGTAGGCCCGCGATCAAGCGATTTGGTCAATTTCTCTTCCAGCTGACTCAGTTGTGAGTTCATTTCTGTAAGACGTCTGGGTACCTGCACCAGCGAACAATGATCGCGCAGGTAATGCCTGATTTCGCCCCTGATATAGCAAGTGGCTAAAGTGCGAAAACTGGCTGAGCGCGAACGGTGCGGGTCATAATATTTGATTGCTTTGAGCAGACCAATGGCACCCACCTGCACCAGGTCGTCGAAGCTGTCAGCTTGATACTGACTGTACTTGCGGGCGATTTGTTTGACTAAGGTCATGTGAGTGCGCACCAGCTCTTCAGCCTTAGGCAAGCCGTTGGGACCTGCCCCTTCTACCAAGGCGACCACCGGTTTCATGCCTGAACGCGAAATGCGTGGGCTGACTTGCGCCTGCTCCTTTTCACCGAAACTGTCGCAATCTAAGGCGAGCATGCCGGCGAATGCAGTGCATCCGCTCAACAAAACTTCACTGCTGCTGGGCAACTTATTTATCAAGGTCAACTCTCCCGCAATTTTTATGGAATTACGATTGACCCTGTGCCCTCACTCCTAGCCCATTCTTTCTTCTAGCCCCACACCTTTGTTCCCATGACAACCTCGGGATAAACCGGGGAATAAACACCTCATGCGTCAAAATCACAATGTGGTGATCGGTCGTAACGGCGCAACACTAGCTAAATTGGCGGTTTTGGCTACAATTGCACTAACAGCGAGCAAGATAAATTTTCAATATGAATAAGGCCACCAAATCAATAACTCGATTGAGACTGCTCTGGGCGAAAGTGCCGGCTCAAAAGCAATTGCTCTTTTTGGGTTTGGCTTGCATTGCCGCCTTAGTCACATTCACCGCGCGATTCTGGTTGCAGCGCGCCCAGGAATCAATTAACGATTCAGTCGAACAATTCGGAATGGGATTTGCCCAGGCACTGGCTCGAGGCGGAGCTGAGGCCCTGACTAATTCAGGCAATCTGGAAAGTTTGCGGTATTACATTTTGACCCAGCGCGGCAAAATCAAAGCCATCGCCTACGTCATATATGAAGATATGGCCGGCAATATTTTGCTCGATCCAAACTCAGCAAAAGATCTGAAAAACGTTTATCCCTATTACAAACTCTATAAAGAAAATCCAGAAAACTTCATCGTGCCTGGCCAGAAAGTAAGCCCCAAAGGCTATCGCGCCATCACTCACTTTGTTGTGCCCATGCGCAAAAACAACAAAGATCTCGGCCTTTGCTGGGTCGGTTTAGACAGCGAAGTATTTACGATTTTAGGCACACAACAAGAAACCACAAATTTCTTGATCAATATTTTCTGTCTTGTTGGTGCTCTTGGTGCTCTTGGTGTGTGGGCCAACTATGCCTTGATAAACGGCCCATTACGTACGCTATCACAGGGCGCAAGCCAGATTGCCGCTGGACATTTCGGTCACTTAATTAAGGTGCAACGCGCCGGAAAAGAAATTGACCAACTGGTCAACGCCTTCAATTACATGTCAAATCGCTTGCAACTTTATGACAAACAAAATGTAGATAGCTTGATGGCTGAGCGCAACAAATTCATTTCTGAACGCAATAAGTTAGAACTGGTGCTCATGTCTATTGCCGACGGTGTTGTGGTTTGTGATCGCGACAACAAAGTTCAAATCGTTAACCGGGCCGCCACTGAAATTTTTGATAAAGACGCAACTGATCTGGTTGGTAAACCACTTGTGGTTTGCACGGAAGGCCCTGATCAACCGCAAATTTGCCAGGTGGTGCAAGCCTTTACTGATACTGCCATCGCCCCTGGTGCCTTAGAACCAATCGTTGAACAAATTAATTTGGGTGAACTGACAGTGCGTCTGCACATTGCTCCGATTCTTCTCAACAAAGAATTTTTGGGCTCGGTAATGATTATGCAAGACAATACCAAGCAAGCCGAACTCGAAAAAATGAAAAACGAATTCATGAGCAATGTCAGCCATGAATTGCGCACGCCAATTACTTCAATCAAAAGTTATGTTGACACCCTTTGTAATCACGGTGAAAAACTAGAGCCCGAAATTCACCGTGAGTTTCTTGAGATTATCGACAACGAAGCAGATCGTCTGATGCACCTGGTGAACGACGTTCTCGAATTATCCAAATTCGAAGAAGCCGAACGTGACATGGAAATGGTGCCCATGGATATCCATCGCGCCTGCGAATCTGCCATTCGCTCACTGAACCTCATGGCGCGCGAACGCGGCATTGAGCTTGAATTACAGCCGTATGCAAATATTCCTCTCGCCATCATTAATCAAGAATCTATTGAAAGAGTAATCATCAATTTATTAACGAATGGCATCAAGTACACGCCTGAAGGCGGAAAAGTTGCCATCATCCTAGGCGTCACTGATTCTGAAATTGCCGTACATATTAAAGACTCAGGCATCGGTATACCAGAAGATGCACTGGAGCATATATTCGACCGCTTCTATCGCGTGGAGAAAAAGGTCCACACGATTAAAGGCACCGGTCTTGGCCTCACCATCGTCACCAAGATTTTAGAGAAGCACGAAGGTCGCATTACAGTAAGTTCATCTTTGGGTGAAGGTTCCACTTTCAGTTTCTTTATTCCTTTCTATATTGATCCGTCTTTGAAAATTTCGGCACGCCAGACCGATAGTGGCAGCGATATACCTGATCTTGCCGAAGTTACCGCGGCGGCCGAAGCTCGTAGCTAAACAAAAGAATTTTGGTATCGACGACCGATATAGTCGTTACATATACCCCATAAATACAACCGGCCCCACAGTGGCTACCAGCGGTAGATCCGCTGAACATTAGCAACTTATCCATTTACATAGTGGGTTTCCAAGGATGGTCGTGTTATTATCGTTCCGTTGACAAGGTCTCTATGGACTGGCGTCCGCGGGGCATCTATAAAGGAGGATTGAGCAGTTTTGGTTAGAGCAATCTATCCAGGTTCGTTCGATCCGTTGACCTTGGGCCACCTAGATATCGTTCAGCGAGCGAGCAAGCTCTTCGATGAAGTGATTATGGCGGTGGTGGGTAATCCAGGAAAATCTCCTCTATTACAAGTAGATGTACGCAAGAGACTGATTACAGAAGCGGTAAAGGACCTGAAAGGCGTCACGGTAGGAGAGTTTCAAGGGCTGACGGTAAATTATGCGAAAGAAAATGGCTCAACCATTCTCATTCGCGGCTTACGAGCTATCTCAGATTTCGAAGCGGAACTAGGAATGGCTCAAGCTAATAAACAACTTCTTCCTGAACTAGAAACTATTTTCCTGATGACAAAAGCCGAGTATTCTTTTATCAGCTCCTCGACCGTAAAGGAAATCGCCCGCATGGGCGGAGACGTATCGCAATTCGTTCCACGTTCTGTGAATGATCACCTTAAAGAGCATTTCAGCAGGGGTATCTACCAACAATGACCATGATCACTGCACCGACAGCACAGGCAGCCAACACCTTCAAGCAAACTACGATCTATAAGCACTTAGATCTGCTTGAGCATCTGATTGATGATGCCGCCGGTGTCTACAAATTCAAATTCATCAATGCCGACGATTTCCTCGACGTCCTTGATAAAGCCAGAGCTCGCTTGCCCGAAGAGTTGCGTGAAGCAGCCGACGTGCTGCAGCAAAGAGACGAAGTTATTGCTGAGTCGCAGCGGCGCTCAGAACAAATCATCACCACCGCTCGTCGTCAGGCAGAGACCATGCTGCACGAGTCGGAATTGCTCAAAGCCGTACAAGCTGAAGTTGAGCGCATTCGCAAACAAGTTGTTCAAGAAGTTGAGCAAATGCGTCGCGAAGCACTAGCTGAAGCCGAGCGCATCAGACTTGAAGCCGATGAAGACGCCGCCAAGATTCGCGAAGGCGCTGACCATTATGCTGAACAAGTATTGACTCGCATGGAAGGCGATTTGCAAGGCCTCGCAATACGCGTCACCGAATCACAACAAATTGTCAGAAATGGCCAGCGTTTGCTCGGGCAAGTAAAAAGACACGGCAGCTTGAGCCAACCTCTTGGGCAACCAATGGGTGTTGGACCACAACTGACCGCTCAACAAATTGCTCAACAAATGATGAATGTTGCTCCAGCCGCTCCAATGCCAGCATCTAATGCCGGTCAGAGCGCAGGCACTATGCCGAGTGGATTGACCAGCCCACTTTTGTCAGGTCGTTTCGAATAAGACTTGCTCAAAATCAAAAATTAGAAAGAGGCA
>JADYXQ010000303.1 GCA_021772135.1 Candidatus Obscuribacter sp.
CTTTTGAATTTCGATATGCTTAACATTCTCCCAAGCTTACTCAAGCTGACAGGCGCCCGTTTTCAACCCGCACAGGACTTTTAGATCAGGCTCCTAGCGAAAAAACCATATCTAGCATTGCAATCTGAATCAATGCACTGAGAAAAGAGGGAAAGACTTTATTCTCCACTTCATGGTCTTCAGCCTCAATACGACTGTGTATTTCTTTGGTTGCTTTTGCAATCAGGAAAGCGCCGCCACCAAGCAACAGTAAATCGCGGCCCGAAATTTCGTGGGTGGCGAAAGAAAACAGTGGCTTGGTCAAGCTCATCACCCAGGCCAACGAGCAAAGCAAGATAATGCGCATCACCATAGCCATTGCAAGCCCGATAATTCGTGCACGCGCTTGCTGATGCGCCGGCAACCGCGCTGACAAAATCGAAATAAAGATTATGTTGTCTATACCAAGAACTATTTCCATCACGGTAAGCGACAGCAGCGCTATGGCTATTTCTCCATCAATGAGCAAGTTCATGTGAAAATTCGCACCGAAGATCAGGAAATATAGGTTGTCATTGACTTTTAGACAAAGACACCAACTGAACGCTAAAGGTTCCATCGAAGATTGTAAATGGGGAACCAGGTTTTTTAGTAATAGACCGGCCTACTACAATGTTGGAAAAGAAAAATCCAGCAAAATACATAACAAAAAAACTGTTTGAGCACCGGATACGATGCAAAAAAATAGCAGGGCTGCCATCACATTTGGTGACAACAGCCTCGCTACAAAGCCATTACTTGTTGAACTTCAGAGCATCTCAGTATGGGCAACAAACTAGTCAGAGTTGCAATTTGGGTTATTCAAACAGGCTTGCTGATGAGCCGCCGAGCCAACATCTTTGACTATCTGGTCAAGCTGCTGAATTGTTTCAATGGGCACTTGCAGCTCAGGTGTGAGCCATTTTCGCTTAACCTGCACTTGAATAACTTTTGCACCAAGTTTTTGAAGTTGGGCATCGCTGTTGAAGTAACTCAATAAAGCAATATCAGTGTTCTGCTCAACAGACTCGATTGGAACGAAACTGAGACTGGTAGTTTTACCCGCATAAGACTCGAAGGCACAGGCAATGGCCTTGTTCAGCTCTGATGCAAAACTGTCGCTTCCATTATCATATGTACCGGCAAACAAATCGGCGTTGCTTTCTCGCTCGAAAGTGATCTGCAATACTACCGAAACCGGTAAACCTTCCAATGTTTTGCCCTTTAGTATGCCGGTGGTGGTGGTCTGCTTCACCTCAATGACGTTGATCCTCTCCCAAACTAGCGTGACAAAGCGAACTCCAGGTTGCAGAATAATTTGAGAGTAACTACCGTCTATGCGATCAACAAACCCAACATTACCAGCAGGAATGTTTTTGACACCCCCAGTACGCACGTATAAGAAACTAGCGGAGGCAGCTAGCAGCAAGCTCATACCGATGACAGATGCGCGATTTAAGAGGAAAGACATAATGTTGATCCTGCGTTATTGATTTTGAAATGGTCAAAGTGTGCCAGATTTCTCAGACCTCGATGGAGGCATTGAAAGAAACTGATAAAGGAAGAAACCTGTTTTGTCGACAATGCCTCAAGAAAAAAAGAAAGAGAATATCTTTCACCATAAAGAGCTTGGCTTACACAAAGCAAACCCAGCTAATGATTTGTCTGCCCTGGTTAATTCAGGCAAAAAGCCAAGCAGTCACAACCATGCCAAGCGCCAACGCAGCGCTAGCCTGGCTACCACCTTGCTGCGCTAGCTAGCAATCCCACTTACTAGTGCACAACTTAGCGCACAACCTAGTGCATTTGTTTGCGCGCGTTTCAGAAAGCCGCACTTACCAGCCTCAGCAGAAAAAGACGAGCCATCAAAGTTGACTTGCCATGAGCCCACATGCGAAGAATAGTTATCCCTTATATTTTCCCTCACTCAATCGATAGCAATCACCAACAACATTGCCACCACTACTTCATCTTTAAAAGCAAAAATCGCTCTCAGTGATTTTTGCTTTTTGTTGTGCACTAAAACTTAGGAGACTCTATGGGAATTGTTCCAACTCTATTTCTGGTTTTCGTTTTGCTCGCGATCATCTGGTTCATTCAACAAACATTGCAGTACGCAGCTTACAAGTTCTATCCACTAGTTCTCGTGGGGCTTCTAATTGCGGCAGTTTTCTGGCTCAATGACCCACGCCAAGCAACCAGCTATTTTATCGACGCCGGTCGCTATCTCGAATGGGTTTGGACAAGCACAGCTAGAGAATCTTGTTATCGCGGACTGAGCTGGTTCTGCTCGACATATCGCTAATTGTCAGGTGCATCTACTCTCAATTTCCACATTTTAATTTCACCCAATTCAATCTGTGTTTTTAAACCAGAGAAATTTATGGACACCATCTCATCTGATCAACTACGTTCACTGTGCCAAAAGAGCATCAATGGTCAAATAGTCACTGACGCTTCCTGTCTTGTACCAATTTCTGACAACTTGAATCTTAGCGAAGGGGTAACTAGCTACGAGCAAGCTGCTTTTGCGATCATTCGTCGCCTTTATCCTGAGATTCCTGCTGACATTCTTGCTCTTTCACTCAAGCCGCAACGACAAATAATTGTGGAAGTGCCACTGCAACTAGACAATGGCAACATCACATCATTTACCGGATACCGTGTTCAGTACAACAATCGTCGCGGCCCATTCAAGGGTGGTCTTCGCTTTCACCCTCTAGTGGATCTCGAAGAAGCTACCACTCTGGCGCGACAAATGGCTCAAAAAACCGCTCTGGCAAATATCCCCTTAGGTGGAGCCAAAGGAGGAATTTCTTGCGATCCCAAACGTTTGTCTCAGCGCGAATTGCAGCAATTGACAAGAAACTTTGTCAATGCCATCGCTGCTGATATTGGGCCAGATAAAGACATACCGGCGCCTGATGTGAACACTACACCGCAAGTTATGGGTTGGTTTTTCGACGCCTACTCTAAATTGCATGGTGAGCTACCTGCCGTTGTCACCGGCAAGCCAATCGAACTGTTTGGCTCCCTAGGCCGCTCTGAGGCCACCGGACGAGGTGTAATGTATGCCACACGCCTGGCGGCAAAATCTATAAATTTTGATTTGGCTAAAGCCAAAATCATCGTTCAAGGATTTGGCAATGTCGGCTATTGGGTGGCTAAACTTCTTAGCGAAGAGTGTGGCGCCACCATTGTTGGTTTGAGCACATCGGCTGGAGGAATATACGCGGAAGACGGCATCAATGTCGAAGAAGCGCAGGCCTACTATCGCATCAACAAATCATTGAACGGATTTGCTGGAGCCAAGGTTTGTACTAATAGCGAGTTGCTTTGCCTACCCTGCGACGTGCTCGTACCAGCCGCTTTGGGCAAGGTCATCACTGTTGACGTTGCCAGCAAACTACAAGCAAAAATTGTGGTTGAGGGCGCCAATGATTGCACATTACCAGAAGCCGATCTGGTTTTACAAAGTCGAGGCATCGTTGCCGTTCCTGACATATTAGCGAATTGTGGTGGCGTTATTGTCAGCTACTTTGAATGGGTACAAAACCGCACTGAACAGTACTGGACACTCGAAAGTGTGCAAACCAGTTTGGAGAAGATAATCACTGCGGCATATGCCAACGCGGCAAACCTCAGCGCACGGGCTTCAATATCTTTGCGTTTAAGCGCTTACGTAATCGCTCACAAACGCATTGCCGACGCCACCATTGCCCGTGGAGTCGGATAGTTTCAGTTTCTCAGTTCTCACTTTTCGATTCTCTAAGTCAACGTAAAATTATTCGGTGAACACAATGAAAAACGAATCTTCTGCACATGTCTCTTGTGAAAACTTGCAAGGTCTCGATCTTGCTGCCTGTAAATCTCTAGAGCAGATGGTTAAGGCAAATGATATCGATCTGACAAGCACCTGCGGAGCGCAAACCGCGTACCTTTATTCTCAGCTTGTCTACCAAACTCTAGCCGCTCAATAGGAAAAACATGAAAACACAATGGAGACAGAACCTGTTCTGAGCAGGCTCTTAGTCAAGCAATTCCGCTTTACTTTTCACAAAGCCTGCTTCAACTAGGTTGAACAGCAAAAAACGTTTGGTAAGCGAGAATATTGAATGCGTTGACCTCAGCGAAATTCGTTTTTCTCGCAAAAACAAGGTAAGTGTACAACGCGATGCTACTCAAATTGAACAAATGCGTCGCCAGCTTGAGCGCGGTCGCCCTTCAATGCGAGTAGTTTTGCGTCTTCGTAAAGAGGGTTTCTACACCATCGAAGATGGGCGTCATCGTATTCTCGCGGCAATTGAAGCTGGTGAGCAATATGTCGACGCTGTTGTAAAAGCAAGCTAATTGCATCTGAGTGAAGAGTACAAATGACGATGTCATTTGTACTCTTCCTCAATTTTTCATTCGCTTGAACTCTCAACTATTTCTTGTTCTTTAAGGTACTGCATCGTATAGTGTCACAGCACTTTTTAGTAATGGTTCGGCAAGCACAGGTATATGCAGTTGGCGGACTAGTTTCAGGAGATCTGCCATGCTTTAATTTGGCAATATCGGTGCGCAGTTGCTTCTGC
>JADYXQ010000304.1 GCA_021772135.1 Candidatus Obscuribacter sp.
CGGCGTTGTTGACGGCGTTGTTGACGGCGTTGTTGACGGCAAAAGATTGAGGTCGATCATGGGATTCTGGGGATTCGCAAAAGTGGGAGTAATCAGTGATGGTAGTGATGTTTGAACGCATTGACAAGGGAGCTATCAGATATACATTTGATTAAAGGAGAGCGAAGGGCTGCCAGCCTGCTTTTGCTAGGTTTAATAAATCGAAATAAGTCTCTGCTCAATTATTACAAACTGTCTTTCCAAAGTCGCTTACCCACAGTATCGATACCATCGACAGTCTGCTGCAAGGTATGCACGCCTGTCAGTATTAAGACATTATCGGGCGGAGCGGCAGCGCATAGCGTTTTTAAATTGGCCAGCTTTTGACTGAAGTCAGCGGAAGCGTCGTGCATCACATCAAGATCCACTTGAGCTTTTTGCAGTTTTTTGTTGCCGCTTTCGGCTGCCATTCTGTCTCTGGCGGCGGCCAGTTGCGTGCCGTTAAGTTGCATAGCGGCTACAGAAGTGTCGATTGCACTTAGCGACTGATTGAGAAATTCAGCCCGGCATTTAAGGTAAGGACCTGGCCTGACGCTGTCATTCATGAGCAGGGCGGCACTGCCCGGGGTGAAGGCCCACCAGGGATCGGCAATAAAGGCGGCATTATTACCCAGCGGATTAGCCACCATTTGGCGCCGACCGGCCTCCCGCTCGAGATCACGAAGGGTACTTTCTAAGCGCCGCAAATTCTCGTGCAAATCGCGCAGTCCTGCTTTAAATTGATCTTCGGGCAAAAGTGCCTGACTGGTCGCTGCTGTTGAGCCAGGGTCGGCAGCGGGTGAGTTTCCACCGGCGGCCTGAGCTTGTGGTAGAGACAATAAAATCAGTAACAAAATCAAACAGCATTTCTTGGTCATGTGTTCCTTATATATTTGGCTTACTTTTGGAATTAATTGGTTCGGTTTTAACCGGAGCATCAGTTTTGTTTGCACCGGCTTTAGTGGCGTCAGAAATAATGTCGGCAGCAATTATCCACCCTGGCGGGCGCAAAAAGCCAAATTCTTTTTTGCGCTCCCAGTGCGCCTGCTTGAACGGACCACCCGCAATTTCATAGTAGGTGTAAACGGCACCGCGGCTGAGATAAGCGCCTTGAGTGGTGCTGAATATGGCATTGACCACACCGGCGTCACCAGGGCCCATACTGGCGGCACCAGCACCGATACCGGGCACATAAATGCTGCCGGCCACAGGTGAGCTGATAGCAGCCAGAATCTGGTCAATATTGGCTAACAATTTAAAATCGACGGCCGATAGAGGTTGCACAGCCAGTTCTTGATCGGCAATTTTTGCCAGGCGATCTAGCAAGCGCACATAATCGTCAGATCTTTTGCGCTTCTCTTCAGGAAAACATCTAAGTCTGGTCAGATCATTTTCTGTGATGCTCAAAAAGGCACCAAGCTTGCGATAAAGATCGGGCATGGGCTCAAGGTAATGAAAATTTGAAGCATGTCTGACGCCTGGTCTGGCAGCACCGAACATGCGAGCAGCCGCACTTATTTCTGGTTTTGCTTCAGTTTTGGTTTCAACCTTATTATTAGTCGTGGCTTCAGCCTTTACGTCAGTTTTCAATTCGGAGGCCGGGGCAGCAGCTTTCACATTAGTGACCGAACTGGCAGAATTAGCAGTATTTAACGGAGCCGGTGCATCGAACGCAGTATACGAATCGGCAAATGCCGCCGAAGCACTGAGTGCATGCTGGCAATACCAGAGTTCTGAAAGCAAACAGGAAAGAGAATTCTTTTTAAAAGGACGAAAATATTCAGTGATGATTGCCCATCTTTTTTCTGCCAGGCAATTGGGAGCATTAGGGTCGCTTTCTACCCTGCGCTTGCCCGCCACTCTAATGAGCTCGGGCAAAGTGTTAACCAGGCCGGGGTCCATGCGGTCGCTGAGACTATGCAAGATATTGGATGCCACAGGAGATCCCCATGAATAAAGAATAAAGAGCGAAAGCGGCGAAATAAAACCTTCTTCGCCTTCTTCTTTGTACGTGGCAGTCTGACTTTTAAGCCAATCGAGTTCGTAACTATTGACTGGCGGCAAGAAGCGCATCACCAGCATGTTCTCTTCAGGACCGCGGTTCTTTTCCATTTCAAAAATAGAAGCGGCGTCAAGCCCTTGCGGTTTTTGCTTCTTAATCGATAAAAGTAATCTGGCGCGCGAAAAAGGCTGTGCCAGGGTTTGCAACATGTCACGAAATTCTAAATTGCCCGCTTGCAGCATACTTTTGAGATCGCGAGGATAAACAGTCTGCTCGCGGGTGAGTGACCCGGGATTAATACTCAAGCTGATTTCATAGATGCGCTGCCAGGCCGGCATCAGTGAGTCTCCGGGGGCGGCGGCCACCTTAGAGCTGCGACTGCTGCGACCCAGTTCAAGAGCACGGTAAAGTAAAAGAGCACGGCGAAATTTATTGCCGCCGCCGGTTTCAGAATTATTGGTGACGTCCGAAAGAGTCAGATACATGCGCGATAGCCAGGCAACGCAGCGGAAATAGTTGGCAGTCTTCTCACTGCGCAAATAAAAGCCCATTGGCCTCAATGAACTAAAATCTTCTTCGCGATTAAAGATTACAGAACGCCCTTTTTTGCCCCGTGCAATAATCGCCATCTCGCTGCGGGCCAAGTCGCTGGCACCGCCCATATCAGGCAGCGCGGTTTTGGGATCGAGCAATTGCAAAGCCACAATAATGAAAGCCAGATTGCGCTGAATGTCATCTTTAACTTCGTCAATTTCGCAAAGGCGATAGTCTTTAACACACGATTCAATCAATGCCGATAAAAGAGCTCGCAATTCCGCATAAAGTGTATCGCTCACGACTTTAAAAGCTATGGCATTATTGAATGCGAAATAAGCATGCACAAAAGGATCGGCAGTAATAAAATTGCTTTTGTCGGTTTCACGGTTTAATTTATAGATTGCCGACATGGTATCAGCACTGGTGCCCTGCAAAACTACAAAATGATTAGCACCGAGCATCTTGCTGCTTTTAACACCAAGCCCGTCAAGCTTCATTGCCGTCAATGTCAGTGGCTGTGGCTGATTAGTCGCCACGCTCATCTGAGGGAACATATCTTTTAAACTGGTCGTGCCAAAAGTCCTTCTGGGAGCTTCCTCCGTCAGTTTAATTTCAGTAGGGTGGCGAAACTTTTGCGTAGGGTCGGTAAAAACTTGAGCATGTGCAGCCAGAAAGCCAAATAAGCAATTCGTCAGGAGCAAAGATGCTGACAAATAAATTTTTACTGTCTTCACGGCATCTTGGTTTGTCATTGAAAATTAATTAGCGACTTAGCGATCGGTAAAAAGTAAACGGTGGGTAGAAAGCTTTTCTTCTAAAGCAGGTGAGAATGCCACAGGCAACGGTTTGAAATTCAACCACGAACGCAACTGATCACTGTTGGCCGCTGACAACATGTGCCCGCTTTGACCAAGCGAGAGAGTCTGGTAGAACTTCTCATCGTCAGACAAATCAACCAGCATGCGCATGGTCGGCCCAGAGCGACAAACTGAATGAGTACTGCTGCGGCGCAAAGACTCTTCCATACTAGAAACAGTGTCATGGTCGCCGCCCACCGGCACCGGCCCGCGATTCAGTATAGAGGCAAACAAAGGCACCAGAGCCGGCGCACCACGCAATAGATCATTTTCAAATTCTATAGTATGCATCGGCCCCCATTTCCAGGCAGCTACATCATCTGATTTTGATTGCAAGCGTACTTCTTTAACGGCCTGGCCAAATGAGCTTATTATAAAACCTTTAAAAGTTCTCTCTTCTGCAGGCAGCCAGGCATCACTCTTTTCCAGCAAAACTTTTTCTACCACAGATGACCACTGGGGGTAGCGGTCTAAATATTCGTTAGTATAAGCAGTGCCCAGACGCGGCTCCAACAGCCGCCTGATAACGGTTTGCACAAAGCTCTGGTAGAGCGCACCACCACTGCTGTTCTCGGTGAGCACACCGTCCCATTTGCCAATAGCGTCGAGGGCAGTTAATTGAATTGAGTCGATAGATTCGGTTTTGCCGATGGCCTCAATGAGTGTCTGCTTCACCAGTGGTGCCAGCGGCGCCAGCTGATCACCTTGCAACAAAGCCATCTCAGGCAAGCCTGCTTTCTGATTGCTCTTTTTGTATGCGGCTAAGACGTTGAGCGCTCGCTGAGCACGATAGATATTGACGTTGAGTGGCATCTCAGTGCGTGCCTGGCGGAAGTTAGCGACATAATAACCAGCAGGTGGATCAAGGGCATGTTCCATGTCTTTGAAAGGCACAACTGAAATCCAGTCACCAACACCGGTCCAACCAGGCGAAAGCAAACAAGATTCCCATTTGCTCGATTTGCCGCCGGTTGCCGCTGAACGCTCCGGTATGGTGCCGGCTTGCTGATAGCCGATATGGCGGTCTTTATCAGCGTATAGAAAAGTAAAAGGCGATCCGGCATAGTGCGAAAGCACACTCTGGAATTGACTGTAGCTGTTGGCGTGATTAAGGCGATAAATCGCTTCGGCCAGGCCGCTGCTTTTCTCCGGCAAATTTAAACCTACCCACGAAAGGGCAACGGCATTTTGATCATTTTTGATCAAAACGGGGCCATGCCTGGTCTCCAGCACTTTATGCAAAAGATTGGAGGTCTGTAAAAGCGAACTGGAAAAGCGCACCGGAATTTCTTCTACAAGCTCTGTAGCCGCAGACCATCCGGAAGGAGTTTTGTATTTTCCGGGAAACTGCGGCGAGAATTGTTCAAGAAACAAATCTTGTACATCGACTTTTAGTGAAGTCAAACCAAATGCTATCTGGCTATTGCGGCCATTAACCACCCCCGGTATTCCCGGTATAGAGGCGCCGGCTAAATGTAAGCTGGGAGCGCGCAATGCAATTGAATACCAGTCGCAAGGCTGAGTAAATGCGAAGTGCCGGTCTAAGGCCAGAAATGCGCCTTTGCTCTCAGTCTGGTCGGCGGCTAATACCCAACCATTTGATCCCCAACTGGGAGCCGGTGTCAGCGCGCTGCTGGTATAACTATAGGGCAATCTGCCAGTTTGCTGACTCACCGCAGGTGGTGCGGTAAAAGTTCGATCAAACATAAGCGAAGCTAGCTGCCCGCCTACCTTATCTAAAACGCGCTGGCGCAAATCGTCGAGACGCCAGGTTTCGTCTAAGCTGTATTGATTATATTTGAGAATCGCCAGTGAATTCTGCGCCGTCCAGGGCCGTGGCTTGTAATTGAGCGCGATAAATTCAGGCGACAAACGATCTTGCGAAGTACTGATATATGCATTAACGCCCTGAGCATAAGCGAGCAGGCAAGCTAAGACATCTTTAGGTAACGCTTTCAGTTCAGCGGCAGCGGCGCGATTGATACCGATGGTGCGCACCAGTTTATCGTGGGGTAGAGATTGCGAACCAAATACTTCCGACAGTTCGCCTGAAGCTGTGCGTCTCATCATATCCATTTGAAAGAGACGATCCTGGGCGGTGATGTAGCCCTGAATGCGATAGAGATCAAGCTCTGAAGACGCTTCTACGTAAGGCACGCAGCGCTCATCGAATTTTACCGCCGCACCGCGGCCTAATTCAGCCATTTTGACAATGCCGTCAAGCAAAGGCAAACTGCGCTGCGCCATGAAATAGCTGCCGCCTAAAAGCAGGATCACCGCAACTATTACAACTAAGGACGCTCTCAGCAAATCGGTAAAAACAATTCCGGTAAAAAAGATATAGAAAAATAGTAACTAGCAAATTATAGTTGTTGAGGCAGCAAATGACTGCAAATCAGGAAAAAATTGCGCTGTTTTTGCGCGTTTCTATATACGCTAACACATTAGATAATTCGTCTGAAAGAGCCTTTACGTGGCCCGGCAGGTTATCGCATTCACCACGCTTGGCGCTGGTTTCTAAAGTAAGAGCTGCTTTAGAAAGTGAGTCAGCAGTCATGACAACTGCCAGGCCCTTCATCTGGTGAGCGAGCCGAACCGTTTCTGAATCGTTCTTGCTGGCCAGCGAAAGCTCAATGTCTCTCATCAGTTCCTGACACTCGCTGCTAAAACTATCTACCAGGCGACGTAAATCAGTTGCTCCATAAAGTTTGGCCAGTGTTCCGCAATCGATCGGCAAACTATCACTTTCCTGCGGCACCATTTCAACAGCAATGTCTTCGGCCCTGCGAGCGCTGGTGATGAGCAACGGAGATTCTCCGGGCGCGGCACCAGGCACCGCCAGAAGCCACTTCTCAAGCAAACGTAAAAGCTTTTCTTGGGCCACAGGTTTACTGACGTAGTCGTCCATGCCGGAAGCAATGCAATTTTCGCGATCGCCTTTCATGGCTGAGGCGGTCATGGCCACAATAGGAATATGACCACCTCGAGCGGCTTCCTCGCGGCGAATAGACAGGGTCGCTTCATAGCCGTCCATCTCAGGCATCTGGCAATCCATCAAAATTAATGAGTAGAGCCCTGAGCGAACCGCATTGACGGCCTGTATACCATTTGATACCACATCCGCCACCAGACCGAGGCGCTCCAGTTGTCTGACAGCCAACTCTTGCATCACACTATTGTCTTCTGCAACCAGAATGCGTTTGTGAGCCGCCAGCTGATTTTCGTTGAACGAGCGCGGCCGAATAGGGTTTTCCGACCTGGTGGCAGCTCTCAGTACCGGCGACGCCTGAACCTCACCACAAAAAGCGCGTTCAACTTCAGTGAGCAAATCAAACAGGCGAAAAGGCTTTGGCAATTTCCCCACATACGCTCTACCTGAAAGCTGATTTTCAGGTAATTCGCTGGCACCAAGCACGATTAAACCAGGTAGACCCTGTTCAAGAGCAGTGGTCAAACCGATGCATAAACTGTGGAAAGATTCTAATTCGGCCGGCGAAGGCGTCAAAGCATAGGTGCCTGAGTTGCGGCCATACGGCACCTGCAAGCTGGGTTCGAAGGCCTCGGCAGCAGAAGAGCTGCCCGCTTCAAGGCCGATTTCCATGTCATAAATAATCAGGCGTATCGGATTGTGGCCCTCAGCTTCATGCAAAGACGGCAGAATGTTTTCTAAAGCACTAGTCACGGTCAATTCAATTGAATAGACTTTCAGATATCCGGTCAAAAGCTCCTCGATGGCCTTTGAGCGGGTTACAAGTAAAACCGGCCAGGGTGCAGAAAGATTATGCTCAGGCGACAGTAACTTTTCTTTCTGGTTTTCTCTAACAGTTTCCTTGGAATTATTCGTAGCCAGCACTTGCGATCTGGGCGCAATTACTTCGCTTAAGGTGATTTTATCGGTAGCCAGCTCGAAGGGCAATGAAAACCAGAAACAAGACCCCACGCCCTCTTCGCTGACATAATCAATTTGACCGCACATCATCTCAACTAATAATTTACTGATTGAAAGTCCCAGGCCGGTGCCGCCATATTTCCTCGTGGTAGAACCGTCCGCCTGCACAAATGGCCTGAACAAAAGCTTGCGTGAATCTTGAGAAAGGCCAATGCCGCTATCGGTGACGGAGAATTTCACCAGCACTTCGTTGTTCTCGGAAGTTTCAAGATCAGCTCGCAATACCACCTCACCCTGGCGGGTAAATTTCACGGCATTGCTGGCCAGATTGAGTAATATTTGACGAATGCGCACCGGGTCGCCACGAAGAGAAGCCGGCAGACGCGGATCGATCCAGGTCAGAAGTGCCAGCCCTTTTTTCCTGGCAGTAGGCGAAAGTAATTCAGCACAATTTTCAACCAGCGAAAGAATATTGAAATCGACAATGTCGAGCTCTACACGACCGGCTTCGACTTTTGAGAAGTCTAGAATGTCGTTGATGATGGTTAATAGCGACTGGGCTGATTCTTTAACCATACTGGTGAACTGTTTTTGTTCATCATCCAGATGAGTGTCTAGCAATAACTCGGACATACCGATTACGGCTGATATGGGTGTGCGTATCTCGTGAGAAATGTTGGCCACGAATTCAGACTTAAGCTTAGACGCTTCAAGAGCAGCATCGTAAGCCAATTCCAACTTACGCGTGAGATTTTCCAGCTCCTGATTGACGGCGGCCAGACGTTCAACTCGCTCGCGCAAATTAAAATTGAGCTTGCTAATTTCTTCATCGGCCAATCTTTTTTCGTTGATATCAGTAAGCAGGCCGTTGAAAATTACATCGCCATTTTCTAAAACTTCCGGCGAAGAAGAAGCTCTTATCCACTTGATGCCTCCATCTTGCTTAATTAAACGACCTTCCCACTCAAAGTTGCTGGGGCCGGAATAAGCTTCTTGTATGGCCTGCCAGATGCTGTTCAGATCATCTGGATGCAATTGTCTGAAGACTAAATGTGGATCTGCCATCATTGCTTCAGGGTCGATCTCAAGCACGCTGCGGCAGCTTTCACTGACATATGGAAAAGTAAAAGTACCGTCGCGTCTCTGCACATACTGATAGATACCACCCGGTACGTGCGCAGCCAGCTGATTGAAGCGTGCCTCACTGTGTTGCAGTGAGGCTTCTACTTGTTTGCGCGGAGTAATATCTTTATTGAAAATGTAATATGCATTGAATTTATTCAAGTTACCGTTGACACGCACCATTGTCACTTGCTGGTGAAAAAGCGACCCATCTTGACGCACACCTAATAATTCGGTCTCTGACTTGCCGTCACTTAACATCTGCTCGTAACAGAGTTGCCAGATCGGCATGTCTTCCGGATAGACGTTGTTTAAAGCAAAGCTGCCGATTAACTCTTCAATGCTAAAGCCGTGCAAGGCCGAATACGATTGATTGACTGAAAGATAACAGTTATCGGTATCGACTTTAGCGATGCCTTCTACCGCGTTCTTCATGGCGATATTGATGTCGAGCAGTTCGGCTTCGGCCGCCTTACGGTCGGTGATATCGTAGGCGACACCGTAGATCATCCCATCTCTGGAAGCGGTGGCACTCCACAGAAGCCAGCAAATCTGCCCATCTTTACGTATATAACGATTTTCAAACTGAAAAACATCAAGTCCTTTGTAGAGTTCTTGATTTTTATCTTCGGTAGCGGATAGGTCATCAGGGTGAACAAAACTTTTGTAAGGTACGCAGGTCAACTCTTCGATTGTGTATCCGAGCTTGTCCTCCCAGGCTGAGTTGAGCCTTTTAAAATAACCATCGGTAGAAGCGATACAGAACAAATCGCGCGAGAGGTTGAAGAAAATATTGGCTTCGTTGAGCTCTTGAGTGCGCTCTGTGACTTTGGTCTCAAGCTCTGCATGGGCGGCTTTCAGCTCATCTTCCACATTTTTCAGTTGGGTGATATCTGAAGCAAAAACAATTACGCCCTGAACGTTACCGTTCTCATCGCGATAGGGAATCTTATCGGTGGAGCACCAACTTTTAGTGCCGTCGGCATTTTGCACACGCTCGACAATACCGAGCTTTGCCTGGCCGGTATTAATCACTTCCAGATCATCAAGAAAATATTGCTCCGCTTCTTCCGGATAAACATCCTGGCAGAGCATCCCTTGCATTTCGGCCGGCAGCATATTGACTGCTTCAGCTGCGGCCCGGTTGACGCGCATAATGCGATTTTCTTTGTCTTTGTACCAGACAAGAGCAGGCATTGAATCAAGGATAATCTGTTCGTGAGCACGCTGAAGCAACAACAGATCTTGGGCTCTGCGTCTTTCAAAAACTACTGCCAGGTGCGTGCCGATTTCTTCTACGGCATTCAAAAAATACTTGTCGGGGGCACTGCGGCGCGCACCAAAAAATTCAAATACAGCAAGAAGTTTTTGCCCATGGCGCACCGGAAAGGCAAAGCCGGCTTGAATGCTCTTGGTCAGCGCCAGTGAGGCACGCGGCTCAATGGCAACATTGTCTATGAAAACTGGAGAAATTTCGGTGGCGGTTTTGCCGGGCAAGCCTTCACCGATTTTGAAATTCTGAGCCAGACTCTCCTGGCGAAAAGCACTGGCCGGCAGCGCGGAATAGAAAACAATATTAGAACACCTGAGAGCACTATCGCCAGGGATAGGAAACCAGGCCTGACCAATCTGCCAGTTAGCCAGCTGACAGATTCGCGTAATGCAATGCAAGCTTATGTCTTCAACATTTTCCAACTCGCTTGCTTCGGCGATAACTTCAACCACCAGAGCCAGCGCTTCTTCAATGCGCCGTCTTTCACTGACGTCGTAGCTGATGGCGCGCATGCTGCGCGGTTCAAGACCGTCGAATTCTACGGTGGCCCTGTCTGAGAGCCACAGATACTGACCGTCTGAACGCTTCATGCGGTAAATCACTTCGTAGTGATTACGCTCTCTGGTGACACCATCTTTTGCTTTTTGCACTTTGACCAGATCGTCGGGGTGGCAAATCTGGGTAAAAAAAGCAGGGTCGCCATACCACTTATCAAGTGGATAACCAAGTAATGAGACCACATGGTTGGAGACAAAAAATATTTTCGCCGTCTTGAAATCCGCTTCCCAAATGATCGCCTCTACCGAATTAAGTAGAGTTTCAAAATTAGCAGCGGCATTGCGGTCATTCATAAACGATTTGATAATTCATCAGTCGAAGTTAAGCTTATTATCTAGATGATAACTAATTCAAAGGCTAATCTAATGGATTATTCAGAGTTTGACCGAGAGTTAAACTGCTGAGACGCTAAAAAAGTGGCTGATTGACCGGTGAGAAGTGATTGTGGAAGCTCGTGCTCGAATACTGGTACTGCTTATAGTCTATTTTTTAGTGCGAATTCCCTGGCTTTTTCTCGTGCCCACCAATCAAGCGCCTGATGAAGACGCTCATCTGTGGATGATTCGTTTTTTGAGTGAACATCTGTGTCTGCCTGACGCCGCATCGGTTGCGGCCGGCGGAGCCACTGCTGTTTACGGTTCTTATCCGCCTTTTGGTTATGTTTTCCATGTACTGGGAGCGATGCTGGGGCATGGCAATCTTGTTTATATTCGTTGCGGCAGCCTGCTAGCCGGGAGTTTGATGATTCCCTGCGCCGATTACATTGGCCAGACACTCTTTAAATCATCGAGGCTACTGGCTCTGGCGCTACCACTGATGCTGATTTTCCATCCGCAACTGATCTTCGTCGATGCTTATGCCAACTGTGATTCCACCACGGCAGCGCTGGGTTCAGTAATTTTAGTTTTACTGGTTAAGACAATGCGCCACGGGCTTTCGCCTAAACGTAGCCTCCTGCTCGGTCTGGCGCTGGCCTGGCTGGCATTGAGCAAATATTCGGGCTACTCCATGTTTCCTATGGCAGCTTGCGCCATGATTCTGGCCTGCTGGTTGCATGGCTCCCGCCTACTTAATCTGGCAGTGAACGGTTTAATTGTTGCCCTTACTACCTGCACTTTGAGCGGCTGGTGGTTTTTGCGTAACGCCGCTATTTTCGACGGTGATTATCTGGGCACCAAAACCATGTACCGCACCTGGGCACTCACCTACAAACGAGAACTTGATTTTCACAAAAGCGCCTCGAGCTTTTTGCAGAACCACCGGTGGTGGCGCACAATCATTTATTCTTACTGGGGTTATTTCGGTTACCTCACAGTAGAGATGGCTCGGCCTGTTTATCTTGCTTACCAGACAATTATGAGCGTCAGTGCCGTGACAGCTATTGTCCAGTGGGGGCGCGCTGCAAAATCCGGGCGCCTGTCTTCTGCTCTGGCCCTGGCAAAAAACAAAGATGAGCGCCTCGAGCTGGTCGTACCGGCAATCTGGACCACTCTCGCGCTCAGCTTACTGATTAATCTGGGGGCTATGGTTTACGCCTCCATGGCCAATTATGGCCTGGCTCAAGGCCGCTATTTATTTCCCAATGAAATTGCCATAATGGCTCTAATACTTGGTGGGCTATCGCTTTTACCTGCCTCGCTCAGTAAAAAAGCGGTTTTGGCCACCATTATCTTTACTGCAGTTACCAGCCTCTATGCCTTTCTGCAATTGCAAGCCATACCCGGATACGGCATCAAGTAAATGCCCAGCGAAAAATATCAACTGGCATCGAAGAACTTGATTGTACTGGCCGGCACAGCGGTCACCGTAATCCCGGCGGTGCTTACAATTATCATTCCTGACGATCACGTGCGCGATCTGGCGGCACAACTGCGATTGCAACTGCTCTATGTAGCGCTGGCAGCGGCTCTCTTCCTCACTCTGCTAAGGAGTTGGAGGGAGCACCCACGACTTTATGCCGCGGCTGTTATCGCCACTTTGAGCCATGTTTTTGTTATTGCCTCGGCCTATGTTAACTGGCCTGCGGCCGAGCCCATTGGAAGGCGAAATTCGCATCTCTCTTTGCTGAACAGCAATCTCTATATCGGCAACCGACACTTCGATTTATTTACCGCCGCAGTGGAGCGCTACAGGCCCGATGTCATCTGTCTGCAAGAACTCACCCTGGGTTGGTTACCGACTCTGTCATTCATCAGAACAGCTTCCCTCTATTGAAAGCAACTATTGCCGTCCCCAGCGCAAATGGCACAACGCAGTGGTCAGTGGCGACAGCGCACACAAGTACGCCCATGATGCTCGAGCGCTTTAATAACCGCACTGAAGAAATGGTGGCTATAGCCAGAGTGACGAATGACATGTCACCGCCGGCAATACTATCTGGTGATTTTAATTGTGTACCCTGGAGTCAATATTTTGCCCGTCTGGAAAAAGATAGCGGCATGCGCAATTCAGGTCGAGGCCTCCTGCCGGAGCTGACATGGACTGGCGACCTCCCACCTTTTGCCCGCATTCCCATTGACCACATACTGGTATCACCTCAGGTGGCAACTCAATCGCATGAACAACTACGGGCAATAGGCTCTGACCACTATCCTATCTTCGTCAAACTGAGCGATTGCGGCCGTGTAAATTTTTAAAATTTCTCTAGTGCGCAGGCAGCTGACCTGTTGGATAATTAGGTCTATGAAATCCGGTCGGAACAACCCAGAACTGTTTAAACATCTTGTGCAGGGTGTAAGAGACTATGCCATTTTTGCACTTGATCCAAAAGGTCACATCATCACCTGGAATGCCGGTGCCCAGAGGGCTAAGGGTTATACTGCCGATGAAATCATCGGTGAGCATTTTTCTGTTTTTTATACCCCTGAAGCTAAAGCCATTGACCACCCTGCTTACGAATTAAAAGAAGCCTTAGATAAAGGCGTATATGAGGAAGAAGGTTGGCGGGTGCGCAAAGACGGCACTTACTTCTGGGCAGGTGTTGTAATAAACTGTCTACGTGACGAAAACGGCAAGCACTTCGGTTTTGCTAAAGTCACACGCGATTTAACAGAAAAAAAGAAAGCCGAACTGGCGCTCACTCATTCAGCATCAGCTTTGCAGCGCAGTGAAGAGACCTTCAATTTAATTGTTGGTTCAATTAAGGACTACGCTATCTTGATTCTCAGCCCCGACGGGCAGATCATGACCTGGAACGAAGGCGCCCGGCTCATCAAGGGTTACCAAGCAGGAGAAATAATCGGCAAACATTTCTCGGTTTTCTATACTGAAGACGCCATAGATTCGAACCACCCCGCTAATGAACTGGCCCTGGCCTTGAAAAATGGCTCTTATGAAGAAGAAGGCTGGCGGGTAAAAAAAGACGGCAGTCAGTTCTGGGCCAGCGTGACAATTACGCCAATCAAAGGCGGCACCCGCGGTTTTGTTAAAGTGACCCGCGACCTGACTCAACGAAAATTAGACCAGAAGGCCCTTGAAGAGGCTAGAGACGAAGCTGTCATCACCAATAAGCTCAAGTCGCAACTGATTGCCACAATCAGCCACGAACTACGCACGCCACTAAGTGGAGTACTTAGCTTATCTGAGTTGATTGCCCGCGATCCTGACCTGGACAATGACAATTTAGAGCGGGCAGCAAGAATTTTCGATGCTTCAAAGCGTCTGATTGCAATCCTCAACGACTTATTGGATTTTGCTAAGTTGGAAGCCGGAAAAGTGGGTATTGAAAATATCAAGTACTCGCTGATTCAGACTTTAGATGAAGTTATCGGATTGACCGCTGTTAAGGCAGCCGAAAAAGGGTTGGTGCTGGGAGCTAATATTGGCGAGATTCCGAGCGAAATAGCTGGTGACCAGGGACGTGTGCGTCAGGTGCTTCTAAACTTGATTAACAATGCCATCAAATTTACTGAGAAAGGCGGCATCGAAGTAGCTGTATCAGTAAAAAATGACACCTTGCATTTTGCCGTTACTGATACTGGAATTGGTGTTTCAGAAGAAATGCAAAAGAAACTGTTCCAACCCTTTGTTCAGGCTGAAGGCTCTACCCGCCGACTTTACGGCGGCACAGGCTTGGGTCTGTCCATCGCCTCTCAGTTCGTTACTTTAATGGGCGGAAAAATCGGTATGTACAGTAAAGAACATATAGGTACTACAGTCTGGTTTGATCTGCCACTGCACACGACACACACGGTGGATGCGGTAGCTTAATGAGAAAACAAGACATCTCAATTTTATGCGCCGAAGATGAACCAAGCTTGCAGCACGTCTTTGCCAGCCAACTTCATGCCCTCGGTTATAAAAAACCTGAGTTTGTCACTAACGGTCTTATGGCAGTAAAACTGGCTAAACAAAAGCGCTTCGATATAATTTTCATGGATTTAAGAATGCCTGAACTGGATGGCATTTCTGCTACTCAGCGAATTCGCGAAGGCGAAGCCGGCACAGGTAGCCGCGTGCCTATCGTCGGTCTCTCCGCTTACTCACGGCGTCAAAATTGCCTGGAAGCAGGTATGGATGAATATTTACAGAAGCCGGTGTTGCTCTATCAGGTAGACGAAATGCTCACTCGGTTTCTCGATGTCGCACCTGAAGCCAGCAAATTGCGCGATGAGCCCGTCAAACCAAAAATAGACAGCACCCTACTCGAGAAAAGCAACGAAAGGCTGATAAGCATTCAGAAAAAGATTGATGAGCTGCGCAAGATGGGCGAATCTGAATAAAGTAACTACTGAAATAAAATAGCTGCTAGATTACGAGACTAGTTTAAAACTCGATACGCCATTGTTTTTGGTCACTTGAATTTGCACAGGGAACATTTCGCGTACATCTGATATATGCGTGATCACCAGCACGCGCGAAAATTCTGCTTGCACCATGCGAATCGCTTTGACGAGCCTTTCGCGGCTGGCATCATCTTGCGATCCAAAGCCTTCATCGATAATGAGAGTTTCTAATTTCGCCCCAGCCCGGCGCGCTAACAAACGCGAAAGGGCGATCCGCAGTGCAAAATTTACTTTGAAAGCCTCTCCCCCGGAGTATAGCTCATAGCTGCGGGTGCCCACCTCATCTCCAATAACAAGATCGAGGGTTTCGGCCATGGTACCTGATTTGGTTTTTGTCTGAGTGATCAAAGCCACATGCATTTTGTTGTCGGATAATCTGGTCAATATTCGGTTGGCTTCGTTTTCAATTTCGGGAATGGCATTTTCGATAATTACTGCCTGAATACCTTTTTTGCCGAATACTTCCACAAGGTAGGCAAAATCATCAACTTCATCGCGCAAGAGCGCTACTTCTTTAAGCCTTTCTGCCAAAATGGCCAGCTCGGCAACCAGCTTGTCTTTACGCGCCGAGAGCACAGCCACTTTGCGCCCCGAATCTTCTTTAAAGCCGCGCACTTCGTCAAGAGAAGGTTTGAGACCGGCAAGAGTTTTTTCAATCAAATCCATTTGATCGATTTGCTGTCTCAAATCAACTTGCTCAGAATTTATATTTTCAATTTCAGCAACGCGCTTTTCAGATTCGGCATTGAGTTCGCTCAAGGCTTCATCTAATGCCGGCAATTCTAAAACGGCGCGGTTGAGATCACGAGATTTTTCCGAAGCGACAAATAGTTCTGAAAGTCTCTGTTTAAGCCTGGCATGTTCGTTGCGATCGTAAGAAAATGTGCTCAATTTAGAGAGTACTACCTGCAAATTTCCACGTACTTCCTGGCCATAAAGTTCGCCCTTAAGCTCGTGGACAATTTCATCAACAGCCCCCTTAAGCTGAGGCAGCTTTGCATTCAAGCGGGCCAGCTCATCATTGTCTTTAGTGAGCTGATGGTGCTTCGACTCAATGTGACGCTTTAGGCGAATCTGCGATTGCAAGCTGACATACACAGCCGGGTCAAAATCGAGTTTATGCAATTCGGCTTTGACAGCCACTAGACTCTCGCGCTCTACCTGAGCAAAATTACTTTCAGCCAGACGAGACTCTAATTTAGCGCGTTCAACTGTCAGCTTCTCTACGTTATCATTGGCTCTAAGCAATGCACTTTGCCGCTCGTTAAACTGGCCAATGCGCTTATCTAAGTCTTTGCGGCCTTCCAGCTGCTTGCGCATTTCAGCATAGCTGAGGCGAAGGGTAGCTCGTTCGTCATTCAGTCTTTCTTTTTGCACTGCCAGCTGGCCCACGTCGCTATCCATCTCTCGGTTTTCTTGCAAGTACCGATCAATGACAGCGGCTCTGTCAACAATCGGCGCCGAACAAAGTGGGCAGATGGAAGAATGTTCGTGCTCTTTTAGTTCTTGAATTTTGAGCAAATTTTCTCTCTGGCGCTTTTTAATTTCTTCAGCCTTAATATCAAAAGTTTCTAGTTCAGACTTGATGGCAATGCCTTTTTTCTCCACCAGCTCGAACTCGGCTTCCAGCCTCTCTAGAGTTTCTTTTAAATCATCAAGCTCTTCACCTTCAGCTTTAAGAGCCCCTTGTGACGCCGTGAGTTCGGTCAGTTCTTGTAAAGCATTTTGTTTTTGCGACAGTTCTGCTTCAAGGCGTATTTTGGCTTCTTGCATCACTGAATTTAACTCGCCCACCCGAGAAGATAGCTGTGTAAAAGCTTCC
>JADYXQ010000305.1 GCA_021772135.1 Candidatus Obscuribacter sp.
AGCGATTGCTTAAGCAGATTTGTTTTTAGCGCTCCACCGCATAACACCTCTAGCAGCTAGTCAGCAGTCGCCACTATCTGCGAGTATGAATAGGAGAGGGTTGGAGTATCTTATTAGCACGTGTAGTATATAGGTCGGTTTTTTTATTAAAATGAAGGGGTGGGTCTGTCGGCTTTTAAAATGAAACGTTATCGTTTGAGTTTGCAAAAATCAAACGATAACGTTTCATTTTTGAAATCAGTCTAAGCCAGACTATTTCCATCGCAAATGGGTGCCCCCAGCCAACTAATCTTTAGGCTCACCAATCAGGTCACTTTCCATCGATTTGCTCAACTGGCTCAAAGACCGGCGATCAGTTGCAGCCAGAGCATGCTTGCCCAATTTCTCATAACAGTAGGCACGTTCTTTGAAGGCAACCGGCAGGCTAAATTGAGAAGCTTTGACTTGGCGCACTTTGCTAAGTTCAATTGAGCTGGTGAAAGCGTCCACGGCCTTTTGCCATTTCTTCTGCGCTTTATAACAATCGCCCCGCACAAGCCAGATAGTGACGTTTTGGGAGCCTCCGCGCGCTAGAGTCGCTCTGTCCATCAGTGCCAGCGCTTTGTCGTATTGGCCCATTTTGACCAGCAAATTTCCTGCTCTCATCAGATGATGTTTGGCGGCATAAGCATCTGAATCTGCCAGCGCAATGTAATCGGCCACAGCCAGGTCGTTTTTATTGGTGAGTATATAAGCGGCTGCTCTAACGCGATAGGCCTCGGGCATAGGCCATTTGGCCAGCACAATGCTGCATAATTTAATTGCTTTATCAAACTTTTGATCTTCGCTATAGGCTTTTGCCGCCAGAATTATTACTAAGTTAGGAGCTTCCTCCCATGTCTTAAACTGATCAAACATTTGCACAGCTTGTTCATAGCGCTCCTCACTGGAAAGGCAGGCACCGAGCCACATGGCACGTTCTGCATCATCGCCTTTTTTCTTGGCTGTTTCTTTTAGCAGAGTGCGAACTTGATCCACTTTGTCTTTGCGCAGTAGCAAAAAGAGCCGGCCTGCAGGCAAGCCGTTAGGCGATACCGAATTGATGGGTACGGCTAGCTTCCAGGAATTTTTAGCGCTGCTGAAGTCATCGCTATTGTTTCTATGCTTGGCGTCAACAGGGTTGGCACAGCTATACAAAATCAGTGAGACTGTGACGGCTGCGAATATGGTTGGTGACGAAAGAGAGTGCATCAATTTTCCCGCTATTGGCATTTCGAGCTTGTGCAGCATACTATTAGTCGTTATCATTTGCCCAACCAATAAAATAACTCCACAAAACGCATCAGTCATGAATTATTCCAAATCTCATTTACTACTTTTATTGACTTTGTTTTTTGCCTGCGCCGCACAAGAATGTGCCGCTGAACCTGTGGCTAAATCTGCTACAGTTCAGGCTTTGTGTTTTGATCAAGAGCATTATTATCTAGGTGCCACACGTCTTACCGTTTCAGAACTCGGCTTGCGTCTGGACGGCGATAAGAAACAAAATTTTGTGGTGGTGGCCCGTCCGCCTCAGTGGAAAGTCACTGTTTATCGTACTGACGATAAAACTTACTGCCTGCAAAATTTCAAAACTTTCAGGGAAGCGGGCCTGGTTACAGGTTTGCTAATGGACTTCAAAGAACACTTTATTATGAAAGGCTCTGTTCCCCGAATTGTTGACATTCAGGGCTTTAAAGCACAGCGCTTGAGAAGCCAAAAATTTGAAATTGATTATTTGCTCATGCCTGAGGATGTGCCTCGACGAGCGGAATTGCTGATTTATGCTCTCTATAAACTGCCCACACAGGGAGGCATTCCTCTGCGCTATCAGACTAATTCGATCAGGCGCGATTTTATTATAGAAGGGTCCGCCAAATTCTCTTCGCGTGTCTATCTCAAAACAAACAAAATCACCAGAAAGACCGTAAGCGAAAGTTTGTTCGAGCCGCCGGCAAATTATCGTCGCGTCAAATATATGGGTGCGGTTGTGGTTAATCGTGAAAGACGCAACCGGGGTGCCGACCTCGAGGGGCTAATGCGAGAATCATATCAACCCACCGGACTGGTGCAGCCACAGCCGCAGTCGGGTAAATAGTATTTATGCCGCATGTAAATTTAAACTTTGAGGAGCGCGCCCAAAAGGTCTGTCGACAGGCCGACGTCGACGATTATCAACTTCAAGGCGCCGTGCTTTTAAAAGGTCTGCTCAATGCCGCCGAAGTGTCGCTATTAACAGAAGGCATTGAGAAAAATCTCGAAACTCTCAGTCCTCGCGCCAAAATTGCCAGTCGCAAAGACGATCCGGGTTTGTTTGTGGAAGATTTTTGCAATTGGCGAGAAATAGAAGAGTACGAACGATTCATCTGTGATTCGCCACTAGCAGCGGTGGCGGCACGATTAATGCAAAGCCGGTGCGCCAGGCTCTATCATGATCACTTGCTAGTCAAAGAATCGCACACGGCCCAGGTTACACCCTGGCATCAAGACCAGCCTTATTACAATGTCGACGGCAAACAGAATTGCAGTTTCTGGATTCCGGTAGATTCTGTGCCCCGCGCACATACCCTTGAATTTGTTGGTGGCTCTCACCTTGGGCCGTGGCTGATGCCGCGTTCGTTTTGCGATAATCAGGCTAAATGGTTTCCCGAAGGCAGTCTTGGTGAGTTGCCCGATATTGAAAACAATCGCCGCAGTTTTTCAATTCTCGGTTGGGCTGTAGAACCTGGTGACGTGGTCGCTTTTCATATGCTCACTTTACACGCATCGAGCGGAGTGCAAGAACGCCGCCGCGTTTTTTCAGTGCGTTTCTTGGGTGACGATATGGTGCATGCTCCTCGGCCGTGGGTGACTTCGCCGCATTTTGCCGGTCTTGAGCAGGCATTGCCGGCCGGCGTGGCCATGGAGCACGAACTGTTTCCTGTGCTGTGGCCAAAATAAAGTAGGCTATAATGCCAAACGGCAAACTATACCTCTTAATGGGCTTCAAATGAAATCGATCAAAAGCATCGCTCTTTTAAGTTTGTGCACACTTGTGGCTGCCACTTTGAACCCTTGCTTTGCCAACGAGTTTCCAGGCACGGGTAGCAAAGAAGCCTGGCAGCAGGCCTGTCAAATAAGCAATCAAGGGAATTCATTGTTGCAGGGCGGTGAGCACCGCCAGGGCTTTGAGATGCTGTATAAAGCGCTGGAGATTTATCCAGGCGACGCCGAACTAATCTACAACGTCGGTACGGCTCACCAGACCTACGCTCACATGACTACGTCTGAAGCGACCAAAGTGGCGGAACTGGAAAAAGCCGAGCAATATTTTAGACAGGCAACTGCAATTAAACCTTCGCAAGCTGAGATTCTGATCAGGCTGGCCAATGTGCAATCGGAACTGAAAAAAGATAGCGAAAGCATCGCCAATCTGCAAGCTGTTCTAGCATTGCCAGGCCTCGACCCAGCGGTGCGGCAGAAAACTATGGAGGCTATGCAGTATGTGGAAGGCAAGTCGAGTACCACCACCGCGACCGTTTCGCAGCCGGCCGCAGCTGATGCTCAGCTTTCTGCAGCCGCCGGCGCTGTTAACTGGCAAACATATTCCGCCCCAAATTCTATTTTTACTTTGAAATATCCGCAGGGTTGGTCGGTTACCACCGATCCCAAAAGCGGCAAGATTGAGGCGAAGAATTCCAGCGGCGCCACACTGGCGATCTTGCCTTTTTACGCACCCGAAAAGATAAGCGACACCAGTGGATTTTTCAGCTCCTTTCTCGCCAAGATGGCCCCGGGGCAAAAATGGTCCAGTCCGCAAGCTTTAGGCACAGCCATCAGATCTACATATGTTGGGGAGGGCGAAAAAGCTGTTGCTGCTATGGAAATTTATCCTCGGGCAAGTGGCGTCGGCGGCAATATTTGTATCGCCAGATCTCCTGTAGGCGCCTCGGCCGTTCCCTTTGAAATTTTCGGCCAGATGATTAGCAGCCTCAGTTTTAACACCCAGGCCATTGCTGCACTTGCTAAAAACGCTGGCTCCAGTGAAGCTGAAAAGCCGCCCGCCGGTTTACAGCCGGCCAATTTGAGCTTCGCTAATTATGCGGTCTTCAACGACCCCAGCGAGAATTCTTTTTCAGTTGAAGCGCCCTCCGGCTGGACCACCAGAGGTGGATTAACTCGAATCAGCGGCATTGACGTAAGGCCCTGGGTTGTAGCGGTTGCACCGGATAATTCGTGCACAGCTTTTATTGGCGACGGTGATATTCCGCCCTACACCATGCCGACTTCCACCCTGAACTGGACCGGTTTCACTCAGGGTAAATGGTACAACGGCACTATCGTCAGTAATTATATTCCCGCTCGTCGCTTCATTGAAGAATATGCCAGGAAGAAACTCAAAGGCGTGTTGACCGACATTCAAGTGGTGGAAGAAGCCGACCAGCCTGATATCGCCCGCAACTATAATGGCAATGCCACGCGCAGCGAAGCTAAATCAATCAAGATTACCGGCATGTACGGCAACATTCCGGCAGTTGGTTATTATCTTGCTTCGACTAAAGCATCGATGACGGGTGGAGCTGGCATGTGGTGGGTGACTTTGGTTGCCGGCCAACTTTGCCCTGCTGCTGACGACAAAGTCGGTCTCGATGTAATTTTGCACATGCTCAAAACTTTTGCCATGAAGCCAGAATGGCAGGCGCGTTCAGACGCAAATACGGCCCGCATTTCAGCTAATTACAGGGCCAATGCTGCAGTGCGAGACCGTCAAATTCAACAAAATTATGCCAATATTCAGGCGGCCAATAATCGCATTACTTCAGGCTACTGGGCGCAGCAAGCTTCTAATGACCGAATCAACTCAGCATACTGGAACAGGCAGGCTTCGCAAGATCATGCCGCCAACAATTTCTCTAATTATATTCGCGGACAGGAGACGGTGCGTGATACCAGTACCGGTACCAACCATCAAGTTGAATATGGTCCTAAATATCACTGGATAGATGGCGGCGGTAACTATACCGGCACTAATTACGGCTCACCCGGTCAGGGCTGGAACCAGCTCATGTCTGTACCGTAAGCGCTTGCTTGAGAATCTGTTAGAAAATATCGGCGATATCGCCGGCGGTGCAAAGCCAAATTTTGTTTTTTCTGTCGGTAATGTGCAAGAGTGCCCTTCTCAGCTGCCGCAGGCGAAATGGTTGGCCGGTAATATATGGATGGAGGCCTATTCCCATCACCAGCGATTGTTTTTCTGATTGCTCAAGCATTTCTTCGAATTGATCAATAATCATATCGGCGAATGTTGAAGCTTCAATATGGCGACCGATGATAGCGGGAATGTCATTGATTTCTTGCGGATAAGGTATCGATAGAATTGGTTTGCCTGTCCGAGTTTGCAGCCAGCCGGGTTGATCGTCGTGGCACCAGTCGAGCGTATATTTGTAGCCTTGTTCGCTGAGAATGTCGATGGTGGCATCGGTCTGGGCAATCCAGGGTGATAACCAACCATTGGGTTTTTTGCCATCATATTTTTCGATTGTGTTGGTCACTTCCACAATCATTTGCTTTTCTTCAGCCGCGCTCATTTTTTGCTGCGTAAAGGCGTTGGCATAGCCGTGTGCGACGATTTCATGGCCCGCCTGGCTGGCTGCGGTGATTAATTGGGGGCAGTGCTCGTAGAGGGCGGTGTTGATCAAAACTGAAGCTGGCATTTGCAGCTGTTCGAACAATGAGAGCATGCGCCAGGCGCCTACGCGGTTGCCGTATTCGCGCCAGGAGTAATTGAGCACATCGGGTTGACCGGCGGCCGCCAGCTGGGCACCCAGGCCCTCGCCGTAACTGAAGTGTTCAAGGTTCAAGGCTACGTAGACGGCCAGCTTCTTGTCGCCGGGCCAGTTGAAGTCTTGCCTTTCGCTTATTGCCGAATAGGGAAAGCGGCCGTGGTGTTTGAGCATTGTGATTCCATATAGATGCTGCAAGTATGCCTCAAGAGCCTGGTCTGATCAACTCGCAAATGGGGCAAAATAGTACATAGATATCTGAGAAAAACTTCTTTCTGTGAGGCGCAGTTGCGCAAGTAGAGCGCTCACGACATTTTTACGTGCGCCGGTCAAGAATGTACGAACTTGACCAATCGCCCTTTTACTAGTTCTTCAATTTTTTCTCCCAGGAGGAGTTTGCATGCGAGATGTCGAACAAATTTCAACAGAAAATTTCGCTAAGAACGACGGTGGTGCCGAGCGCGGCGCTATGTCTCAGGCATCATCGGCTTACGGTGTAGGAGGACGTCCGGAAATGCCGAGCGGCAAGGATTCTTCCGCCGGTGCCCTGCCCCCGGGGCGTGCTGATAATACCGGCATTTCCTTTGGCCCTTCGGACGCCGCCAGTGGTTCATCAAGCAACGGCACTGATTCGAGTGCCAGCGCAACCAGATCGGCGGCCGAAGGTATGAAGGACAGTAACCACGACTCTTCCGGAAAAGGCGGTGATAATGGTGATCAACGCACGATTACCTCAACTCAAGGAGCCGACGGCAGTAAAGACACTAACGTCTATGATCAAGATGGTTTCCGTACCAATTCTGAAAACAAAAACGCTGACGGTCGCATAGTTAATTCGACTTACGGTAAAGACGGCAGCAAACAAACTGATGTTTTTGACAAAGATGGTAATCGCACTAACTCTGAAGACAGAGACAAAGACGGCCTCACAATCAATTCTACTTATGGCAAAGATGGCAGCAAAGAAACCAATGTCTTCGATAAAGATGGCTCTCTGACTCATTCAGAAGCCAAAGATTCCAAGGGCGGATCTGTTAATTCCACACATCATAAGGATGGGGGCAAAGATACCAACGTCTTTGATGATCGTGGCAACTTGCTGAAGTCAGAGAGCCAAAAAGCCGTCGCTTCGCCAAAAGAAAACAACCAGCACAAAGTAAATGATATAGTCAACTCGTACGACATGCGCTTCAAAGCTGTGCGCTAGTGCGTCACAGCGGGGATGGGTAATGCTGGAAGATTTACGCCCGGGCGTAAATCTTC
>JADYXQ010000306.1 GCA_021772135.1 Candidatus Obscuribacter sp.
AGCGGCAGAAATACTGCACAATCTGAACCTTAATCTCACGGTGTTTTGATCGCACACAAGCTGGTCAAGCCAGCGCATCGAGGCGCATAATGAGCGTTTGGATGCTATCAAGTCGATCACTTCTTTCAATCTCAGTTAAGTCTTTAACAAGTTGATCCATTTGTTCTGAAATTTTGATATCACTGATTTCGGAATTATCTGCCAAATATTTCTTAGGCGATGAGCAGGTAAGGGGTATAGGATCAACACCTGTTAGTAGAAAATATAGAGTTGCACCAACCGAATAGAGATCGCTGGCTGTGGCTGCTCGCCCTGCAAATTGCTCTGGAGCTACATAGGCTTGCTTGCCTACCATGGTACTGGTGACGGTGCCAAGAAACTCGTTGGCCGCACCAAAATCGATAATTATCGCCGTGTCTTCCTGAAGGATGATATTCTCTGGACTTATGTCTTTGTGCACAATCGTCGGATCTTGGCCGTGCAAATATGCCAGGGGCAAACACAGTGATTTGGCAATGCGAATGACGCGCTCTTCCGGCTGAGGGCCATCTTCGCCGATGATCTCTCTCAAAGTCTTGCCTTCTGAATATTCAAGCAAAATATAACTGCGTTCACTCTCATTAAAAAACTGCACCACTTTTACTATCTGCGGGTGTTCAAGTTTAAGCAGAACAGCTACCTCCTTTTCGAACATCTGCCTGGCTTTCGCTTTTAATTCCGGCCTGGTATTTGGTGGAATTACAAATTGTTTCAGGATGCGTTCGTACATGCCCTTTTCCTGACAGAGATAGACAGCTGACAGCCTGCCGAATGACAGCTGTCTAATCACTTCCAGGTAACGGCCAGGGAAAACAAAACCAGGTTCAATCGGAGCAAATGCCGTTGCTGGAAAAGAGGCCCTAAGCTGTTTCTCCAGATAGACAAGATTTGGATTGCGCACATCTTCGGGTAGCCAGGCATTTAAAGCCAGAAGCAATTTTTCAAGATCGGTTTTGACTATGTTTAGGGCGACTAACGAGATTTCGTCGCCGTCCAACATCTTAAACTGCAACAGCATTTCCTCTAGCGGTAACTTGCTAATGTCAGCTTCAGGCTCATCTAGAATAGAAAGAACGCTGAGGGCCTTAATCTTGGACCACTTAACTCCATTCGCGTGCGCAGAAAAAAGTGTCATAAATGGTGGAAAGCGCAGGCCGTTTTTACTCAAGATGATGCGAGTATCCATCAGCGTCAATGTGGTGCATAAGCAGGCCAAACTGAAAAACAAAAGAGCGGTGACAATACCGATAATCATGCCGGGATTGTAGTCAGTCTTATAGAGAATAAAAGAACAAACAAATAAGCAAACTACTGGAATTGCTCCGCCCCAGATCGGGGAAGACAGCAGTAAAGTGCTACGCCAGAATTGCACATCTTTCGCCACATATTTGATGGTCAGCTCAAAATTAGCCATCTATGAGCCGGCTGTATCATCTAAAACTTCAACATAGCCCGCCATGCAGTTCCTCTTTGTCAGGTTCTATATGCCCAGGCCTGGCGCAAATACCAACGAGCAGATGCATTCTGTGGGTTGTTGCTTCAACAGAATCAAAACTATGATAACATCGTATTACAATCGTATTACAGAGCCTTAATCAATGACGTTAACTGTACGGCTTGAACCCGAAGACGACAAAAAGCTAGACGAAATCGTCCGCGATATCGGAGCGGGCGATCGCAGCAGCGCCATTCGACAAATTATCGATGAGAAGTGGCGTTCACTCCAGGAAGGCACAACTTTTCTTGAGAGACGCGGCGGCCACCCTGTCAACCTTTTAAATGGCACAGGCGATTCAAGCACAAGAGATGTGCGAAAAAATACAATGGCCAAAGCGTTCGAGGCTAAAGCGGCCGCTCGCCGTCGAACAAAATAAATGCAGTATACATTGATTGATGCTGGGCCGATCTGTGCGTATTACAATGCTCAAGACGATTGGCACGTCGATGCGCGAAAATTTTTCTCATGCTTTAAAGGGCAATTTGTAACGACGGAACCGATTGTTACTGAGGTGTTGTGGCAACTTCAAAGCGACTGGCGAGTACAAAACGAGTTTCTCAACGACATCGTAAAAAAATTATACCGGATAGAATCCCTCTTGCCTGCTGAATATGTTCGCCTGGCTGACTTGAACCAAAAGTACCAAGATCGACCTGCCGACTTTGGCGATCTGTCTTTGATCATCGTGGCAGAGAGACTTAGTATCACGGACATTGCCAGCATGGACAGCGACTTCGATATTTATCGCCGTTATCGGCGAGGAAAATTCAATCAGATATTTACAACAAGCCGGTAAATACGTTTTAGTTTTGAAAATGATCGGGAGCATTCGATTGAGATCAGAACGTATACGTTCTGATCTCAATCGAATGCACACAATATTCACCTCACCTGCCTGATTACCCACCGCAGGCGCTAGAATAGACGGCTGACCAGACCAGTCGATAAGGGATAGCCAATGCAAACCACCGAAAAAACCAGAGATACCATCGAAGCGGCATTCGAGCGCCGGGCGGAAATCAACGTCAAGAACGCCGAGGGCAGTTTACGCAGTGCCATTAACGAAGTAATTGCCGGTCTTGACAACGGCACTTTGCGAGTGGCTGAAAAGATAGACGGTGACTGGCAAGTCAACGAGTGGGTGAAGAAGGCTGTGCTGCTCTCTTTTCGCGTTAACGACAACGTCATGATGACGTCGCAATTTACCAACTTTTACGACAAAGTACCGAGCAAATTTGAAAATTATTCAGAAGCCGATTTTCGCAAAGGCGGCTTTCGCATAGTGCCACCAGCAGCGGTGCGCAGGGGAGCTTACATCGGCCCTGACGTTATTTGCATGCCGGCCTTTGTCAACATCGGCGCTTACGTAGACTCAGGCACCATGATTGATACCTGGGCCACGGTAGGCTCATGCGCGCAAATCGGCAAAAACGTGCACTTATCTGGTGGCGCCGGAATCGGCGGCGTGCTAGAACCACTGCAAGCCAGCCCCACAATCATTGAAGACAATTGCTTCATCGGTGCCCGTTCTGAGGTAGTCGAAGGCGTGATTGTCGAAGAAGGCTCAGTGATTTCTATGGGCGTATTTCTCGGTCAGAGCACACGTATCTACAACCGCATGACCGGCGAGATTAGTTATGGCAGAATTCCAGCCGGCTCAGTGGTGGTCTCAGGCAACTTGCCATCGGCCGACGGAAAATACAACCTCTATTGCGCCGTAATCGTCAAACAAGTAGACGCGAAAACTAGAAGCAAAGTCAGCATCAACGAACTTCTGCGCTCGGCCGAAACTGAAATAGAAGAAAATAAAAGCTGATGTCTGAAACTTTGCAGCTGACTAAAGACCTGGTGCGGCTTCCGTCTATCACTCCTGATGACGCCGGTTGTCAGAATTTAATCGCTGACCGTCTGGCCGCTATTGGTTTTGCAAACGAAACCATGCCATTCGGAGAGGTGAAAAATCTCTGGTCACGACGGGGAAAAACCGGGCCGCTCCTGGTTTTCCTTGGACACACCGATGTGGTGCCGGTGGGGGCACAAAGCAGCTGGGTCAGCCCGCCCTTTGAACCAACTGAGCGTGACGGCAATTTATACGGGCGCGGCACTGCTGATATGAAAGCCAACATCGCCGCTTTTGTCACAGCCCTTGAGCGTTTTAGCAAAGCTCACGATAGTAATACAGCAATAGCATCTGTTGCACTGCTGCTCACCAGTGACGAAGAAGGGCCGGCCACAAACGGCACCATCAAAGTGGTGGAGGCCCTGAAGGCACGTAACGAAAAAATCGATTATTGCATTGTCGGCGAACCGAGCTCGGTAAAAAAAGTCGGTGACATGGTCAAGAACGGCCGCAGAGGCTCACTGAATGGCCGCATCACCGTTGAGGGCAAGCAGGGGCATGTGGCCTATCCGCAGCGGGCCATTAATCCAATTCACACT
>JADYXQ010000307.1 GCA_021772135.1 Candidatus Obscuribacter sp.
CTCAAAAACTCAGGTGAGGAAAAGTCTGAGAGCAACGGCTCAACAGGCACAGAAGAAGTCGATGTCGAGCCGGAAGACGACTCTCCGCACACACCAACGGTCTAGCTAGAGAATTGCCAATTTAAAAACTAGATTGATATCAATCTAGTTTTTATTTCGCGCCCAGATCTTTTGGTTTCGGTTCAGTGCTTTTACTCGCTGCAAGGGGTTCCGGGCAGCGCTTCGGGGGTATATATTCGGCAAGCACCCACAGGAAACTTTGAATTCTTCTGCCTGAGCAAAGGTGATCACCGTGAGCAGCATTCTCAATCTTGCCCAGTTTCAGCTACGCGAAATGCCTCCAGGCTGGCAAGCTCAGGCAGTCGGTAGTACTCTTGGTAGTGAGCTGGTGGTGCAAGAGTTTTATCTGCAAGCTGAGCCCGACGTCAAATTTCACTATTTCTATCGGGGCAAACCGCTGTCCAAAATTGTCGCCGACGAATTTGTCGAGTTATTGTCGCAAGCGCCCCATGCCTTAAGCGACGAAGAGTTCAGTAACATTGAAATGGTGGTGCGCGATGCATCAGAGCCCGAATTTTTTGAGATGCTCGACAAGCATACTGAAACTTTAGGTGGTCGTAACGGCCTAGTAGTAGAGGGCATCTGGAAATTTTCCGACGTGCAGGATCTGGGAATATTTATTACAGGCACTGATGCCCGTGTGATTGACGAGCTGCACTTTACCGCTCCCAAACAGCTTTTTCAGCAGTTTAAAGCCAGTTTACAAGATATTCTTTCACTGGTGGAATGGAGGCAAGAAAGACATTTCTGAAACTACCGTGACAATAGAAAACGAAACCGACGAAACACTTCTAGCTCTAAAACAAAGTTTTGACACCATTCTCATGGGCTGTAGTCTGGCCGGATTGCCTGCGCCTGCAGAAATCGAAGGACAATTTTTGCAAGTGCAAGCAGAGCTCACCAGGCGGAGTGTGAGCACTGAAAGAGCAGATAGTTGGACGGATTGGCTCGGCAAAGAAATTGGCAATTATCGACTTGATTACCTGATCGAAGAAGGTCTCTATTTCTATCTTTTTCACGGTGTCGACGAAAGCGGTGCCGAATTCTCAATCAAGGTGGCTAAACCAGAAAATGAATTTGGTGCGCAAGTCGGAGCAATTATAAATCCGACTCGCCTGCTTGGACTCACTGGTGATGTCATTCGCGAACTGCTGCCGCAGGCCCAACTTCTACTTCAGTGCGAAGTGATGCGTTTAGGCATTGTGCATCCTCGGTTGCCTGTGGTTAGCTCGGTGCAGGATAATTTCTATAGCACCGCATTTAGTGCTGGCCGGACATTGCGCGATATTATTAAATATGATATCGACCCAGGACCACAGGTCTTGTCTGCGGCCGTTGACATCTGTACGGTAATGGCCGACTTGAGCGAAAATGCTGTTTTTGTTCATCACGGCAATCTTAAGCCTGAAAATATTGTGGTCAGCAAAAATGGTTTGTTATTCCGTGAGCTGGGCTATTTTGGTGCCATGGCAGTGGCCTCTGGTCAAATTGAGCCGGAAGCCTGCTTGACCACTCCCCAGTATTATCCCTGGCTCGATTGTGATGACATTACGGCTCTAGGCATTATTCTGTGGGAAACTTTTGTCGGCTTCAACCCTTTTGCCGCCGCCGGCAACGCTGAAGGCAATGACTGGGCCAGTGATTCGCTTAAAGCCATGGTAGACATGGAGCTCGCAATGTCTAATCCATATCTCACACCTTTGCTCTCTTTACGCCGGCCTTCAGAACTTTTACCTGATTTGTCCGCGGGCATGGATGAAGTGCTGTTGAAAACTTTGCGCCTGCGCACGGGCACAGACGGAAAGCTGCACGAGGGTGAGGGTTACCAGTCTTTCCTGGCCTTGCGAGATGACCTCAGCCGTTTTTTAGAACTGACTAAAGCTCAGACCTGAAATTAATGAGCAATAATTGATCCTGTAATTTGAACTTTTAGCCGTGTTGTATCGTCTTCAATAAAATGCGGCATCTACAGGAAGTCATGAAGTCAGCTTGCTATTCCGTTCTTCTAACGCTCTTTTTGAGTTCAGGCACCGCAGCCTGTGGTCAGGCTGATGCTGCACCCGCATCGGCTCCTGATCCGATTGCCGAGCGCAAAGCCTTAGACCAGGGCGGTGCGGGAAACACTGGCCTGGAGCGCATCGCGCCGCCTCCATCCGAAATTCATGACAATTCCCTGCCGTCGCAGGCACCTCATGCTCCCGGCACTAATCTGGGCGACGCACCGGCTTTGCCTGACAGCCGGGCGAATGAGCATACTTCGGGCTCGATGCTCAGGCCACCTGGCAATGCCAGCATCCGCGACCTCTACCCCGCCAAACCCGGGCCGAATTTTTCCGCCGACAATACCGACATGAAGCTCACCAGTACTGAGCTCGATAAAGCGCGTTCAATTTCTCTTGGTCAAATCATCATGTCTGAGCTTTTGCCCATTGGTAAGGGCAAACTGCCACCGATCAAACTTGAAGCGGCTTACAACGAGCAGATAACCCTCAAGCAAGCTCTGGTTTACGCCCTCAGTAACAACCTGCCTATTCGCATTTCGCAAGCCGCCTATCAGTCGCAGCGCTATCAGTTCTTCGGCTCGGTGGCTCAGGCTCTGCCTGATTTTACTTTGACTAAGCGCGGTCAGCGCACCGACACTCAGCGTGGCACGGGCACTCCTTTCTTCACCGATTCGGCCACTATTCGCTATCCGGTTTTCCAGGGCGGTGGCATACTCTTCAACTCGTTGGCCAATTTGAGTCGGGCCAAGGCCGGCAAAAACGCTTATAGAGCCAGTATTAATGACACCATGCTTAGTGTCTACCAGCGCTATAACGATCTTCTACTCAATCACCTGCTCTTGCGCATTCGCATTAAGTCGGTAGAGCTCTCGCGGGCTCAAGTACAGCTCAATCAAGAGTTGAAAGATGCGGGAGTTGGCACTAACTTTGCCATTTATCAATCGCGCACGCAGCTGGCTTTAGATAAACAAGCCCTGCTGCAGCAACAAGTCAATTTGCGCCAAGCGGCCCTGCAACTGGCGCTTTTACTTAACACCAATATTGCCATCAATTTTTTGCCTGATCAAGAAAGCGTCAGTGAAGCGCGCTTATTTGAAGATTCTATCGACATCAATAAATTGACAGTAGCTGCTACTCGCTTTCGCCCCGAGCTGAAGCAGTTCGAATATTTGCGGCGTGCCGCCGATCGGAATATTCAGGTGGCCGCGGCTCCGCTCTATCCTACTTTTCAGTTTTTTACCACCAAAACCGTAACTACAAGCGGAAGGTCTAACGGTGCCGGCAACAATTTGACCGGTTCCACCGTCATTATTCCTACCGGCGGCAGTGGTGGCGGAATTGGTATCAGTGGTGGCGGTGGACGTTCATTCACCGCCGGTTTTGACCTCAGTTGGAATCTAAATGGTTTTGGTCTGCCTGACGTCGCCAACACGCTCTCCGCCCGCGCTCTGGCCAGGCAATCAATGCTCCAACTCAATCAACAGGTAATTACAGTTTTGCAACAGGTTCGTAGTGCCTATCTTAATATGCTTACGGCCGAAGCTCAGGTCGATGTGGCCGGTGAAGCGGTTGTAGCCGCTACTGAGCAATTACGTCTGGCTAATTTGCGCTTGCGTTATGGTCAGGGTATCAACCTTGAATTGATTCAGGCTCAACGCGAATATATCAACGCTCTCACCACTCAAGCTCAGGCCATCATCAATTACAATGTAGCCCAGGCACAATTGCTGCGTGACACTGGTCTGATTTCCGTACCCACACTCACTGCTGAAGCCAGGCCCAGTCTATGAAAATTCTAAATGAAAAAGCAACCACACCCGCAAATACGAATATCGTGCGCATGAAGAAAGCCAGCAATAAAGTCTGGATAGCTGTCGGTTTGCTTGTACTAGTTGCGCTGGGCACAGCCGCTTACTTTTATTTTGGCCAGAACAAAGACAGCGGCGATTGGAAGAAAAACACCGTCGTAGTGAAGCGCGGCAAAGCCGACATGAAAGTGGTCGCCACTGGCATTGTCAAGCCAGAGCGTGAAGTAAAAATCAGCCCTAAGCAAACTGGTTTGCTCAAACAACTGCTGGTTAGGCAGGGAGACAGAGTCAAAGCCGGCCAACTGATTGCCCGCATGGACGACAGTAATTTACTAGGCCAGGTGGAATCGGCCAGAGGCGCCTACCTGGCTTCGATGGACAATTATCAAAAAATGAAAGCGGGCAATCGGCCGCAAGAGGTCGCCGCATCTTTTTATCAAGAACAAAAAGCCCGGCAGGGTGTAAGCAATGCCGAACGTAATATAAACCGCTTGAAGGCACAGATGGATGCTATTCGCGCCACGCTGGCGAGGGACGAACAATTTGCCTTGACTCAAGCTTTTCTTGCCAATAATGGTGCTATATCAGATCAAGATCGCATTAACGCCCAAACTCAAGCGCGCGTTTCGCGCTCTAATTTGATGGCGGCCGAAAGTGAACTATCGCAAGCTCATTCAGCCAAAGCTCAAAGCGAGACTGATTTGCAGACCATTAAGCAACAGAACAATATGATGAAATCGGGCTTCAGGCAAGAAGACGTCGCGGCTGCATTGCACAGTGCCAGTCAGACGAAAGGCAGCCTGCAACAAATAGAAAGTGTGTTGCACGACACTCGTATTCTCGCTCCTTTCGATGGCATCATCACGCAAAAATATGCCGATGCCGGTGCCATCGTTACTCCTACCACTTCGTCATCAACAACTTCTGCTACTTCAAGCTCGATTGTGGCTCTGGCAGGTCGTCTTGAGATGGTGGCGCAAGTTTCAGAAGCAAATATCACTAAAGTGAAAGTGGGGCAGGAAGTAGAAATAACCGCTACTGCCATTCCCGACAAAGTATTCAAAGGGCGAGTAACACAAATTGCACCGGCGGCTATTGTTACCACTAACGTCACTACATTTGAAGTACACGTTCAATTGCTTGAAAGTGCCGAAGATGCGCTATTAGCCGGTATGAATGTCAGCGCTACTTTCATTGTTGGTCATGACGACAATGCCCTCACGATTCCGGCTGTCTGCGTAGTTTCTAAAAAGGGCCAGGCCGGTGTCTATGTGCCCGACGAAAAGGGTGAACCGCAATTCAAAGAAATCAAAACCGGCGCGTCTCTCGGCCGAGCCATCGTGGTGCTTTCGGGCTTGAAAGAAGGCGACGTCGTACTTAAAGGTCTCAACAAAGCTCAATTGGCCGCCGAAGGATACGGCTCAGGTGGCGGACCGGGCGGCATGCCCGTTGGGGCCGGTGGCGGCCGAGCTGGCCGTGGTGGCGCCGGTGGTGGCGCAGTGCCCCGCGGTTTCGGACGTTAGCATGGGGCTGCGCGAATTATTTTTAATTGCCTGGCAAGGTATTTTAAGTAATCGGCTGCGCAGCGGACTGACCGTGCTTGGTATCGTCATTGGTATCGCGTCGGTAATCACGCTTATGGGTATCGGCGAGGGCGCCAAGCGTGAAGCGGAAAAACAAGTACAGGCACTCGGTGTCAATCTGATTTATATTCGCCCGGGTTCTGTGGGTGCTTCTGGTATTTATATGGGGCAGGGCACAGCTCCGACCCTGACTTATGAAGACGTCATTGCCATCAAAGAAAACTGCCCGGCCGCTGAAGATGTAGCCGCTCAATATACCGGTTCTTTTCAGGTGCAGGCCGGCGAGAAAAATACTTCTACCACTGTAGTCGGCACTGACGCTTCTTTTCCTGATATTCGCAATTTTCACCCGGGGCAGGGCCGCTTTTTTACAGTGCAAGAAGCAAATGACAGCGCCCGGGTTTGTGCCGTGGGTGACGGAGTAGTGGATGATTTGTTTGCTGGTGAAGCGGCTATAGGTAAGCAGATCTTAATTCGCGGTGAACTTTTTACCATTGTCGGTGTGATGGAGCACAAAGGTGCCAACGCTACCGGTGATCAAGACGATCAAATTTTTATACCGATTCAAACAGGCTACTCCACTCTGTTTGGTTTAAATCTCGTCTCCGGACGCGCCGTCAAAAGTATTCTTGTGCAAGCAAAACCGGGTGAAGATTTGCAGGCTCAATTTCAAATTACCAACCTATTGCGTTTGCGCCACAACGTGCAATCGCCTGACGGAGACGATTTCACTATCCGTACGCAGATGGACATTTTGCAAACTGCTCAATCAATCACCGGTGTTTTTGCTCTTTTGCTTGGTGCCACTGCTTCTATTTCACTTCTGGTTGGTGGCATAGGCATCATGAATATTATGCTGGTATCAGTCACCGAACGCACACGCGAGATCGGTATTCGTAAGGCGATTGGCGCAAAATATCGCGACATCCTCATGCAGTTTGTCATTGAGGCCATTACTTTATCGTTGACCGGTGGTGTCCTCGGTATTTTGCTTGGTCTTGGGAGTGCTTACTGGATAGGCAGTCTCGGCCAGTGGAGTACAGTGGTTACTTCATCATCGGTAATTTTGTCATTTCTGGTATCACTGGCCATCGGTTTGTTCTTTGGCATTTATCCAGCTCGTAAAGCCGCTTTACTCGACCCCATTGTTGCGCTGAGGTCAGAATAAATGAGCGCTTTGATCGATTTAAATATGGTGACGCGAGTCTATGAAATGGGAGGTGAGGCTCTCTATGCCCTCAAGGGTCTCACTTTGCAAATTGATAAAGGCGCTTATGTGGCCATCATGGGCACATCTGGCTCTGGCAAATCAACCTTGATGAACATTGTCGGTTGCCTTGATAGACCGACGTCAGGCACATATTCACTTGATGACGTAGACATTTTGAGCTGCAGTGACGATCAACTAGCCGAAGTGCGCAATGCCAAAATCGGATTTGTTTTTCAACAATTTAATTTGCTGTCCAGCATGTCGGCCATCGGAAATGTCATGCTGCCAATGGTCTACGCCGGCGTCCCAGCTGCCGAAAGAATGGAGCGTGCTGTTTCAGTTTTACAACAGGTCGGCCTCGGTGAGCGTTTGTACCACCGGCCCAATCAGCTCTCAGGCGGCCAGCAACAGCGGGTCTCGATTGCCAGAGCGCTCTCGAATCGCCCCAGTATTCTTTTAGCCGATGAGCCCACGGGCGCTCTCGATAGCCATACGGCCGAAGATACCATGCGTTTGTTCAATGAACTGGTCTCCCGTGGTATCACCGTCATTGTGGTCACTCACGACCAGGAAACTGCCAATCACGCCAGGCGCATTGTGCGCATGAAAGATGGTGAAATTGTGGACGATGCCCTTAATGTTTGACCAGGGCAAAATTTGTTAGATTTTGCCGGCCTCCGGGCAGGTGTAGAAGTAATCTTACTGGTGCGCAATGTCGAAGAAGCAAATCCTAATTTTGGGCGGCGGCTTTTCGGGTGTAAAATGCGCTCGGGCATTGCGCAAGCAGCTCGCTGTCGACGAATATAATATTGTTCTTTTCAATCGCGAAAACCATATGGTCTTTCACCCGCTTCTGGCTGAAGTGGCCAGTGCCGCAGTGCAACCCAAAGACGTGGGCGCGCCTTTGCGCCAGCTTTTAGATCATGTGCAATGTCGTACCGAAGATGTGCTTAGCATTTACCTCGACAACAATCAAATTGAATATGAAGCCCACGACGGTAAACGCCGGCAAATGCAATACGACCAGCTCGTTATTGCTTGCGGCAATGGTGCCAATCTGGCGCTCGTTCCCGGAATGGACGAACACGCTTTTGGTTTGAAAACAATTGGTGACGCTCTTGCTTTGCAGGCTCATGTCATGCAAAGGTTGGAGAAAGCCGAAGTCTGCGACAACGATGAGAGAAGGCGCTGGTATCTTTCGTTTATTGTTGTAGGCGGTGGCTTTAGCGGCGTAGAAGTGGCCGGCGAAGTCAATGATCTTTTGCGGAAGAGTTTGAAATTTTTCCACAATATTAAAGCTGAAGACATTAACGTCACCATGATTCATTCGCGTGATCAGATTTTGCCCGAAGTAAATGAATCATTGCGTATTCGCGCGCGCAAACAAATGGAAAAATCCGGCGTCAACATACGTTTAAATTCGCATGCAGCAAGAGCTACACCAGATGGAATTGCTTTGCGCGACGGCACATTGCTGCATGGTGGCACGGTAATTTGTACCATCGGCACAATTGTTTTGCCCCTGGTAGATCGCCTCACTGTACCCAAAAAACATGGGCGCATTGCCGTGGAAGCTGATATGCGCGTGCCCGGTTATGCCAATGCCTGGGCCATTGGTGATTGCGCCGCCACCGTTAATGCCCTGGACGGCTCGCTTTGCCCCACTGTGGCACAGTTTGCCGAACGCCAGGGAGTGCAGGTGGCCAACAATATCGTACGGGCCATAAAGGGACGCCCGACTGAGCCTTTCTCATTCAAAATGCAAGGGCAGCTTTGTTCTATTGGTGGTCGCAATGCCATTGCTGAAATATCCGGTTTGCATATTTCAGGGTTTCTTGGTTGGTTTTTGTGGCGCGGCATTTATTTGATGAAGTTGCCGTCCATTTCGCAAAAAATAAAAGTAGGTCTGGAGTGGAGCTTTGATCTGATCTTCCCCCGCACCCTGGCTCATTTGCGCGCAGATCCGACCAAGCGTGTCTCTCGTGCTTTTTACACCGCCGGCGATTATATTTTTGAACAGGGAGACGCCGCCGTAGACTTTTTCATGATTGAAGACGGCGAAGTGGAAATTTTAAAAAAGCGTGCTGACGAAACTTTCGATGTCATTGCCGTGCTCGGTATCGGTGACTTCTTTGGTGAAGCCGCTTTGCTTGACAATCGGCCGCGTAATGCCACAGTCAGAGCCCGTACTGATGTTCAAGTAGTGGTGCTTGGTCGCGGGGTGTTTACGCAGATATCTCTGGCGCTGGCTCCATTGCGTGACGCTGTTGCTAAGGCGGTTAAAAGGCGCGGACTACCGGCTAAAAGTTTAGATGAATATCGCGATGTGCTTGAATCAATCACACTTGATTCTGTTATCGATGCTTTGCCCGGTGCTCCACTGCGGCCGCACAGCTCAGTGGAAGAAGCCATTGAACGCATCAATAAACACAGACTGGATTTTTGTTGCGTCATTGACGATCACGGCTTGCTCATTGGTCTGATTACGCGCTCTGATCTATTGGCGGCCATTGAAGCGTCGACCACCAGTCGCGCTCGTCATATTCCGGCCATGACCGTGAACGAAATTATGGTCAGAGATCCCATTGCAGTGTCTACAGCTGATTCGGCTCTACTGGCTATGCTCACCATGCGCGAGCACGGCCTGAAGCGGTTGCCTGTAATCGAAAGCCAGGAAAATCGCATTGCTACCGGCTATGTGCGCATCGAAAATATTATGGATAGAGTTGTGCGCGGCATTGCTGCCGAGAAACTTGTGGGCACGGCACCCATGACTAGAGAACTGGATTTTCCTAAATTTGAATTGCCCAAAAGCTGAGATGCGGGCAGAATTCAGATCTCCAAAATGAAACGTTATCGTTTCATTTTGGAAAGCTCAAACTCAAATGAATTCTCAAAACAAAACGTATACGTTTCATTTTTAAATTCAGCTCGACTAGATGCGAACGTTTTTGCCGCAATCAGGACAGAAGAAGAATGAAGGAGCAATCTTGCTCTGGCAATGTGGGCAAGCGCGTAGATTGACTTCAGCCTCTGAGGTGGGGTAGCGGCCGGCCATGATTTCTTTGAAGGCCTTGGTTTCAGACCAGAGCTTAATTTCCTTGGCGCGATAAACAGGAATGGGGTGGGTGCGGAAAACTTCTTTGAGCAATTTGTAGACTTTGTTCAAAGTGCTGTAGTCCATTTCTTCATAGCTGTCGGCCTGCTTGAGAAATTCATGACAGCTCATCTGGGCAAACACTGTTTTCGAGCCAGAAGCCAGCTTCATATGCACGTTCAAGCAAATGTTGACGTCCTGAGCTACCAGTAGTTCTGCCCGGTCAGCAGTCATTTCTGATTTGCGGTACCAGTCGAATAAGGCAATTTTTAAGGCAATGGCGGCAATGCCCTGAATTGGCACAACCATGTGCACCAGTTGAATCATAATCAGTGCCAGACTGCGGTAGAGCACGTGACCGGCTTTAACGTGTCCCAGTTCGTGGCCGAGGACGGCCATCAGTTCTTCGTCGTCAAGCAAATCGACAAGGCCTGACTGCAAAACGATAAAGGGTCGCTCTACGCCAAAAGTGTAAGCGTTGACGATTGGATTTGACGCCAGGAACAAGTCTGGCTCGTGCACATCGAGAATTTCGCAGGCTTCTTTGAAGAGCTTGTAAACACGTGGGCACTGTTTGGGGGTGATGTGCACCGCTCCGCCCAGAAGTTCAACACGCATGATTTTTTCAGCACCCAGCTCCAACATCTTGCGAATCAGCTTATCGAGGCCAGGAATCTTTCGCAGTGCTTCCAGGGCTTGTCTGTCGGCCGGATGCTCAAAGGCGCTCGAGCATAGACGTGGGAACCTCCGACGGGTCGACGTTTCGGTAGGGCTCATCAATTAAACCTCCAGAAGCTAAAATACTAAGAATCGGTCCTTGATAAAGGATCTACCCACTTTTATAGCGCGCCGCTGCAGATATTGCTTAAATTGAAAATTTCCCACTCTTTCAGGCATTGACCGCCGGTAGGGTGAAAAGGAAGTTGCTGCCTGCCCCGACTTTGCTATCCACCCAGATTTCACCGCCGTGGAGGTTAATTATCGACTTGCAGATTGTCAGGCCTAAACCTGAGCCGACATGGCCGCTGCCGCTATTTTGCTCTTCCACTTGCTGAAAACGCTCAAAAATGGCTTTTTGCATTTTCGCTGCAATACCTTTGCCCTGATCGCGCACTGAAACTTCCACCCAATCTTCTACCTGCTCTGCGCTGAGCGTTATCGTGTCGCCGCGGCGCGAGTAATTCACCGCATTTGATACCAGGTTGAAGATTACTCTTGTGGCCAGATCTTTGTCTGCCAGCACATAAGCATCGCTGTCCGTAATCTTCAGTTTAATGCCTAATTGTTGCAACCACACTGCCAGCGATTCATTCACTTCTTCAAATAATTCATTGACGAAAAACTTCGATTGATCAACGGGCATCATGCCAGATTTGATTTTTTCAATATCGAGCAAATCGTTCACCAGTTGCATCACTCTTTTGCAATTTTTTTCGGCCAGCGGCGCCAGCTGATTGCCTTTCTCATTCAATGTACCGAGCTGCCGGGTGTTGAGCATAGCCAAACAGCCTTGAATCACAGTCAAAGGCGAGCGCATATCGTGAGTAATCATATTGACGATTTCTTGATGCTAATTTTCGGTTTCCAGTAATCTTTCAGTCATCTGGTGAAAAGATTTGTCCAGCTCGGCCAGCTCGTCGCCGCCGCTAATTGGTTCGTGCAACTCCCGTCGCTGTGAAAATAATCTGGTGTTGTCGCTGATTACTTTCAAGCGAGAAGTGATGCCCTTGACCAGTAAGAAGGCGATTACCAGATTGAAGATAATATTGATAATCAATGCCGCCGTGGACAATTGCAGCAATTGTCCGCGAATAATCGCCTGGTGCTTCTGGCTATATTTTGAGACTTCTTTTTCGTGGCGTTCCACAAGTTTGAGTTCTTGTGAAAGTACAGTTTTAAACATTACTTTCAGCTTGGGGAAAAGCTCTTTGTTGATCCGTATTACCTCAGGTAGATCGGCTGCTTCGAGGGCGGCAACCCCTTTGTCGAGAATTACGGTGGCTGCGCTCACTGTGGCATTCGATTGCCGGGCTGCGGCATTGAGCTCGGGCTGATCAGCGGTGAGCTGATCTAATTCTTTGTAGTCTGCTTTGAGTTTGCCCACTGAGCCGCGGTACATTTTCTGCAAATAACCGGTTTCCAGCCAGCTGCTTTTGCTCGAAGCGCCGATCATAATCCAGAGATCGTATAAATCTCCCGTCAGTCGGTTGATACAATCTGAGATTGAATGCGCTTTGATTGCCCGCTGGGCATCTTGCTCCGCTTCATGCTGCAAGTGGGCTACTGTTCCGGCCAGACCAATCTCGAAGAGCAGCTGAAAACCAAGCAGCATTAGCACTTTAGTCGTGAGTGATAATTTCAATCCAATTTCCTGGTGTGCATTTTGGTTGGCCTGGGTATTAAAGCAGAATTGCAGGTTGCATTATTGTAAGCGCACTTTGCATTTTGGAGTTTCACTTGCCGAAGATTCTCTTGGTTGAAGATAACAAAGATTTGACCACATTGATTAACGTGTCGTTAAAGCAAGACTATGCCATCGACATTGTTCATAATGGTGGAGAGGGTCTTGAATGTCTGCGCACCGGTCGCTATGACGTGGTGATTTTAGACTGGGAGTTGCCTGAACTATCCGGTCCTGAGATCTGTCGCCAGTTTAGAGCTTCAGGGGGCACCACGCCGGTTTTAATGCTCACCGGCAAGTCGCATATTGCCGAAAAAGAACAGGGCCTCGATGCCGGTGCCGATGATTATTTGACCAAACCGTTTGATATGAGAGAACTGGCTGCACGGCTGCGCGCCTTGGCGCGACGCCCTGCTGCGCGACCCAGTGCTGCTTTGACATTTTTAGATTTGCACATCGATCCCGTCAGGCATTCGCTTAAAAAAGGCGATGAAGAAATTCACCTTTTGAAAAAAGACTTTGCTTTATTAGAATTTCTCATGCGCTATCCGGAAGAAATTTTCGGCACTGAGACGATTTTGGAGAGGGTCTGGTCTTATGATTCTGAAGTGACTGCCGACGCTGTGCGTACTTCTATCAAACGCATAAGAAAAGCTCTTGATCAAAGTGCTGATGAGTCTGAATCTATTATCGAAAATGTGCGCCGGGTCGGTTATCGATTGAGGCGTCCGGCCAAGTAATTTTGGTTGAGTGATTAGACCGCAGTAACAACTGCCGGCTCAACTGCTACCGGTGCGGTTTTGTCGTTGAAGACACCTTCCCACCGTGCCACCACTACTGATGCCAGGCAGTTACCGAGCACATTGACTGATGTGCGTGCCATGTCCATTAGTGTGTCTACGCCTAAAATCAAAGCCACTCCTGCCAGGGGCAGATCGAATGTGGCCAGAGTACCGGCCAATATCACAAGCGAAGCGCGGGGCACAGCAGCTACGCCTTTGCTGGTCAACATCAAAGTCAACATCATCAGTATCTGTTTTTCAATCGACATGTGCACACCGGCAGCCTGAGCGACAAAGACTGCCGCCAGTGACAAATAAAGGGTGGTGCCGTCTAAATTAAATGTATAACCCAGTGGTAACACAAAACTGACGATGGGCCTTGGTACTCCCAGGGCTTCCATGTTTTGCAAAGCTTTCGGTAAGGCCGCTTCTGAACTTGTAGTGGAAAAGGCTATCAAAAAAGGTTCTTTAACGGCAGCAGCAAAGCGCTTTAACGGCACTTTGGCGAGGAGCGCTACAGGCAGTAAAACACAGGTAATGAAAATGAAGAGAGCCAGATAAAGTGTGCCCACCAGTTTGCCCAGTGAGAAAAGTACAAGCAAACCATGCTTGCCCACAGTGCTGGCCATGGCGCAAGCAACACCTATGGGCGCCACTTTCATCACATAACCAGTGTATTTAAACATCACTTCGGCCAGGCTCTGGCAGAGGTCTACAATTTGTGTGGCTCTGGCAGCTTTAACACCAAGTGCGAAAATGATTGTGAAAACGACAATTTGCAGAACGTCGCCCCGGGCCATTGAATCAATGACGCTGGTGGGGAAAATGTGTGTAATCAAATCTCCAGCACTGGGTTTTTTCGCAAGCAAATCCTGGGCCTCGCCTGTGGCCAGCGCGCTCAAATTGATACCGGCGCCTGGTTGACAGATGTTGACTACAAGCAGGCCCACCACTAATGCGAAGGTTGTGATTAGTTCAAAATAAATCAAGCATTTAAGACCAACACGCCCTACTGAAAAAGCACCACTGGAGCTATCCATCTCGCCATGGCCGTGACCACCGGCGATACCAACTACCAGTGTTGAAAATACCAGCGGAGCGATAATGGTTTTGATCAAATGCAAAAAGATATCGGCGCCCGGTGCAGATGCCACGCCGATATGCGGCCATTGCCAACCGACTAAAATTCCCAATGCCAGACCGATGAAAATCTGGGTGGTCAGAGCCGGTGCTTTCA
>JADYXQ010000308.1 GCA_021772135.1 Candidatus Obscuribacter sp.
CCGGAAGATCATGGCGGATAAAACCTGCCCACTCTTCTCAGATCGCTACACTAAACTCTCAACCAAATCCGTCTCACTTCATGTTGGCACAGAGGGCTTTCCATAAGCATTCGACTGCCGCAAAGCTAGCGCTAGCCTACACTCCGTAGCTTTTCGCGCGCTTTACAATATTTATACTATATGAGAGCATAACCCAAAAGAAAAAATCATAAATGCATGCATCTCACCCACAATGTGCAAGTGAGCAAATGGTGCCAACGCGACAAGCCGCGGTGGCAATTTTTAAGGAGCTATATTAGCTCGGGGCGCAAAGATACTTTATTGCTCTGTGCCCGCTAAAATCTCAGAATACCACTGCGTGGGGATCAAAGGGCCGATCACTCTTTTTGTCAGGCCAGACCCTGTAGGTTTTGCCAGAATGGTGATAAACACTCCAGCCACGAGGAGCAAGAATGTTCTCTACCTCTTTGAAGTCATCGCCTTTAATAGCCTTTGCCAGAGTCACAGAAATGCCCTGGTTAGTTTGCTCACCGGCCTCCAGTTCGAGACGATAGCCGTCTACCAACTGTTTGGCGACGCTGAGTGCCCGGGCCTTGCGCGGGGGCAAAGATTTTGCTCTCAATCAACCCGGCCAGAGATTCGCTCTCCACTATGGAGTCGAGTTCGATGGACGAGAAAGAACAGTTGTTGGCGACGTTGCGCGGGCTTAGAAAGGCCGTGCCATCGCGAAACTTGCTAGCGCTCCAGCCGCGGTCCTGGAGAATTTCTTCGCAGAGCTTCATAACCGCATAATCATTCACCAGCGAATTGGCAATGATGCAAGAGAGCTTTTTTGCCTCACCGCTTTCGACCTGGCGCACATACTCAGCCACCATTTCGCGAGAAAGCTTCAGGGCATCACGCTTCTGGCGGTCGAAGACCTTGACTTTAATTGCATCTTCGAACTCGTCGGAACTGGGCACGTAATAGTCAGAGCCGACCGTGGCAGCTGCTTCGAATTCAGCCGGTAGAGTGTGTCCACCGAAAGTAGTGTCAGTTCGGGTAGACGACTTTCTGCTGCTAGTCGTGTCTTCGCTTCTGGCCTTAATCTGTACGGGGAATTTGCGCAGTAGAAAGACCGTCACGATGATTAAGACCATCACTAAGGCAATGATGTAGCCCCAGGTAACAATGCTGAGTCCCCATTCGTTGGTAGCTTTAGCAACTTCATCCATTTCAAAATTTCCTGATTGGCACGGTTTGCTTTACTGCACCTACACGGCGCGCTCGCTGATTTGCTCGACGCAAATCATTTTGGTGGTCGCCTTGTCGCCGATCAGGGCGAGGGTGACGTTGCAGACGCGATTCTTGCCATCGACATACTGAGCCTGACGCAGAATCTTGGCATTATCGAGAGCGGCCTGGTCAATTTCGACGCTGTCGAAGTTGAAGGTGCCGCGAATGGTGTCTTCGATGTGCACGTCATCCACGAAGGTGACAATGACCTGGTCGCCGACCTTGAGGATGGAAGTTGCGGCGTCGGCGGTCTGGTCGATGGTGATGAATTCCTGACCGATGCCGTCGTCGAGGCGAACCATGAAGGAGCTGCGATTGTTGTCGACGGTTCCGACCATGGAGACGTTGGCGGTGCGGAAGTTGGGACGGAAATAATCGTCGCGACGAATCAGAGAACCGAGGCGCTCTTCTTTCTTGACGCTGGCGAAATATTCGGCGGAGGCGACGGCAGTGGCGGCTACGGTGCGGATGTTCTGCAGGGTCATGTAGTTGTTCTCCGAGCTGGCAAACTCAATGGTTTGCAATTGCGTTTAATCTTTTCACTTCCATCAATCGACTGAATGCGTAAACGGCCACCAACTTGAGACTGAGTCACAAGGGGTTAGGTAGGTGTGGCGCGCGTTGTGGTTGTTGTTGTTTGATTGATGCCAGAAGATTGGGAGAGGAAAAGATATCTCTAGACTGCTTAAATCAAAGGGGCAAAACAATATCAAAATCAACAAGTGATATATCGCAATAAAAAAGTGAGATTGGTGGAGCTCCGCAAAGGCAGGCAGGGCAACGCTTTTGCGACCAGTTTACTAATCGATTACATTTGCGTCTAGCTGTTTTTCGAGGCAGTTGTACTACATCAAGTAGCGACGAACGAGAAAAAAACTACTGAAGAAGGCTGCTCACAGCAGTTCTCTTCAGTAGTTTTTGACTAGATTATGACTTGAGGCTCTGTAAGAAAGTAGTGACCGACGTCTCGAAGAGGTTGTCGTCCACCGCCGTTTGCATATGAGCGGCTCCTGGCAGAATTACCAGTGTCTTGTTGCTGTTTGCTGAAGCGGCGTAAATGGCCTGCGCATGGCTGGGATCCGCCATTTCGTCATATTCCCCGTGGACGAGCAGCAGCGGTGTGCGTAGCTCTTTGAGGATGGCTGCGTTGTCGAACTTCGGCCTGAAGAAAAGCACTTGAGGCAGATAGCGCGTGGCCGGCATCATGTCGAGCACCAGATTGCGCAGTGACGAAAAGGCGGCGTGCAGAATGATTCCGGCGCAAGGCCTCGCGCGAGCGATGGCACTGGTGACGCCGGTACCCAGCGAGCTGCCGAAGAGCACGATCTGGTTGGCGGGAATTTTCTCGACGTTGACCAGATAGTCGTAGGCAGCAACTCCGTCTTGACAGAGGCCTTTGACCGAGGGCACGCCGGTGCTCGCACCGTAGCCGCGATAGTCATAGGCAAAAACTTGCACGCCGCAACTATGCAGTTGCTTGGCGAGGCGCTGCCACTCGTGGATATTGCCCCAGTTGCTGTGGCTAAAAATCACAGTGTAGCGGCTGCCGGGCTGGCGATGAAAAACGCCATGCAGAGTGTTCTTGCCGCTGGCAAAAACAACATCCGCATCGCCGGCATCACACTTAACTGGTGCGAAAATCATGCGACGGTACAAGCACTCGCCAAAGCGAGGTGACACCGCCAGCGCTGCAGCAACGAGCAGAGCCAATATTGTTATTGTTATCAGCATGTTGTTTCTCCGGGAGAGTTAGCGACGAGCGATTTAACCGCCGGTGGTGATTTTGAGACTGACTTTGTTGTCGTTGCACTGACGCAAAGTCGAGACCTTGTAGCCCGTTTTGACCAGTGCGGTAATTTGGTTTTCCAGCACGCGCGGTGAAATCGAGCTGACGTCGAGTGAGATGTTCACTGCTCCGTCGGCTGCCAGTGCGTTGTTTATCTGGGCTGCCAGTTCTGCTTTCTCGGTGCGGGTTTTGCTGCGAGTGGCGAGAGCGCCGCTTACGCGGAAGCCCATAACCAGACCGAACAGCTCAACGTAAAAAGCTTCGAAGCCGCGGCCGAAGTTGGCGAGGACGAAATATCCTGCCACCATCAAGCTGATTGAAATCAGCCAGTAGAAGGCATTGTTGGCCTTGGCCCAGGCAGTCATGCCGAGGCGATCAAGGGCAATGCCGAGCAGCATGAATACCGCTATGCCCGGTAAAAAAATAGATGGTTGCATCGGTGGCCCTGAGTGCGTTACCGCTTGCTTCTATCGTCGTCGTCGTCAGGCTTGTTGTTATCCCAACCGCCCTTCTTTTCGAAATCGTCGAAGACAATAGTGAAGATTGACATGAAGCTGAGCATGCCTGGAACGAGTCCCCAGAGCTTCTCAGCATCGTTGCGCCCGTGGTAGGCGAAGTAGAAACCGACAAACATCGTGATCAGAAAACTGACGGCGAAGAAGCGGTCGCGAATGAACTTGTTGTTCCAGGCTTTTACAAACCAGGGTTTCATTTGGAAGTGTCCTTATAGGCATTCACCTCAAATTTGGAGCAATCCAGTAACGGTGCTCTTTTTGCAGGCAACATCGCTAACAAAAGTGAAGGATGCAGGCACCAGCTGCGGTGTCTGCATCCCCCGGTGGGTCAGGCCTTTTCGGCGATGGTCAAAAGGGCCTGAATTTCGGCGGCGATCACTTTGATGGCCTCGCGCGGATCGGTGGGCAGATCGGCCATGGCAATCGGTTTGCCGATGGCGACCGTGGCACCGTAGGTGGTGAAGATGCGATCTTCTTTGGTCTTGCTGCCGTCAGCGTTGGGCACCAGTTCGAAGTCCTTCCAGCGACGGAAGGCCTTGATGCCGAGGGCGTTCACCAGTCGATGGAAACGGGTGGCGTCCTTACGATCGCGCTTGTAGTGCACGGCCATGGGCAGCGCATACAAACCATTGATGCCGACCATTCCCGCAGTGGTATTGAGAATGCGGGTAGCGCCGGTGCGGAAATCTTCCTCTTTGAGCTGATTGTTGAAAACCAGCTTACCCTGCGGAAAGAGCAGCATGCGTGCGCCGGAACTCTTGGCCAGGATCTTGGCGCCGGCATCGATCACTGCCTGGCCACCGCCGGCAGATTGTGACTTGCCGCCTTCCACCTGAACACCCACAGTGCCGATCCAGGCAGCAAGGGCACCCATGAATGGATTTTTCACTTCTTTGGCTTTGGCCAGCTGGCGGAAGGAAAATGGCGTGGCCTTGCCAATCACGGCAAAGTCGAGGGCGAACTGGTGGTTGGGAAGAACGAGAGCACGACCGACAAACTTGGCATTCTCAGCGCCGATCACTTTGATAGGGCCGACACCAAGGAAAGCGATCGCCTTGCAAGCCACTTTGTAGAACCAGCGGGCAACGCGAGTGGAGGAAGGCGGCATGTAACCGCTTTTCTGCAACTTGCGACCGTGCCAGAACCAGTAGGCGGTGCGCACGGCAACGAAGGCCAGCAGCGCCAGAAGCGCGTATTTGATGAGCATAATTGTCATAGTTAAACTCCAGGGGTTATTCAGCTGAAATGTCGACGTTGTGCCGAATTCAGCTGACGATAATTTGCACTGCCTGCGGCAGTACGGTGAGCAGAAGTGACTGAGTGGCCACCCCAGGATCGCCGTCGATGTTCGGCGTTACTGGTACCGAAGTATCGATGCGCAATGATGCAGCGCGCACACGGCGATAGTGTGTCGATAGGTCGGGGCGGCCTGTTGCCAGGCGCGTGAAGATTTGCAGCAGACTGCCGAAGCCGTCAGCCGTGATGGCGACGACGTCGAGCAGACCGTCCGAGGCGTTGCAGCCGCGGCTCATGGCGAGCATTGATGGCGGTACGGCGTTGAAGGCAAACACTGCCGAAGCGGTGTAGCTCATGGGTTTGTGATGCAGCGAGTGGCTACCGTCGGCAGCCAGAGGCGTGACCGTGTACCGCACTGGGGAGGGCCTGACGCAAGCAACAGCAACGCGCGCCACATAGGCGAACTTGCCGAAGATGCGTTTCATCCGCGCGCTGGCGAAAGAGATGGCGTCGGAAATCTTGCCGAATCCAGTGGCCACGAGAAACAATTGCTGATGTTCCTTGCCGCTTGTGTCGGTGCACGTCAGACGTACCATGTCGAGCGGCTGCGGCTGTCCATGCACGATCATGTCGACGAAACGCGTGGGCACGGGGCTGGCGTAGAAGGCGCGGGCGAAAAGATTGCCCGTGCCTGCCGGATACACTGCCAGAGGAATGCCACTGCCCATCAAGCCTTCAGCGACCTGACAGGCAGTACCGTCGCCACCGCAGGCGATGACGGCGTCATACATTCCAGTCTGCACGGCTTCGCCAGCGAGTTTCTTCGCTGAGCCGAAATCGGCAGTGGTGGTGACTTTAACGAGTTCGATGCCATGGGCGGTGCAAGCTGCTGCCAGTTTGTCGATCATACCTGAACTGGCAGATCCGCCCATGGGATTGAAAATAACAGCGATACGATTATGATTTAGTTTCACCTGTGTCCTTGAGAGTGGGCAGCTAGTCTGCTTTGTTCCATGGTGTCTGATCCTGCGTCTTCATGAAGGCGTGCATGCGGTCCCAGTTCTTTGTGAACAAAGCCGCTCGCGCTTTCGAAAAAACGTAGTTCAGGTTGTTGTTTTGATTGTTGGCGGATACGCTGTAATTCCAGCTTCCGTCTTCAACCCATTCATCGTCACGCACGGTAAATTTGAGGTGCATGATCTGGTGCTTCTTTTCGGAAGTACCCACCACCACCTCAATTCCCACCGCTCGCAGCTTGTTGATTTGCTCTTGCTGGTAAACAGCCGTGCGCGCAACACTCTGCGATTGATCGACCAGCACCTTGATGTCTTTCACCCCACGGTTGTGGAGCTCGATAATCTTGTCGGTGATGGCGTCGTTGGTGTAGCTGTACACCGCAACCCGCAACTTGCGCTTGGCGCCGTCGAGAAATTTGAGAAATGACGCTTGTCCGTCTTCGTAGGGGGTGAAGACGGTGGTCATGTAATCTTGAGGATCCACGCCGCTTTTGGGCAGCGAGTGTCCGTAGAATCCGCCGGCCAGGGCACAGAGTGCCATGACCAGCAGACCTAAGGCAGCGAGCTTCGCTTTTCTGAGAAAATCGTTCATAGACAGGTCCAGTTCAACGGTTGGTTGGTCAGGACGCGTGCTCTTCGACCAGGTCGATGCCGAGCACGTCCGGATTGTGAATGTTGGTGGAAATCAGCTTGTCCAAGTCAGCGCGCGATAGACGAGCGGTGATCCGGATTTCGCAAATCGCGCCTTCGCGGCGAGTGAACTGTTCAATGTGCGTGCCCGCGGGAAAAAGTTCGCGAACAGCGTCGTACCTATCCAACGGACAAACAATGGCAAGGGTGTGCTCATTGCTGTCGTCAGAGGGGAAAAACATGTAGCTAAATTGCAGAACCATCACCACGATCACAGTGCTGGAAATTGCCCACATCAGGTAACCGAATCCGCAAAGAATGCCGATCACGGTGGAAAAGAGAATCACCGCCGCTGTGGTAATGCCCTGGGTCTTCCAGCCGTTTTTCCAAATTACACCGGCACCAAGAAAGGTGATACCAGCGATGATCTGGCCGGGAAGACGAGCAGGATCGCCAAGCTTGGTGGCTTCGAAAACAACGAGACCGACCATGGTGATCAAACAAGCGCTTGCCGCCACGACCATATTGGTGCGAACACCAGCAACCTTGCCGCGACGACGACGCTCGTAACCGAGTGCCATGCCGAGCAAAATAGCGATAGCCAGGGGCGGAAGATAAGAACTTGTGCTGAGAAGAGTAGGGTTCACCGAGAGGCTGTCGAACCAGTGGTTCAACCAGTCGGGCACCATAGTCGAAAGGTCAGGCACGGCGTAGCCGAGCATGTTAGTCGTATTTGTCATAATAATCTCCTCCAGACCATCGCACCGAAGGGTGAAATCAGTCTGTAGTGGTTAATGGGGAAGGTTCGAGTTAAAGCTCTGCTGAGACACAAGCGAAAATGACGGTCATCGACACGAGCCTTGTTGGCTTTGACAGTGTGATGAAGGTCGGGCGCGTGTGGAATCTAGGAGAGTTTTTAAAAGGAGCCTTTAGAAGAAAGAGAAATGGATACTCATGATCATGGATCTGTATGACATCCAATTGCCATGTCTTTGACCATAAGCTATAAAAACCTAAGCTGGCGCTGTGCTCTAAAGTGGCCAGACAACCCTACTTCTTGATTTCCATGAAACAGAGTTAGACTGGAATTGCTCGCGCGGGCTCGCTAGCGGCCTATAGGCAATGGATATATTAGCGCGGGCTCATCGTTTTGGATGGGAAGGCGTGTGTGGAAAAGCAAAAAATCAGTGACAAGGGCACAGATGTTTCCGTTTGCATCAAACCCAAAAACATGGGTAACAGCCGTCGCCGAAACCGGACGAAAAACAGAGCTGAAACAACTACGATGTTCAGCCAATATTTATGCGCGCTTTCAGGCTTTAGTGTAATTTTGTTGAACACACCATATTAGTGCCACAGATGATGTCATTTGCGCTGGTCTGTTTTAAGGAAACCGTGACTGACGAAAAAACAACACCCAAGAGCACAGAAGGGCCTATTTATGCCTTATTAGCCTATGGCGCCTGGGGATTTGTACCAATCTATTGGAAAGCCGTCGGTATCGTGCCTGCACCTCAGATGGTGGCGCAACGAATAGTCTGGTCACTATTGACGGTATCGTTTTTTTTCATCAATAAAGACGCCCGGCAAAATTTGTTTGCCGTTTTGCGCTCGCCAAAAAATATCCTCTGGATGTTCGGCAGTGCCATTTTTCTCAGCTCCAACTGGTTGCTTTTTGTTTATGCCGTTCAGCAAAAATGGTTGCTGCAAGTCAGCCTGGGATATTTCATCAATCCTCTGCTCAATGTAGTACTGGGTGCTTTGATTTTGAAAGAGCGGCTCAACCGCTTGCAGATTTTTGCTTTCGTTCTTGCGGTTTTAGGCGTTTGTGTATATGGCGTCGGTCTGCAGAGTTTTCCTCTAATCTCAATATTGCTGGCTTTAACTTTCGCTTTCTACGGTTTGATGCGCAAACAGGCCCCTGTGGAGCCCATGGTTGGTCTGGCAATCGAGTCGCTGTTACTGCTGCCACTAGCGGCGGTTTACTTGCTCTATCAGTGGTGGCAGGGGCAGCTTGTTTTTGATCAACAAATTCAGTTAGCTGCATTAATTGCCCTATCTGGGCCGATAACAAGCTTCCCCCTTTTATGGTTTGCTCACGCGGCGCGCAAGTTACCCCTTTCTACTCTGGGATTTTTTCAGTACATCGCACCGACCATGCAGTTTGCCCTGGCTGTGTTCTTGTACCGTGAACCTTTTTCTACGGCTCACTTGGGTGCTTTTGTCTGTATCTGGACAGCACTGGCGGTCTATGTCGGCAATTCGATATTTAACAGAGAGCGCTTGCGCGCAATCTTATAAA
>JADYXQ010000044.1 GCA_021772135.1 Candidatus Obscuribacter sp.
ACTTTATGCTTCACTACAATTTCTTGCAGAATTTTGCGTGCCTCGCTGACCCGGCCATCTTCAACCAGATAGCGCACCAATTGCAGCTTTGCCTTAAAACCACTGGTCTTTGCCTCGGCTACTTCCTCCAGCGTGCTTATGGACTCGGCAGTGCGGCCCAGTCGGTATAATGTCTCGGCTTTGATGGCCAGAAGCTGTGCTTGTGAATTGCCATTGGCAAAAAGAGCACGGTAAGCCCACGAAAGCGGAGCCGGGTGCAAACGCAATTTTTCGGCCTCGTCGTAAAGCTGCGTCGCCCGCAAGGCGGGATTTTTGCCGGGAGCAAAAGCGGTGGCTTCGTCGGGGTGGCGCATACAGAGCTGCGCGCCGTAATAATTTTTGAGCATATCAAGCCAGGTAAACGTGGCGTAAGTGACGTCACAGAGCGCGAAAAGCAGAAGTGCCGCACCAAATGACTGAATTAAATTTTGCCCTTTGACGATGGGCGAACTTAGGCGGTCAGCCAGGCGCTGATTGATTTTAATGTCGTGATTGAAACTGGTAAAAATTGCTATTAGCTCTTTTTGTTGTGACTGATTCAAAATCGACAAAGGTAGACGGACCAAGACATCGGGACGGTTAATAGTTTCGGTTTCTGCCGCGGTCGACGACACTTTTTCGCTCTCGCCAGCAAAAACATGACCGGCGCTGACATAAGAGCGCACCTCCAGAGTGCCTAGAAAAGTCAAATAGAGTTCGTCCACGGCCTCGAACAAAACTCTTTTGAGAGCAAAAACAATAGCCGGTTGACCATAACCGGAATAGTGACCAGTGACGGCTATCGGCCCGTCAGTGACGTTTTCGGTATAGGCGCCCGGGGCGACAATTGTGGCCATATGACGGTAAAAAATCAAAGGCATGCCATGCTTGAAAAAGTAAGCGCCTTTGGTGGCCCAGGTGCTTTCCAGAGCAAGAGCGATGCAATGGCCAATGGCAAGAGAGCCGGCCACAACAACTGGAGTGAATTGCACCATGCTCACGGCAAACCAGTCTGTGGTGCAGAGCAAAGTGAGGAAAATAACGCCGAAAACCGGCCAGGCGAAACCAATTAGCGTATAGATTTTATGTGAAAGAGAAGGCACAATTTTGCTGGCGAAGAGCTTTCGCGCCAGCTGGTGAGCCCGAGCCCGGCCAGTCAGGCCCTGCGCAGAAGAATCTAGCGGCTCGGAGGATGCCGCATCGTTTAATGCTTCTTGGTCTGATAAATCGATAGCCCGGGCCTCTCAGTGCATGATTTACTTTACCCGGATCTAAGTTAAGCGCGTCGATAACATTTGCAAGGCGGGCATAACAACATGGTCGGCTGTTGCATGAACATGAAAAGGTATCTCTATGGCTCTGATTAAAAAAGAAATCGGCGAGCTGCTCGTAGACAACGGGCTCATAACCAGCGACGAATTGAAAATTGTGCAGCAGGAGCGCATGAAAACCGGCGAGCCGATTTCGCTGATTTTGTCTCGCCTCGGTCTTGCCAATGAGAGCCATTTAAAAACCGCGTTAGAAACTCAATACGGCTGCAATTACATTTCGCTTGCCAACGCCCAGGCCGATCATTCGGCCCTGGAACTTCTGCCCGAAAAAGTAATGCGACAGCACCAGGTGGTGCCTCTTTCAGTAGACGGCAAGTTGCTCACCCTGGCTATGGTCAATCCCAACAATTTACTTGCTTTAGATGACGTTAAGTACAGACTTAAAAGTGTTTCCATTCGCCCGGTTGTCTGTACTGAAGACGACTTTCAGCACTTTATGGAGACTGTTTATTCTCGCCGGCAAGACGAACTCAGCGAAGAATGGGAAGAACAAGCGGACCAGACTTTTATCGAGTCTGAAGTGGACCTTTCCAGCCTTGATGTTCTGGTGGATTATGACGATGCCATAAACGATCTCGATCTAGCCAAACAAGCCCAAGATGCACCTATTGTGCAACTTGCCAATCAAATTTTAGCCAAAGCAATTAAGCGCCAGTGCTCAGACGTTCACATCGAGCCCCAAGACAAATATGTCATGGTGCGCTATCGCCTAGACGGTGTGCTTTTTGTCGACCGCAAATTACCAAAAGCAATTCTCGCCGCTTTAATTTCACGCTTTAAAATTATGGCCGATCTTGATATCGCCGAAAGACGCCTGCCGCAAGATGGTCGTATTCGCGTGCGTTTCTCAGGTAAAGACATCGACTTTCGGGTCTCATCAATACCAAGCAAACACGGCGAAAAAGTGGTGATGAGGCAATTAGATAAAACCGGCACCACTTTTGGCCTCGACCACTTAATTACCGAAAAAGAAACTCTTGCCACCATTCGCGAAATGGTGCTCAAACCTTACGGCATTATTTTTGTCACCGGCCCCACCGGCTCGGGCAAAACCACCAGTCTCTATTCGGCATTAGCTGAACGCAACACTCCTGAAGTGAATATTCTCACGGCGGAAGACCCGATTGAATACGAAATGCAGGGCATTACCCAGGTGCAGGTACTGCGCGAAAAAGGCCTGGATTTTGCCCGCATTCTACGGTCATTCTTAAGACAAGATCCCGACATCATTCTGGTGGGAGAAACCCGCGACCGTGAAACGGCAAAAATCGCTGTGGAAGCCGCTCTCACTGGCCACCTGGTCTTTACCACCCTGCACACAAATGACGCACCAGGGGCGATGACCAGATTGGCCGAAATGGAAGTGGATCCTTATCTGGTTTCATCGGCCACCGTAGGTGTAATTGCCCAGAGACTATTGCGCCGGGTTTGCCTGCATTGCAAAGAAGAATATTCGCCGGAGCGCAGTGCGCTGGAATATTTAGGTTTGCTAGACAAAGGCCAAGAGCGGCTGGCCGAATCAACTATTCAATATTACAAGTTGCGCACTGATGCTGATGGCTGGCCAATCTTTGCCAAGGGAAAAGGCTGCGACGAATGCCACCAGACCGGTTACAAAAACCGCATTGGTGTATTTGAAGTGATGAAAATGAATGATGAAATTCGCGATCTGATTTGCAAAGGTTCCACCACTTCTCTCATTCGTCTCGCCGCTAAACAATCAGGCATGATTCCACTGAAAGACTACAGCGTCAGGCTTGTGGGCCAGGGTCTCACCAGCGCCGATGAAGTTGTGCGGGTAACCCTTTCTGATACATCCGGGGAAGAAACTCTATGCGGCAAATGCCGCAATCCTATTTCTGACGACTTCATCAAATGCCCCTTTTGCCAACACGATCTCAAATTTTCTTGTCTGCGCTGCGGCACCATGCAACTGGATGGCTGGACCAGTTGTCCTAAATGCGGACTTTCCAAAACCGAAAGTGAGCATGAGTTCTGTTGCAAAAATTGTGACGCTGAAATTTACGGCGAGTGGCAAGTCTGCCCCTATTGTCAGGCAACCAGACTGGCCTCATACTCGAATACGAACTAAAAAAGGAGCTATTAAATGTCGATTGAAATGCAGGAACTTCTGCAACTGGTAGTCGACCGCACTGCTTCTGACTTGCACCTTAAGGCCAAAGAGCCGCCTATTATTCGCGTGGCCGGTAAACTGATTCGCACCAGCTTGCCCGAGCTCACTCCAGAAGACGTCAAACGCCTGGTCTTTTCTTGCCTGACCGAAGACCAGAAGCGCTATGCCGAAGCCAATCTAGAGCTCGATTGCGGCTTTGGTGTAGACGGACTAGGTCGCTTCCGCGTTAATGTCTATAAAGACCGGGGCTCATTCGCCGCCGCACTGCGGGTAGTGCTCTCACGCATTCCTTCAATTGACGAACTCGGTCTATTGCCTATCTGCAAAGAAATTATTCAAAAGCCGCGCGGACTGGTGCTGGTTACCGGCCCCACCGGTTCGGGTAAATCCACCACTCTGGCGTCCATGATCAATTTAATAAACGAGACTGAAGCAAAACACATTCTCACCATCGAAGACCCAATAGAATTTATTCACAGCAATAAAAAATCGATTGTTTCTCAGCGCGAAGTGGGCTCCGACACCAAGAGTTTTGCCAACGCTTTAAGATCTGGATTACGAGAAGATCCAGACATCATTCTAGTTGGTGAAATGCGCGATCTCGATACCATTCACCTGGCATTGACCGCCGCCGAAACTGGTCACCTGGTCTTCAGCACCATTCACACAAGTTCGGCACCACAATCAGTGGATAGAATCATTGACGTATTTCCGCCGGAACAGCAGCAACAGATTCGCATCATGCTCTCTCACGCACTTGTGGCCGTTATTAGTCAGAGTCTTCTGCCCCGCGCCGATGATGCCGCCGGAGACTCACCGGTTACGTCCGGACGTATTATCGCTTTAGAAGTATTGATGAACACTCCGGCCGTTGCCAATTTAATTCGCGAAGCCAAAACCGCACAAATGTATGCCAGCATGCAGATGGGCTCGGCACTGGGAATGCAAACTTTAGAGGCATCGCTGGCTTTGCTTGTTAAACAGGGCAAAGTGACATTTGCCGAAGCTATTAGTAAATCAAGCAGACCGGAAGATCTCGAACAGCTGATTGGCAATCGCCCCATGAACAAACCGGAGCCTGCCCGCATGGAGAAAGGTTACGGCGGCAGCAGTTTCGGAAGATTGTAAGCAATGGAATTTTTGTACAAAATTAGAGAAAGCGACGGCAGCATTAAAGAAGCCGTGGGTCAGGCGGAATCACCGGCGGTGCTCAGAGCGCGCCTACGTGCCAGGGGAATTGAAGTCGTTGAGATAAGAGAACGCACAGCCGGCGCCAGTGTTCTCAATTTTTTCAAAAATTTAAATTCAAAAGAAGTTTTGACCATATCTTTATTCGATCATGTTTCGCTCAAAGACATGGTGGTTTTTTCAAGGCAATTTGCCGCCATGATTAGCTCGGGCGTAGCGATGCTGCGCACTTTGACAATTATCGTGGAACAGTGCCCCAATCGCAAACTGAAAAAAGCCTTAGATGATGTGCGTCATTCCATCGAATCAGGCTTATCACTTTCTGATGCCATGGCCAGGCACTCAGATATTTTCGATAAGTTGTATGTGTCTATGGTCAAGGCCGGAGAAACCGGCGGTATTCTGGCCGATGTACTCAAACGTCTGGCTGATTTTCTTGAATACAAATCAAAACTTAATCAAAAAGTGCGCTCAGCCATGGTTTATCCCACTGTGGTTCTGGTCATTGCCCTGGGCGTATTCTGGGGCATGCTGACTTTTATATTGCCAATTTTCGAAGGTCTCTTTAAAAATATTGGCGGTGAATTGCCCGCCTACACTCGGTTTTTAATTTTACTTTCGCAATATATGCGCTCGGTCTGGATGATGCTCTTTTTACTGGCTTCAGCTGTGGGCGTCTACATGCTCAAGCGTTACTACAAAACTACAGTGGGCCGTTTTCAAATAGACTTCTTCTTTCTCAATTTACCCTTTGTCGGCGATTTAATCGGCCGGGTTGCCATTGCCCGCTTCGCTCGTACTTTCGGTACATTGCTGCAAGCCGGTGTGCCCATGCTCACGGCACTAGATGTAGTAAAAGACACCGCAGGCAATGCGGTGGTGGCAGATTCGGTGCAACAAATTTATGCCGAAGTCAGGCAGGGTGGTAATTTGTCTAAACCTATGGCCAAATCAAAAGTGTTTCCGCCCATGGTGACGCAAATGGTGGCAGTGGGAGAAGAAACCGGTCGCCTCGATGACATGCTTTCTAAAGTGGCCGACTTCTACGATATGGAAGTAGAGAACTCAGTTGAGGCGCTGACTTCTTTGCTTGAGCCCATCATGGTAGTGGGCATCGGCGGTATCGTAGGCTCGGTGGTGGTGGGCATGTACTTGCCGATCTTTACTGTGATTAATCAATTGCGCTGATGGATGTGGCTTTATGTCCTTTTGTTATTGCGACGCTAGATCTGCTTGAAGAGCACCAGCTAGTTTAAGCGCGCGGTCGGAGGGAACCTATTCCCAGTCGAAATGAAACGATAACGTTTCATTTCTGAGCGCGCGGCTCCAGACCGAGTGTTCTCTCTTCCTCACACTCAAACGTTATCGTTTAAGTCTGGGTCAAGCATTTATCAGGCGTTGGATCTAAAATGAACAAATCCTGTGCACCTGACAATTCCGACCTAAATTCAATCAAAGGTTGGTCTATCAGCGACTGGATGGGGAATTACCGGGGTATCGTTCAGATTATAATTTCTTAATAGATATCCGGTAGAGCTCCGGCGCATTTACACTCTTTATTCGTTAGAGATTTTGCCACCATAAACATTACCGTTTAAATTAGAAGCATTTCTCTTTGTTGTTTGGTAATCTGCCTGAAGGTTATGATTATAGATATGGATACAAGCTCAAATATTACAGTCAGTACAATGGTTGAGACGTCGATAGTGGTGAGCAACGACTTAGAGCCCAAAAACGTTTCGGCGCCTAAAGGCCCAGACCAAATTCATAATTGGCTGGCACTCTATGCTGAAGCTCGGGATCCTGCTCTGCGCGATTCAATCATTCAAGCTGCTTTACCACTGGTAAAACGTATTGCTTACGGATTAGCCCGACGCTCTACTGACCCTGTCGAAGATCTAATTCAAGTAGGCTCTATTGGCCTGATAAAGGCCGTCGACCAGTTTAAGCCTGATGCCGGTGCTAAGTTCCAGACTTATGCCACCCACTTGATCACTGGCGAAATCAGACACTATCTTCGCGATAAAACAGCCATGATTCGGGCTCCTCGCGAACTACAAGAGCTTTCCTTCCGCATTAATCGCCTGGTTCAAGGCTTGACAGCCAAGTTAGGTAGAGAGCCCTCTGACGTAGAAATTGCCAACGATTTGCAAATTCCTGTCAGCCGGGTCAATGAAGCTTATGAAGTTGATCGCAGACGCACATTGATATCGCTTGACCAGGCTCTTTCAAATGATGCCGGTAGTGAGCAATCACTGATCGATACTCTGGTTGATGCCAAATATCAAAGCAATCAATTGGCTAAAGAAGACCGCTTCATGCTGGCCGAAGCAATTAAACAATTGCGTGATGGTTTGAGAGAAGTGGTTCAACTGACCTTCTATGAAGATCTCAGCCAAACTGAAGTAGCTCGCCGTTTAGGCATTTCACAAATGCAAGTCTCAAGAAGACTGCGCGCAGCCACTACCGAGCTGAACAAAATCATCACATTGAGTAAGAAGGCCGGTCCAAAAGGCGGGTAACGTTCTTGGTAGACACTCCCCAGGTTGTCATCGAGGCCGTAAACTTAACTAAAGACAGGCTCTCGAGCTTTCTCAAGAAGCGCACCCGTGTGCTTGATGGGCTAAACCTGCAAGTTTTTGCCGGTCAAACCTATGGTTTGATCGGCCCTAACGGCGCCGGCAAAACCACCACGGTCAAGCTCTTGCTTGGCCTGCTGCGGCCTGATGAAGGTCAGGCCAAAGTGCTCGGTGCTGCCAGTAGCGAGCGGGCCAATCTGGCGCAAATCGGCTTTCTCCCGGAAAATCCATATTTTTATTCGCACCTGACCGGCCGCGAATTTCTCACTTTTGTTGGCAAACTTTTCTCTTTGCCCGATGACCTGATTAAAAGCAGAGTGAAAAATCTAGTAGAAAAAGTTTCGCTGGTTGACGCCTGCGATAAGCCAACTGGCAAATATTCCAAAGGGATGCTACAGCGACTTGGCATTGCTCAAGCATTGATTAACGACCCACAAATTCTTTTTCTCGACGAGCCCATGAGCGGCCTTGATCCACTAGGGCGCATGGATGTGCGGCGCATTTTGCACGAACTGAAAAGCGAAGGCAAAACTATCTTTTTCAACTCACATTTATTGCCGGACGTCGGCGAACTTTGTGATCGTGTTGGTCTACTGGTCAACGGAAAAATGGTGGCAGATTCACCGGTGTCTGATATTACCGAAGGTGGCAACTTCAAAGACCTGGAAGACTTTTTTCTCGAACATGTGCAAGCCGCGATGCTCAATAAACAAGACTCAAAGTCGCAGTCTGAGCTGAGTTAAATAGAATGCAAATTATTGCCGCCATCGCTTTGAACACATTCCGCGAAGTGCTACGCGACAAAATCATCTACGCATTTTTTGTTTTCGCTTGTTTGATTTCACTCTTTGGCATTTTGCTTGGCACCCTTTCGGTTGGGCAAGATATTCGCATCGTCGAAGATCTTGGTCTGGCAGCAATTTCGCTTATTGGTGGCATCATCGCTGTGTTTTCCGGAGCTAATCTGGTTTTTAAGGAGCTCGAGCGGCGCACCATATATTTGATATTTTCCAAACCGGTAAAGTCATGGCAATTTATTCTTGGTAAATATCTGGGACTGGCTTCTTGCTTGCTAATCATCATATTGATGATGGGCGGATTTTTGGCCGCACTTGTGGGTTCTGTTGATCCAACCAGCCCGACAAATGCCCTAGCTCACCTGCCCTGGCTGGCGCTGTCGCTGGCTCTGGTTTATCTCGAACTGCTTTTTATCATTGCTTCCGCTTCGCTTTTCTCTACATTTTCTACGCCAATTATGAGTGTGCTCTTTACCCTCTGTTTCTGGCTGGTGGGCCACAGCTGCGCCTCTTTGCAAGATCTTGCGAAAATGTCCACAAATCCTGCTGTAGCTAAATTTTTCGCCGCCTTGTACTGGCTCATGCCTGATTTGCAGAGCCTGACGCGGGTGCGCTCAGAGCTTATGTATGGTCGCGCGCTCACCACCGGTGGTGGTCAAGGCGAGTTGCTTATTTACCTCACTACTTACATACTGGCATATGTCATCATCTTATTAGTACTCTCAGCCTTGATCAATGAGCGTCGAGAACTTCCTTAAGCCATATTGAAATGTTCAACTTTTACCTGCCCAGCATTTACGACATACCGTCACCATATCTGGAGCTTCTGGCTGCACTGATTGGACTTTGCGTGGGCAGTTTTCTCAATGTGGTGGCAGTGCGATCCCTTGCCGGAGAGTCTCTGCTAAAGCCACCATCAGAATGCCCAAAGTGCAAACACAGACTGGGTTTCAATGATCTAATTCCGGTAATTTCATACTTCTTTCTTGGTGGCAAGTGTCGCTATTGTCGCGCTCCAATTCACTGGCACTATCCGGCAGTAGAAATTCTCACTGCCGTCAGTTTTGTCACCGTAGTGCATTTTTTTGGTACCACACCTGTTGAAGTAGACGTGGATCGCAGCACTTTAGCGCTCTATATGCTGATTTTCGTATCGACTCTAATAGCAGTTACAGTCACTGATTTTAAAGAAAAATTGATACCACACGATATTACTTATCCGATGATGCTGGTGGGAATTTTCTTCAGTACTTTTATTCGCCACGACCTAATGGGTTGCCTGGCAGGAATTGGCGTCAGCTATATTCTTTTTGATTTTATTGCTCACTATGGCCTGATTTTCTATTACTTCATTCATCCCGAATTATTGGACGAAAAAGAAGACTCATTACCTGAGGCAGCCTTAGACTTAGACCAGGATATAGAACTCGATCGCAATTTTGGTTTAATAGAGAGTCCAGCAGCCACCGTAACTGAAGAGGAAGAGCCCCTTGAAGTAATGGGGGGGGCCGACGCCGTGCTCGCCGCGGTAATGGCAGCCTGGTTGGGATGGGAGCGTCTGATTGTCGCCGTAATTATCGGTTTCATGGTCGGAGCGATGATGGGCGCCTATTATCTCTACGACGAGTTGAGGCAGCAAAAGCTTCTGCATAAAGTCGTCAAACCCATGATTACGGGTTTTGCCATAATGACCGTATTACCTTTGTTGGCGTTGATATCGCTGGCGCTTTACTTCAAACCTGATATTAATCCACTGACCAATCCCTCGACTCATGTCATGATTTTCGCCCTGGGGCTGGCCGGAGCGACCTTCGGAGTATTAAGATCAGGGGTTCTTGTTACCAAGACTTTCCCCTTTGGGCCCGCTCTGGCCGTGGGTGCCGCTTATGCAATATCGACAATCAGCCTGACAAAAGATGGGGGCTTCATTAAACCTGGGGCATAATATTCAATGAAAGCGCAATCTGGAGAGTTAGTTGTTTAGTTTCGGCAAGAAAAAAGGGGTCATGCTTGGCCTCGATATAAACAGCGACAGCACAACCTTGATTCAGCTGGAGAAGACCAAGGAGGGCATTGAAATTCAGCGTTTTGCCTGCCAGCCCACACCGCCAAACTGTATTCGTGAAGGCCTGATAACCGACCCACTGATTATGGGCCAGCTGCTCGATGACTTGCTTAAAGAAGCGCAGGTGCCAAGCAACACCACCGCTCCAATTATCAATGTCTCAGTGCCCGCCCAGGCCGTAGTTATTAGACTCATGCCCGTGCCCGTTGGCATGCCGGCAGAAGAGCTGGCTGATGTGGTCACACAAGAAGCTACCAACCACGTGCCTTTTCCTATTTCGGAGGCCAATCTCGACTGGAGTCAGATGAACGCCACCGAAAGGACAGATCCTGATGGTGTCAGGCGCGTAGATGTAATTCTTTCGGCCATTCAGCACTCTATTGTCGAATCATACTGGCGCATGGCAGACGCTGCTGGAGTAAAACTCGGCAGAGTGGAAGTATCATCCCTTTCAGTGATTCGCGGCCTGGCCCTGGCCGGTTATCTTGGTTCGTCCGGCCACTTATCGCTGGTGGTCAACATCAGGCAGGATGCCACCGATATTAATATCGTCCGCAGTGCCATGCCCCTTTTTGGTCGCTCGATTATTCTTGGTGTAGAAGCGCTCACCGAAGCAATTGCCAGAAGTCTGGACATTTCATTTGACCAGGCCATGGAGATCTTGCCGGAAGTGCCTGTCTTTAACATGACACCAACTGATGCGCGTATGGGTCAGGCGGGTCAGGTAGCGCGCACCATATTTAGTGACATCGGCGACGAACTCAATCGCTCGGTAGAATTTTATAAATCGCAAGTGGGCGACGTCAAAATCGATCAGGTGATTTTAACCGGCCCCGGTTGCATGATGCCGAATATTGACGAATACTTCACCAGCAAATTGCGTATCAAAACCATTCTCGGCGACCCCATGCGCGATATGTTGATTGACGAAAGTCGTGTTAGCCCTCGTATGCGGCCCATTCTCGCAGCTTTAGTCGGTTCTTCCATTGAGCCTACCTGGAATCCGTCGATTACCGTTGACCTCGACTTAAATAAAGAAGGTCGCATTCCACTGACCCGCGATCTTCTACGTACACAAACCATAATTGAAGAAGTGATACCGCCGCCGGTGTGGTTCAAACCGGCTTTAGGAGCATCACTCAGCTTACTTGCTTTAGCTCTGGGTTCCTGGCTCTACCTGGCCAATTACAATTTGCCAGAAGTGCAAAAACAAATTGCCGTTACTTCAACTTTAATTAGCGACGGCAATCGTAAATTGGTAGACCTAAAAAAACTGAAACAAGAAAACGACGTGCTGGAACGGCGCAAGCAAGTATTGGATAGGCTAGTTGGCGGCGGCAAACACTGGAGTGGCTATCTGGAAGCCGTGCGCGACAACACACCGAAAGGTCTGCAAATCAGTCAACTATCGATCAATGACAATGAACTAAAAATTGAAGGCGCGGCCTTGAATTTCAGCACCGTTTCCAATTTATCCATCAATCTTGGCGCCTCCAATCTTTTAAATGACTCCAATATTGAATATATTGTCCGACCGGAAAAAAGACCTGATCTGGTTAATTTCTGCGTGCTTTCGAAACTGGCTCAAGAGGCTGTGAAACCTTTAGCTCTGCCGAATTCCACTACCATTGAAAAGCCCAATACGGCAGTCGAAAGACAAACAGGGGCAAATAATTTGCTCAGCGCCAGACCGCTGGAGGTGAGGCCATGACAACTTTTCAGCGCAATGCTATGGTATTTGGACCCTTTGCTCTAGGCGTGACGGTACTTGGGGCATTGACCTATCCTGCCTATCTCGATGCTGAAAGAGAACAGGCGGAGCTGACCACAAAGAAAAAAGAATATCAGACCATCGTGCTCAAAATGGCTGAAAGAGACAGACTGGGCCACCTCAAACGCGGTCTGGAAAGCGACATCAACTCATTGCGCAATGCGGTGCCCAAGGCTCCTTATCTTGATTTACTCATGCTCGACCTTGAACGCATGGCTAGAGAAAGTAAAGTGCAAATATTGGCCCTGGAACAACCGGCTAAAGAAAACAGCCCCAGCGAAAACAGTGATCTCGAGGATCTGGTGACCAAAGACGGCAAGACACCAATCAAGCCGCTACCGGTATTCCGCCCCACCGCCGGTAATACCACTACCAAAGCCGGCGAAGCACCTGCCAACCCTCTGGGGCTCAAACAAGTGAGCAAACGTCTATTTGTCAGTGGCGAATATCAAGACATCATTGCTTTTGTTAAACATCTGGAAGCCTATCAAAGAGTAATTTCACTGAAAGACCTGTCAGTGGCCATAGCAGCCACTGACAGCACAGCAACGAAAAACGCCGCCGGTGAACGAGCGCAAAAACTAAAATTGGATCGACCGGTAATGTCATTTTTGCTGAACGTATACTATTTGCCGTGAGTAAACAATGAGACTGACAGTAATACTTGTAATCGGAGTGGCGCTAATCTCGGCAACTTACGCCTGGATGAATTCGTCGCAGGCTCAAGTAGATAGCAGCGGCCAGCGGGCGGAAAAGTTGCCCGCCTCTCTTCCAGTTAAGGCAACAGTCAAATCTACAAGAACAAGCACTACAACTACCACAATTACCAGCGGCGCTCTCAATCCGGGCGAGCCAGTGCCGGCACTGGAGTCTCCCAAAGCGATGGATAACCACGCTACCTCGCTGGACGTGGCTCGCATTCAAGCCCGCTCCACCACCGGTCAAAATGATCCATTCAGCCCACTGGTACCTGTCCGCGCTGAAATTAAAGCAAGCCATATTAATATCAAGCCTGATCTTTCAGAACGAAGTTTGATACCGCCGCCGCCACCAACGGGCAGCAACCCTTTTGGCGACTCGCCGATGCCCGGTCAATTAAACTCAGGCCTTAACATCGGCGAATTGCCCATGCCTCCGGAAAAAGCCGGTCTACATCCGCGCGTACAATTAGTGGGCATTCTTGGTGATCGTGCGATCTTTAATATCAAAGACAATTTGCTGCGCCGTCGCCACCACTGGCCTAAATCGTTTACTTTAGCCCTTGGCCAGGAGTTCGATGGCATGAAATTGTCTGCCGTTAAAGACGAAAGCGTCACGGTAGAAGAAGATGGTCAGACAATCGAAATGCCCATGCCGGTCTTGAAGTAGACAATATTTTTGCAAATTAGTGAGTAAAGAGGTAGCAATGCAAACGATACAACAAGCAATTTCAGATTCAATGAAACTGATAGCCTTAATTGAAGAAGGCACCATGGGACAATCTGAAATTACAGACAAAGTTTCGGCGCTCTTCAGCAACGAAGTGTCAGCGCGTGGATTCATGGCCGCTCTCAGCACAAGCAGCGTCACTCTTAGTAAAGAAGCTTATCAAGGCCTGCTGGACGGGCTTAAACAGCACCAGGAAGTGGCATACGATTTGTTGGTAAAAAACATAATTATGTCATCCAGCGCCACATTGACTCACGAAGAAAATGGCAAAGAAGATATGAGAGTAAGCTCTGAGCAAGTGACCGCCCGCTGTTTAGAACTAGCTAAAGCTCTTAACGACGTTAAGCTCAATGCCAAGGTGGAAGAAGTGCTGGCAGCCATACACACTTTTCAAATAGATCCCAAAGCGAAAGACGTTACTCATGCCATGTGGTTTGATTTCTTTGAACGCTGGGGTTACGAAGGTCGGCACCTGGACGAAGCCAAGAAACACGTTAAAAGCCTGCTTGGCTTATAGAGCCTGATGAAGCATCTCTTACTAGTTTCTTTGCTGCTGGCAAGTACCACCAGTACCATCTGTGCCATGTGTGCCATGTGTGCCATGTGTGCCATGTGTGCCATGTGTGCCATGTGTGCCACCTGCACTAAAGGCGCTCACGACAAGCCTCCCTACATCACTTTCTCTCAGTTCGAGAGACTGTCGCAAGAGCCAATACTGGCTCCACGACCGGGCAAATTCGACAGTGCCGGCGCTTTTAATCCGGCTGCCACGCGGCTCGCCAATGGACACACGGCATTACTTTATCGCGGTCAAGATGAACACGGAGTGTCGCGCATCGGTTATGCAGAAAGCGAAGACGGAATAAATTTCAAAGCCGACGACCAACCGGTGATTGCGCCGCAGTCGTCAACTGCCGAAAATAAAAGAGATGACAGCGACGGAGTTGAAGACGCCAGGCTAACTCGCGACTTTACAGGCAAAAACTGGCTAGCTACAGCCACCGCATACAGCAAAGCAAATGACTCCGCACAGCTGGTCAGCTATGTCTCTCACGGAAAAGATTTACGCCAGTGGCAACGCCAAAGCGTGATTATGCCGGCCAATCAAGGCCGCTGGAATATTCACTGGACAAAGTCCGGTGCCATTGTCGTAGACAACAAAGCAAGACCAAAGAAAATCAACAAAGAGTATTTTGTTTACTACATGGGTGATGCTAAATCTGGTGCTGATCAAATGGGCGTAGCATCATCGGGTGATGGAATTTTCTGGCAGGACAAAACCGAGCTGCCGGTCTTGCCGCGCCGTCCAGGCATGTTCGATTCAAGAGTAGTGGAACCCGGGCCCCATCCAATCATCACTCAAGACGGCATTTTGCTTTTATATAATGGCGGCGATGATTCACTGACCTACCGCACCGGCTGGGCACTATTCGATAAAAACGATCCGAGCATATTATTGGCACGCTGCAGTGAACCAATTTTTTCACCGCAACTGGCCTGGGAAAAGAAAAATGCTTCCAACACTGTGCATCAAGTGCCCAATGTTGTTTTTGTTGAAGGCATCGTGCCTGAGTATAAAGACGGCAAGCTAATAAAAGACAGTTACCTTGTTTATTACGGCAGTGCCGACAGCTATGTCGGAGTTGCCCGCACTCACTTGGTGGGGCCGTGATCTCAAAATGAAACGTTAACGTTTCATTTTCGTTAGGGCTTGGCTGGTTTACCGATATCAAACCAGACATCCATATCTCCCGAAGCATCTCGGTGCACTTTGCTCATCAACACTTCTTGCATAAACTTGCGCACAGCGTAACCCTGTGGAAGATCAAACATTTCTTTGGGCACCATCAGGCTTTCGATTTCTTTTGTGACAATGTATTTTTTCAGGTCCCCTTTAGTATTAATGCGACTGATGCGGTCAGACTTGCCGTGAGAAATTCTTTTGAATCTAATAGGAATGCCACCATTCGTGGGCAGCTTATAAGCTGCCCTGATAATTTTTTCCACCTGAGGCGCCGCATAATTTTGCAATGGCAAATATTCAAACTCGTCTACTAAATTTTGCGTCAGTTTAACCGTCAAGCCCGAATTCTTTATGTCTTTAGTTTTTCCTAAAATAATATCCCGGTCGCGTAGTTTCAGCAGCAAATCGCTCACCAGCCCATTATTTTCGAAAGCCGAGAGACTTTTACTGACATAAGTGCGATCGTCAGTGCGAAAAACAGTCAGTGCGAAAAACA
>JADYXQ010000309.1 GCA_021772135.1 Candidatus Obscuribacter sp.
GGCTCAACGTCGACACCCTTGGCCGCATTGCCCTTTGTGGACAAGACATTACTTTCAAGACTTCAGACCTCTTCCCTAATGCTAAAGACGTCTCTATTGAAGACATCTGGCAGGGCGAGACCTTCAAGTGGTATCGCGAAATGCACATGGCCGGTCGCGGCACCGAGTGCTTCCCTTGCCGCGGATGTTCAGCCTGGTTTGCCGGCGTACGAGACTGGAACTACGGCTGGCTAAATGTTCTGCAAAAATCTGGCGACCACCTGAAAAAAATCATGGCCGAAGATCTTGGTGCTGAAGTAGAAATTTACGAACCGAAGGCCACTGCTAAAACTACATGCTGAGCGGATCAAAAATTTCATTAGCCACTTTCGAGCGCGAACATGCTCAAAAGACTTTGACATGGCTGAATGATACCGAACTCTGCAAATTTCTCGGTCGTACTGAGCCAATCTCACAGGCCGAGCAAGAAATCTGGTTTGAGCTGTTAAAAGGCAAAAAAAGCGAAACTCTATTTTTTGCCATTGAAACCACCGACACAAAAGAGCACGCAGGCAATGTCTGGCTGCACGGCATCGACACCAAAAACGCTAAAGCAGAAGTGCGTATCGTGCTCGACCCAAAACATTCAGGCAAAGGGCTTGGTGTAGAAGCGTTGAGCTTGATCAAGCAATATGGATTTGAATGGCTCAATTTGCACAAACTGACGGGCTATGTCCTCTCCTTTAATTTACCGGCTCAAAAAGCCTTTGAAAAAGCCGGTTACATTTGCGAAGCAGTGCTCACCGAAGAACGCTGGTCGAACGGTCGCTACGTCGACCTGCACGTGTTCTCGAGCATCCGCGGCCGTTAGTTATGGATTTAATTTTCAGCCCCCTATTCTTTAGCCCACCTGGTCTGGCACCACAAATTAGTGTCACCATGCTGGCTTCTATAAGAATGGCTTACGGCTGTTTGCTGCTCTTACATTTACTGATCGCCTTACCCAACTGGAAGCGTTTTTTCATGGGCGAAAAATGGGGCGGCTACGCCAAGTCGTCTGCTTTTGATGACGTGCTGCAGAGCCCCTCGGCCGCGGTGACAATCGGAATTATCTGGCTGGGCTGTGCCTTTGCTTTGATCACAAATTACCAGCCTCTTATTGCGGCAATTATCAACCTGGCTATTTGCCGCTACTATTTTGTCGAAATGCGCTGGCGCGGCGTCGCCCGCGGCATGGGCGCTCCTGGTTTTATGACCTACTGGTTAGCCTTTGCCACAGTGCTTTTGCAATGTGCCTTAGATTTTGCCCCGGCCCAGCTGAGCTTAGTGCTACTGGTGGTGCAGGTCGATTTCGCTCTAATTATGCTTTCTGCCGGGCTCTATAAACTCAGTGCCGGATACGCAGCCAATGAAGGCATGGAATACGGTCTCGTCAACCCTGAGTGGGGCTACTGGTGGAAGCTTTACAAAAAACTCAATCCGGCCAACCGTGTTTTCAAACTAATGAATCATCTGGCCTGGCTCACCGAAGTAGTGTCGGCAATATTAATGCTCGTGCCGACAACGCGTTTTCTTGGTGCCCTGCTGATGCTGCTCAGTTTTGTTTTTATTCGCACCCAGATTCGGCTGGGGGCACTGTGCGAAATGGTGATGGTGGGCTGTTTATTCTTTTTCCATCCCGGTTCGGCCGTTGACGTGTTGAATAGCGAATTGCTTAAGTGGCTGCAGGTTTCGCCGGCTCTAATAAACTCCGGCGTCCCGCTAATTCAGCCTCAAGATGGGCTGGCCGCCACACTTCTACAAATCGGCTTGTGGACATATTTAATTCTTCTTCCGCTTAGCCACGCCGGACTCTATTTCAATTTTTACAAGAAAAAAAGGCTGCCTGAGCCGCTGCAAGTCTTCCTCGAAAAATATACAAATACTTTCGGTATCATCATCTGGCGAGTTTTCTCTGTTGATGTGGTCAATTTCTTCATCATGATCTACGAGAAAAATAAAGCCACTGGTGAGAAGCGCTTGCTCTCCACTTACGGCTGGCCCCTCTGGTCAAGATTCAGCCATGTGGGCGAATGTATTTGCATCACCAGCTTATTTACCACATTGAAATATTACTGCTCCAACAAAGACCTGTTCGAAGAGCGCATTTTGCGCTATTCGCGCACATTGCCATGCGCTGAGGGTTCAGTAATCGAGTTTGAATATAGTCGCGTCATTAAAGACAAGGGCACTTTTGTTTTTAAACCAATCGCTTTCTACACCGTCGATTTAGCCCCAGACGGCTCGGGCACAGTGGTGGAAACAATCGAAGACGAAAGCTATTCGACAACGGCAGCTCACGTCTCCTCACCGGTGCATGAAGGCGCCACTCCCGGCAGCTACGCACCGGCGAAGAAATAATGACCGATATAAAGCGCCCAGTCTTATTGCTTACCGCAGCCAACGCCCCGGTAGACAGCTATGCCGCCATCTACGCAGCGTCGATGGTGGAGGCATTGCCCGACTGCTCAATCATTACTTTTGCCATTGGCAAAAAAAATATTGGTGCATCTAACTTAGCGCCCGACTGCGTTAAAGATCTGGCGGAACAAGCTGTCAAAATCGGTCAGGCTGCCGGTGCCAAAATCGTCGTGGCACTGCTCGCCTCGCCAATTATTGTACTCACTGCGGCTAAAGTCGCAGCGGCTCTGGGAGCGGAGCTAGTGACAATCGCTGCCGACACTATGGAAACAATGGTCGCGAGCAATAAAGAGCTGGCGCCATTTTCGAGTGTTTTAATCAATGAATTCAACAAGCTCATCGCCGGGTCAACAAAGTGCGCCGCCATCACTGGCAGTGGCCATGACCACATCACTACACAGCTGCACAAACCCTGTGAGTTGCTGCCATTACCGCTTGATCTAAAGGTGACAGAAGGAACTCAGCAAAGAACTCCAGAGATTTTCCGCATCGCCTGCCATATTCCATTGGCCATTTCTCAGGCGACTTTCAACAAATTTTTCCATGCCTTAAGTCGACTGGCGCAGCGGCCTGATGCAGCAAAAATTGTTTTTGACCTGATCGGCGGCTATCAAGAATGTGATTTTGCTGTATCCACTCCAACCGAAAATCTAGAATTGAATAGGGTCGGTCGGCTGTCTGCAGCGCATACTCTCCGCACAATGTCTAAAGCCGATCTGGTTTACGTCTGCGCCCCGCTGGAGCAAAAACTATCTACGGCACAAGAATTCACTGTGCGTCTCCAGCAGACGCAAGGACTACAAGCCGGTTCCCACCTACTTTTTCACGGACAGGAGGCTTACTGTCTGCCTGAAATATTAGCGAACAAAGAACTTGGGCTCTGTGTCAGTGACATTGGCGACCAGCATATAGAGCAAGTCTTGACTGAGTTAATTGATGCTCCAACTACGCAGAAAAGCAGCCTGAGCACTCCGTGTAGCGGCGGTTCTTCAAAAGAAAAAATAAACTTGATCTGGGCCGCATTGCTCGGTTAATTTTCTAGTCACTCGTCCTCATTGTCCGCCGTCTGGTTACTTGCATCTAAAAATTTCTCTTTATCTGCAAGCTCCCTGTCTCATTCTATTTCCCGATAGCAAAGAAAAATCTAGAAGCCGACAAAAAGGTGCACAGACTTCTATAACCGAAATAAGAAATGGTCGCTGGCACAACCGATTCTCTGCCCGGTTTTATCTAGCGCATATGCTCTTACCTGGTAAATTCCTGAAGTAGGAAACATCCCTCTGCGCAGCTGATAATTACCGCCATTGCCATTTGATTTTACCGTAGATGACACTTCCGGCCCAGCTGATTCGAAGCCGTTTTTAACAGCAAATTGTACATTGGCTTTCGAAATTTCCAGAGCGCTGTCCGCGGCTCCAGGCACCTTCGATATATCAACGGTCAAGAGCGAACTGGTGCCCTCTTTGCTCAATGCTGCTGTGCCATTCGCCGAAATCGCCTGTGACATGCATTGATATCAATAACTTAGATTTTGCGCCATAGCTCATAAGCTTTACGGGAAGATACTGTAGCTCTCCATCGTCAGTTTTAAACCCGCACTGCGCAAAAAAGCTCTGGGCACTGTGTAATTTAAAAATACTTCGACGAAATCAATTTGTGATCGTTTCACGCCATTGAACAAAAGAACGGTCGAACCATCTGGCTTCTGAGTAATGCCAGGTTCGAAGTTGAGCAATTTTTGTCGGTCTGATTGATCGGAATTTTGAACCAGTTTACTGATATCTGAAAATGCGCGATTTTTCACTGACCATTTAAATATTCGAGACTGAGCCTCAGGCAGAAGCAGGTTTTGCTTTAACAGTCCAAAAGCAGCACTTCTGTCATTGGCCTGAATGTGCAAAATATCCAGGTCAGATCTGTAATGAGCCAGGCCGGTAATGGCGTTACAGCAGCAATAGGCACCTTTTAAAGAATCTGGCGAGCCAACGAAAACATACTTATGCCCATCGTTTTTAGCTGGCAAAATTTGCATATACATTGACTGGAACAAGCATCATAGAGAAGCCGTGCAACCACTGATCGACTATCAGCTCAATTGAAGTCACTGACAGCGAATCATCATATCCGCCGATGAATGTTCCCAGCGCCAGTCGCCTCAGCAAAAAAATAGAGTGCCAACATTACCCATAGCGACAGTGTTTTCTTCAATGCTTCAACAAAGGCCTGGCCTGTGCGTTGAACTAATGTCGTCGCCGCGGAATGATCAGGGCGATAGAAAATAAGCTCATAAAGCAGCATCAAAGGCGGAAAAACGACGGCCATCTCTTTTGAAGCCGGGGCACAAGCGAAGGCGGCCAGACAGAGACCTAAAGTTGCTTTGCTTTTACTATCGCGCCAGTACAAATAGAAACAAACTGCGCAGACGAAAAACGCCGTGACAATAGAGTCGACTCGTCCGGTAATCCAGCTGACGACCTCGCCATGTAAAGGATTGACGGCGAAAGAGCCGATGCCATAAATGGCCACCAGCGCGAGTGAGCGTCTGGTTTGTGAAAATCGATCTTTCTCACTGCAAAGTAAATGGCAAACGATGCCAGGACAAGAAAAGCAAGATTGGTTATATGAAAGCCGAACCCATTTTTATTCCATATTAGATAATCAGTGAACATGAACACCGAAATTAAAGGCCGATAGAACAAGGGCGTCGGTATATCAAGCCAGCTGGTAAATTTCCCGACTAAGGCCTCAGAGTGGCCGACAGCAATAGTTTTACCACCACGGTACTGACACAAGTTTTTTCATATTCAGGAATTTTCTCCCAGTCAGATCCGGCCCGCAGAGCAAATGCTACGGCAGTGGACAGGAGAGTTTCGCCGGTGCCGACAAAAGAGTTGCTGCCCGCTTCAATTGTCTCGGGGCGCTCAGTGCAGTCACGAATAGTGACATTAGGCACACCTATAATATTGCATTCTTCTTGCACAGTGCCACTATCAGTAATGACGCAGTGAGCATTTTTCTCAAGCTTGACGAAATTAAAGAAAGAAAAAGGAGCAATGAAAGTCAGGCCAGGAAGCGAGCGTTCCAGTTCGCCAAGTTTGCTTTGAGTACGAGGGTGAGTGCTGATGATTACTTGCTTTGAGTGTTCTACACTGAGGCGACTGAGGGCCTGTACAATCTGCCCCAAACGCTCGGGATCGTCTACATTTTCAGCCCTATGAAATGTGCTGAGGAAATAATCATTAGGTGAAAGGGTCAGTTCTTTGAGAATTTCAGAGGCGTCGATGGCCGGCATATTCTCCATCAAAATTTCTTTGATTGGGTTGCCTGTGACGAAAATGCGCCGCGGCTCTATGCCTTCTCGCAATAAATTCGCTTTGCTATTTTGCGTGTAAGGCAAAAGTACATCGCTGCAGTGGTCGACTATGCGGCGATTAGCCTCTTCTGGAACGCGATCGTCGAAGCAACGATTGCCGGCTTCCATGTGATAAACAGGAATGCCGTATTTCTTGGCAATAATGGCTGTCAGTGCGCTATTTGTATCGCCCAGCAATAGCAGGCGATCGGGCCTGTCAGCGCGCACCAGTTCTTCAAATTTGGTAAGAATCTGGCCTATTTGTTCGCCTGGTTTTGACGACTGTACTTGCAGAAACTCGTCTGGTTTGCGAATGGCCAGCTCGCGGAAGAACACTTCAGAAAGGCTATCATCGTAGTTTTGCCCGGTGTGAATCAGGGTGTGATCGCAGAATTCATCCAGCAAAGGAATGATGCGACTCAATCTAATAATTTCTGGTCTTGTACCGACAACTGTAAAAATCTTCATGGGTGTCCTCTAGTTAATGCAAAAATTCTTTGGCCTGCATGAATGCATCAGGCTCAACTTTAAACAGGGTGGCCATGCGCCTTAGACTTACGGTCTGATTTAATTCTTCGGTTAGAGCTACTTTTCTAGCTTCGGCAGCACGCTGGCGCAGTTCGCTATTTCCGGCAAATTCGCGTAGAGCATCGGCTATTTTCTCCGGGTCCATAGAATGGCAGCAGATTCCAACCGGATATTTTTCAATAAATCTGGTTGGTGCCGAATCTTGAGGGCCATGATAAAGAGTGAAACAACCAGAAGCCTGATAAGTAGAAAACTTATTAGGGAAACACAAGCGTACGGCATCGGCATATTTGCTGTCGAACCAGTAGGGCAAATAGGCTATATCTACTTGTGCCAGCTGCTCTATGGCCTCGCGAGTAGGATAGAAACCAAGAAATTCGATCCGGCATTTTTTACCAGCTGCCACTGCCGATAGTGTCATGGCGTTACCAAGAATGCGCAGGGTAATCGCCCTGCCGTCTATTTCCCAGCCCACTAGAGCCAGAGCGGCCAGCAGTGCCTGCATCTCGTCTTTAGCATAAATGCTGCCGGCAAAACCGACGATTAAGCGGCCATCTTCTTGCAGCCTGCCGTCGCGAATTTGACGATAGCTTTCAGGAACTGAATTGATCAGAGCTTCACAAGGTATGCCGAATCTAAGCTCGAATGACTGTTTCATGCCGTCTGAAGCCACTCCGCAGCTCTGCGACAACTTCAAGATAGATTCAAACTCATTGAGCAAAATCTGTTTGGTCAAAGGATTGTAGCCACGATTCATTAAAATATACTCGAACGGATCCCACACCAGCGGAATTACCGGAAGCCCCGTGCGGCGAACAACTTCAGCGGTGATATAAACAATGGCCGGACCGCTGAGCACAGCCCAGATAACTTCGGCTTTAACCTCGGTGGCATATTTAACCGCTGCATCAATGATTGGTGCGCATTCTCTCTTCCAGCCGGTGATCTGCTTTCTCGAGCGCATCCAGGCGCTAAAATTATTAGAGCCCGGTGGTATGACTCGTTCTTTGGGCAAATTGCAGACCTGCATGGGAATCCAGGAAAGATCTGGAGAAGCAATGCCCACCTCGTAATCAGGGGCAATGGGGGCAAAACAGAATAATTTGTCGTGAGGAAACTGGCGGCAGAGATCACGCAGAAAAACCTCACCCACGCTACTTTCTCCCGGCCTGGTGGAGCTCAGAAGTAGTGTGCGAGGAATTGACGAAAGATTTGATTGAGAAGCCGGCCCTGGAATTGACATTGATTAACCACTGAAGGCTCTACCAGCATCTAACTGAATGGAGTATAAAGCTGAACCACCATCCGGTCTAGCCACAAAAGCGGCGGGTAGCCTGAGACACGCTGCTCATTATACAACTTTGTGTATAATAACTCGCAATGCGAGGGCTGCTTATGCCGAAATCCAAGCAAAACGAAGACAATGAGACTGAGGTGATAATGGAAACTTACGAAAGTTGTGGGAATGTTTTCAAAGATCTAGGTTATTCCGACATCGAATCAGCAAGTCTTTTGCTGCGGTCTGAGTTAATGCGTTCAGTGCGCGAGACAATAACAAAAAATGGATGGACGCAACAGGAGGCTGCGAAAGCGCTAAGCATACACCAGCCGCGTATTTCAGATTTGTTTCAAGGACGGATGGGTAAATTTTCCGTGGAAACTCTTATGGATTGGCTGGATAAGCTAGGGAAGAAGGTTGTAGTGACTGTGCAAGATAAAGATGTAGCCTGAAAAGCTGGCTTAACATAAAATAAACCATTTGAAGCCCTTACCATGCTTGTATATATGGTCATTATCCCTTTAGTTGATATGGAAGATTAAGATGGCCAGCAAAGTTTTCGTGTCTGGAGCCGACGGTTTTATCGGGTCGCACCTGACTGAAAATCTCGTCAAAGCAGGCCATGAGGTCAAAGCTTTTGTCTGTTATAACTCGTGGAACAGCTGGGGAAATTTAGACAGTCTCGGCCCTGAAATTTTGAAATCGGTAGAAATCGTCACCGGTGACATTCGCGATTTTCACAGCGTGCGCGAAGCTATGCGCGGTTGCGACATGGTTTACCATCTGGCCGCGCTTATCGGCATTCCTTACTCTTACCTTGCACCGCGCTCGTACGTTGATACCAATATTGGTGGCACACTTAATGTGCTTATGGCCGGTAGAGAATTAGAATGTCAGAAAATCGTCCACACTTCAACCAGCGAAGTTTACGGCACAGCTCGCTTCGTACCGATTACAGAAGAGCATCCGCTGCAAGGGCAATCACCTTATTCTGCCACTAAGATTGGTGCCGACCAATTGGCTCTTTCCTTCTTCAACTCATTTGCCACTCCAGTGACTATCGTCAGACCATTCAATACTTATGGCCCTAGACAGTCACCTAGAGCCGTAATTCCTGCAACCATTCTGCAAATTGCCAGCGGCGCTCGCCAGCTCAAATTGGGTGCACTGACGCCGACTCGCGACTTCAACTATGTAATTGACACAGTACGGGGCTTTATGGCGGCAGCGGCCACCGAAAAGTCGAACGGTGAAGTGGTCAATATCGGCAGCAACTACGAAATTTCTATTGGTGATACCGTCAGTTTGATTGCAGAGATCATGAAAGCAGAAATCACCATTGAGTCTGATTCATCGAGAATTCGTCCTGAAAAAAGCGAAGTCGAAAGACTCTGGGCAGACAATAGCAAAGCCAAACGTTTGCTGGGCTGGACGCCAAACTATGGCGGTCATGAAGGCTTCCGACGCGGTTTACAAGAAACTGTTGATTCGTTCGTGAATACGAGCAAGAGCAGTGAACGTTCGCTCATGTATCACGTTTAAAATATTCGGCTTAAAATATTCGGCTTAAAATATTCGGCTTAAAA
>JADYXQ010000310.1 GCA_021772135.1 Candidatus Obscuribacter sp.
CGGTAGTAATTTCGTGAAGTTCAAACCTGTTTGTGACCTCGTTTGGGATGAAAACCAGGTCAATGTCTTCGCTCTGCGAGCTTCTAAACCGCTGCGCATTTTGCAATAGTGCAGATAAAGAAGATTTTGGATGACACCACCAGGAGTGCGCTTGAATTTCGTATATCTCCATTGGTTTTCCTGCACGGGCGCTAGCGGCGCTAAGCGCTTTTTTCTTTTCGGGAAGCATCACTTTTCGCAGTCTAGAATGCTCTAGGTCTGCAAGATTTCCGTTTGCGTTAAGAGATAATCGCTCCAGTATCCTTGGGCGCGAATCGATCACGGGCAGCTCGTCTTCAGTTAGTAAATCGCGGAGCATCGAACTCGAGAGCTTGAAGCGATCACTATCCTCAAATCCTGGCTTGGTATAGCTAGGGCTACGTCCGTTAAGACCTTTTATATTTTGATTGAAGAGTAAGATGTTTGGCTGCTCGCAGATATACGGGCGGTGCCGTTTGATTCGCCCTGCTAGCTGGATAATTGATCGCTCTGATGAGGGCTCTACGATTGCCCAGTCATAGTCGTGATCTCGGCCGACCTCCGCTACCGGAGAGGCCAATACTATAAAAATGTGATTGGTTGCACTCGACTGGTTTAGTTCGCGCCTAATGAGCGGCAAGCCAAACAGGCTGTTCGGATCGCGTCGATTTAATACCTGGTCGAGTTGCTGCTCAATGTCAGAGCGCATAAATTGTAAATGCTGTGAGTGATACGTACACAGGTGAATTTTCGTGTCAGCTGGTGGTGTCAGTCCGTAGAGGTTTTGGGCTACCTGAACGAGCGGATCGATGTTTGCTAAGCGTACCAACCCGAAACTAATAGTTTTTCCTGAGGCGGCGTCTACCTGGTGGTGATATTGATGGAGGGACAGTGCGTTTTTCAGTATAGACTGGGCTACGTCTTTTAGAACTCCTTCCTTAGAGCTATTGGTCCTCTCTATGTCAATAATCAGGCCTAATCTCTTTGGTGCAGCTTCCTTGAGCTTTCCGTAGCGCTTTTCTGCAAACTTCTGATGCAGACTACTAAATTCTTCGGCCGTTGTTATATTGTTTGAGGTACAGTTGAATTCATCTATAAACATACTAGGTATGTAGTCCGAAGCTCGTTCGGACTGTGCTCTATTTCGATTGAAGGATTTTCGCCCGGCTTGGTAAGCGTCAAACATGCCAGTCACTATTGATGGTGGCAATGTTGCAGATGAGATCAGTACCCGACAACCGAGCAATCCCGCCCAGTTAACGAGCCGGGATACTGCCGGTAGGTCTAATATGTCGTAGTCATCAAGCTCGTCCAGCACTAAGTCACCACTAAGGAGCCTTAGCATTGGAGCAATCTGTCGTCCTCCCCTCGTGCCTTCTGTTGCAGGCACTAGGTGATCAATCGTGCAGGATAGGATTGGTGCCGAAAGCAGCTTTCTGGCATTGTCTTTAGCAAATATTGTTGAAATGTAGGTTTCGCTTTCGACTGCGCCATCGTAGATTACATAGCCATCCTCAGGAAATAGATCTTGTGAAGACTCAGAGCCGGTGAGTTCTGCGATCTTGCTCAGAATGTTTTGTAGAGCATCAGTCTCGTAGCCACCTACAAGAATTGCTACGTCTTCATCGGATAATCCAAGCTTTTGACGGTACTCTTTACCTGTCTGTTTTGTTAGTGTTCTAAGCCCCAACGCAAAAGCACACCGCCAACCCTTATTTTTATCAGAAAGAGCGTACATTATGCGGGCATTTGCAAGTGTCTTGCCGCACCCAGTGCTGGCCATGTTGACTACAAAAGCCCCATTTTCTTGCGTGTCCTGCGAAATAACCAAGGCTTTGTCTGCAGCAGTATCTTGCCAGCGAAACTGCTCTGTTTTGCTTCTTTGTTTGAGCTTTCTATGTTTCGCAAGCCTGGGGAGTTTTGATACGAGGGTTGGAAGCATGTGACTGACTTTACCGGCAACGCTTTCGACGCCCAAAAGATGCTCGTCCAAATGCTGATTGAGAGTCGGCGAACTACCCTTTATCCTAGTGGTGTTTGCAAACAGAGGGTAATTTTCCTCTCCGCAAACTCTGCCATCTTTGGTCAGTGATGAATAGTGATGGTCAGCTATCATCAGGCATAGTCGAGACAAATGCATTATGAATTGGTCATTTATATAGTCTGTCCGCTTAACGTGCTTGCTTCTCTCGAGTAATCTAGTCGAAATTTTTGCGGCACGTTTTTTCCAAAGTCTGGTTGAAACCGGTAATCCGTGTTCAAAAGTCCAGTATGGAACAGGATTAGCGTTGTTTCCTTCGGTTCTCTGATTCCAGCTAGGCTTTATGCAATCCGGAAGTTCGTCTAGAACTTTCTCAGAGAAAATCTTGTCTCCCTGCGGCAACCGATGATGAGTCAGTATGAGCCATCCAATTGCTTTTGCCAGTGGTGGCAGACTCAAGAATGGTTGATGAGCATCAATTTTAGCAGGGTCCGTAATCAGGTGAGCGGTCCATGTTTCTATATCGGCATCGGATTGATTGATTAGTCGATTTAGCCATTCTTGATCGTCTTGTGCATTGCCTACAAACGATTCAAACAGACAAAGCGAAATCCATTCATGTCGATAGAGGTTTTTCTCTGCAACATCTGGCTTCTTTAGTCGCTCTTGAAATGCCTTACACGCTTTACCTAGGTCGTGCATGAGGGAAGCGAGTGCTGAAAGCAAGTAGATGTCAGTCAGGCTATGCCAGTTGTTCTCTAGATCAGCTCTGAGTTTTTTGACTTTAGTTGTATTTGTTGGTACTGCGCCGTTTTGACCAAAGTGACTTTGGTCACCAATTGTCCACATTAGTTCGGAGTGGTCCTTTCCTCTGATCCAATGACATGAGATGGCAGTGTTTTTTCTGGCTGTCTTCCTCAAGAGCTTTCGGACTGTATCTAGACCGTCTTGTGTAATTGCAGTTTGCCAAGTCCTAATACCTCTGCGCTCTGCAAATTGGTCTAGTATGCGCCTGGTTTCCTTAAGAGCGCGACCATCACATTCACTAATAAATATTACGTTCATACAGCGGTTCCGGTAGTTGTTAGAGCAACATCCTTAAGCGTTTCTATCATTTGATCCAACGCCTCTGCCTTTGTCAAAAGCTCAAGGCAGCTTTGTCGAAACTCTTGTTCTTCATCTCCACGGCTTGCCGAAATAAATGCTTGCGGCAATATCAGCGCGTCTTTAACGAGATCGGCTACGTCAAAAACCAAACCACCTCTGCGCGTTTTACCATGCAAAACTGCAAGACCATGAGGTAGCCCCAAGACCCAGGTAGCGGTGGCTGCGAGCCCATAGGCAAGGTAGTTGCCATGATCTAAGAATCGATTTGCCATATCGGTGCCAGAGCCTTTTTTCGCTCGGACGAACTCACCATAATTGACAGCCTGAGAAGCAATTCTGAATAGTTGTTTGGTTAGCCTAGCTTCTTCTGTAAGTAGCGCAGTCGTATCGGCAGCAGCATTGATATTGTCACGGCTCTTTTGGATTATTCTGGACAATTCTGATTCTTCTACGACAAAATCGTTGTCTTTTAGAAGTCGGTTGGTGGACCAGTTTTTAGAAAGTATTTCTAGTCGTTTGAGCTGAAAGGCGCGCGCAGCATTGAGGCGGCCTGACTCTTCAAACCAGAATTTCATCCAGCTTTGGAGATACTCTGTCGGTCTATACTCGCTTTGAGGAGAGAGCCACAACACATCAATGTCTACTTCTGTTGCTGCAAACAGCGGAGTCCCTCCGCCCCCGCAAAACCCAACAAGAACGCCAGCTTTTGCTAACTCGCGCATGGCAGCTTGGGTAATTGATGTACCAGTGCCAAGCAGCACAGTTGTGGTGTTGGCAATTGGGATGTTCCAGTAGAGATTCCGTTTGTCGTCTTCGGTAAGGTATTCGACTCTGCCGCCATTCACCAATACTCTACAGTGCTCAAGATAGTAGATATTTGCCCTCTTTGAGTGCAAAATTGATTTTAAGTCAGTAGGCGAAACACTATCCATACGCATACACACCTGAAATAAACTAAATCGCCAAGTTTATGTAATTTAAAAGTCAATTGTATTGCAGTACTAGTCTTGGAAACGTTATTTAATATCGGGTCTAGCTATTTTGCTCCGCGCAATTTTGATAGGTTAATCCGCTGAACAATCAAAATGCCAAGTCTGCCGTAAATTTTTCGAAATTATCACTTTGACGATTGCCCACTAGCAAAACCGAGTCAGACCAATCTGATCAGAGATATTGAAGCAATTAGAAGCGGTTCACTTTATTAATCGTTCAGTTACGTTCCAAGCTGAGTGTCTGGCGTCAAGTCTTTTTCCGATTTCGTATTGCCTCAACTAATAATCTTACTTTCTCTTCCTCGGTTGCCTCACGAAAAATCTTACCATGTCCGTCGACTGTTAGGCACCGATAGTAGTGGCATGTAATCTATTAACTCTCTCAATGCGCCTCCAATTCAAACCGCGCCGGAAGTGACTGCCCGCAGGAATAATTGGCTGATCAAAATTAACCATTTCGGGCAGTCACTGGAGGGGTGGAACGGCTGCCTGGCAGCCGAGCAGCTTGTTCGTTTGATTAACAAGCAGTATGGACTTCCTCTATTTGGCCTGCTTTCGTTTGTTTCGGCAAGAGTTCACGTAGGGAAGGGATCTTCGTCGGGGAGTCTAGAATGTTTTGTTCTCTCCATGCTTGTACTCTCCGTTGGAGTGTGCGTTTCAGCTTGCCTGCGAATTGACCTGGATATCTTCGCTGAAGCTCATGAAGTATGCCAATCGCAGATTGAAAAGGATCTGCCCGCAATAGTGCTTCGATTTCCTCTTTCACCAATTCAAACGCATCCTTCCACGTGCGATGTTTTCTTGGCTCCATTTTCTTTCTCGGCTTTTGGTTTTTGCGATACCTTCTGTTGTAAGTGCTCGCCTCTACCGGTGTTTCCTGCATATCCGATGCATTCTCTCTGCTGGAAATAATTGTTGTTTACTAAACAATCAACAGGCAAATCGTTATTACAATGTCACATGGATTTGACTTATGGTAATGACGGCTGTCACTTCGCACGCTATTTGCAGCATTTTTTTGCACGCTTACATGCGGTTGTCGTCGGTAGAAACAAAAGGGTCATTTTGTTTCTATCCACTTCCCCACCCCTGCCAGGTCTCCAGCCTTGCATCTAAAACTGACCCCTGTAAAATAAACAAAATAGCTCATGAGAGAAGTTTTGTTTATATGCCCGGCAAAGCCAAAGTATTAACAGCAAAAGACATCAGAGTTGTGCTCACGGTGCTCAAAAAGCCGCGCGACAAAACACTTTTTGCCGTCGGCATCTACACAGGTCTGCGAATTTTTGAAATCATCGCGATTGAACAAAAAGACGTTTTCACCATCTGTGGTGGCGTCAAAAACATTTTGAAAATTACCAGACTAAAAAAGAAAAACACCGTCTACAGTAATATCCCAATTCACCCAAAACTACGCGAACAACTAGAAACCTACAAGAAATTTCTGGACAAGCAAGAACACGACAACTTATAGACGCAAAAACGAGATCTTGGCAAAGAAGGCTAGCAGCCTGCAGTGTCAGTTACAAAAAGAGTTCATGCTTGCTGGATGTGCGTGGCA
>JADYXQ010000311.1 GCA_021772135.1 Candidatus Obscuribacter sp.
AATCGTTAGCTCTGCCGGTCACTGAAAAACATCCAAGTTGCAAGGGGGATCGAGTTGTTGTCGCGACAAAAGGCTAAATCGCTTGTCGGCTTACACTAAACTCTCAACCAAATCCGTCTCACTTCATGTTGGCACAGAGGGGGGCCTGCATATCGCATGAGCGCTTCAAGGCAAAATCCTGTAGTTAATTCTTCTGAACCCCAGCCAAAATATTTCTTCGGCCCGCCATAGTAAAGCGGCATTCTGGGCCATGCGCCATCGCTACCCTGTTCTTTAAGTACAGCTTCAACGGCGCGTTCGAGCACTGGCGAGCTATGGCCCAAATTAAGCATCGTACAGATGGCCAGAGCTGTGTCGAGAATATGACTACCAATAGTGCCATCATCGTTTGCACGTTCAGCAATTCGTTGCAGCACCAAATCTCTAATATTTTCAAATCCATTGATCTTTTTATAGGCACATCTAGAGAGCGAATAGTAAAAATTGAAACGACTCAAATGCCATTTGTCGCAGCTGTCTTCCTTACCATCGTTGATAACAGAGCAAAGATATTGAATAATTTTTTGTGTGGCTTCGTTCTCGCCCAGGTAGCATAAGGCGTTGGCATTGACCACGCCGTCGATATCGTCAGGTTCTGATTCATTCATTTTCCAAAAAATATAGAGGACAACAGGATTTAGGCATTGTGGTAGCACCACTCGCCAGTAGTTTAAACACAGCGGAAACTGAAATCTGGGCACAATCCATGTAAGCAACAATTGCTGCCGGTTTCGATTGGCCAGTACCAGTTCTTTATTGTCAGGGAAGCTGAAACCGTTCTGTTGCAGCACCATAGAGGCACAGACTATATCGTCGATATCGGGCGGTATGTGTTTATGATGCTCATGCTGAGCTGTCCAGTAACGCCAGGTTCCGCAGCTTTCCATCTCATTGAGCAGAAACCGGCAGCTCTTCTGAAGCATTTCCTTTGCTTTCTCCGACGAGAAAAAGCTCAATGAATAAGATATCAGTGCTGTCGGAAAGGGAGAGCTGTCGAAAACACAGTCATCCAACATTTCCGGATGTCGGGAGCGGTATGAAGTGAATTCGCCCGAGGGGAGCTGCCGTTCGTACAGGAAGTGATGTCCAAACTCGCAAGCATCGGCGATCTTTTCCGAATGCTGAGCAGTGATCATCATACAGTCGCCTGGTCACGTTTTCTTTTTGCCAGATCTAACTTGAGATAGTCTAATTCATACGAAAACTTTTCTTTCTCAATGTGGTGCTCCGTAGATTCTATGCAGTCCGGCGGCAACCCTGTTTTGAAGTGCTCATCGGCAATGCGACTGAATAAATCATTCCATTGACCAACTTCTTGTTCCCAGGGCACAATCCAAGACCAGGGCCGAGCTCTTAGTCGCTCCGGGAACGCACCCAGATCAGGTGCCACCACGGGCAGTCCCACTTCTATACACGAACTGAGAGCGTAGCAATAGGTCTCAGGACAAACAGCAGGAAACCATGCTAAATGAGGATTGACCTGACTAATCATGTCGTTCAAATCTTCTTGTTTGTATTGACCATACACCATCAAATTGGCTTTAGGACGCCCGAGCAGAGGGCGATAGGCATGACCGATCAAGTGAAATTCAATCGGTAAGTTGCGCGCTCGCGCATCAATGGCGGCGAGTTGAAGCAAATCCGCACCTTTAGCCTCGCTAACAGCTCCAATGACGGCAATTCTTAGCTTTTCTTGTGGAGCCAGTGCAATTGCTTTAGCTTCGCTAATTGAATCCAGGTGTTTGTCTATGGGTGGCGTCGATAGAATATGAACATCGGGGAAATATTTGTTCAGTCGAGTCTCTGCATCGACACTTGGTGCAAAAACTCTGTCAGCTTGACGAAGCAACCACTGATGATCTTTGCGCCAGGAAGAGATATTCGGCACTCCAGTTATGGGCAAGTAGGTCAAACACTTGTTGCAGCCGGCCTCGTCAGGTTCTCCACAATACGCACCGGTAAAATCGGTCAGGGTTACCTGAGGGCATATGGTCGAATAATCGTGAGCTGTAAAATCAAATGGAACACCAAGAGCCTCAACAAGCTTTCGTACCTGTTTCACAAACTGGTGCGTGTGATGAACGTGCACGCGAGTGAGATTACATTCTTTGAGAAAACGCACCAATTCATCAAAGTCGCCCGCCCAATCGTAGCCAATTCGCAGACCCTCGCCCGGATCACGCCATTGCAACTGCGCTCCTGCATGGTGCCCTTTGAGGAGAAACCAGTGTGCATCACTCTCCAGTTTTTCCATAAGGTCGAGCACATGGCGTTCAGTACCGCCCGTACCATCATGCATGATAGCCAGAATTACAGGTTTCTTTGATCGCCGCAAACGTTTGAAGTCAATACGGTTGCGAAAGACAGTGCCTGGATCAAGCCGTATAAAACCATGAACAATTTCATCATATGTTGGATATAGATGCTGCAACTTTCGCAGTGCTATGGCTTTGCGAGTTTCAGATTGCGAAGCAAAACTGACTGCGCCTTTATGATAAACAAAAGTATCTGCAGCCATGAGATTTTTCCAGCTTTTGAGCATGGCGCGCATGGAAAAATCATTCTCCTCGCCATATCCTGGGAATGTTTTCTGATCGAACTCACCTACATCGTTGAGGCAGCTCCTTGTGATGTACATGCAAGAACCGACGGCTGTAGGAATTTCGAGAGAGTGGCCGAAATTGACTTCTTTTGCAATCGCATCAATTTCACCGCAAGTCGTATTTTGGGGCAGCTCTTCTTCGCCTAGAAACCGCGGATAACCACAAATTGAAGCGTTATTCGAGAACGGTGTCACCGTGCCGACCTTCGGCCGCGAATAGGCATGCGAAAGTTCCAGCTGTTCGAGGCATAAAAATCGTTAACAGCAATTTTAAGGGCCTGTGCTTCATGTTCCAGTTCAGAAATACGTCGCATAACTAAAGCGCGACTAAATTGCGTGGCAGTGTTCGACGACAAAATCACACTAGATTCAGCTTTGCGATTGGTTCTCTTTGGCTTTTCCGCAGCAGTCGACAAATCAGGCAAATATTCACACTGCACAGACAATTTACCGCCAAGAGAAAGGGGGCGGGCAAATTCTGGCGTTAATTCAAACATCAGGCAAAATTCTTGCAAGTTGACCGACATCACTTCGCTATTAACAGAGGCACCTGAAACCGGCGAAGACACCGGCTCTCTGGCGGTAACTATAGTCGGGCTCAAAGACGCAATTATTTTTCCAACCTTGTCTTGCAAGTTTATTGCTTTGATAAAAAAGCCGGGAACTAGTAGCGTCACAACTAGTTTGATGCTGTGAGGCGAAGCTTTTAAATTCGGCACGGCGAAGCTCAAATTCAGTCGAGAATCGACAGCATAAGTCCATGCTGAAACACTCTGCGAATCGTTGAAAGACTCCGGATTGAAACTCCAATAGAGTCGTGCTCCCACTAGCTGTGTAGACAATGAAATAGCTCCCGGGTGACCGCGCTGCCACTCAAATACAATAAGAAGTCCAATCAATCTGTTAACTGGACAAAGTACTCTATTATATGTTCAGCTTCTTAGCAAGCTCGGTAGCAGCAACAGTGACGTTTAGACACGCTGAGGGTCTGACAAACAGCTGCCTAATAAATTGATAATATTCAGCAAAACTCATTTGGCTAGCAATCGCCTGCCCTGCTTGACCGTCCGTCAGGCATTTTTCGCTATTTTTCGAATAGACGAAAATGGCTTTAGCAACCGCTTCTATATCACCGTATGGACAGACTACTCCGCCGCCGCCGGCCACCATTTCAGTGGTACCTCCGGAGCCAGCAAATGTAATCACGGGTAGTGCACTTGCCATAGCCTCTTGCACTACGCAAGGATATGGATCTTGCCTCGAACTCATTAAGAACACGTCAGCACCGACCATATATTTTTCGTGATTGGCTACATTTTGCAAGACATGTACTCTGTTTTCTAAGCCGGCCTGTTGGATGTCCCATAGTGAATATTCGTGCAATGAATATGGTTCGCATACTCCTGCCCCCAGCCAAATGAAGTGAATTGGTTGGTTTTCAACAGCGCGCGGGAGAACGCTTTGAGCAGCTCGAATGAAAAGATCAAAGCCTTTTCTTAAAATAGTCGCGCCAGCTCCCAGTACGACAAAACTATTTTGCGGGATTGCTAAATCTTCTCTTAAAAATTTACGTGCAGCAAGTCTGTCAATTTGACCAAAGGCAGGATGAGGTGGACCCGCAACTCTGGACCGATTTATTAGTTAACTAAGATCGTCTCTGCGTCAGTTGTGTCTTGTTCAATTGATACCACATACGACACCGCCT
>JADYXQ010000045.1 GCA_021772135.1 Candidatus Obscuribacter sp.
AAAATCGTTAGCTCTGCCGGTCACTGAAAAACATCCAAGTTGCAAGGGGGATCGAGTTGTTGTCGCGACAAAAGGCTAAATCGCTTGTCGGCTTACAGGGTGGTGAAGGAGGATTTTCTTCCGATACCGGAAGAAAATTTGCCACAGGGCACAGGTCTAGCCAGCCACCAGTTAAAGATTAGCGCGAGTTAAGTGAGCCGGCTGTGGCAGCCCTCTGCCCACGCGTACTTTTACTATTTCGACCTGATCTAATCTCCAGGCCCCTCTTTAGTCATAGATGCGGGCATCTCTTTGAGCTAGGTTCAAATTATCTTTTATATTTTCCAACCAGCAAATAAACACGAATAAAAACCAAAAACTAACTACCTACTATGACTACCAAACATTCCCGTGCAACGCTTGTCGTTGTCGACGCTCAACCAATCGAATTCAAAGCAGCCCGGCATCCCCTCTTTCAGCAATCGCTTGTTGGCCTTGTGCAAAATGCAATTGCGCTGGGATGGGATATTCTCGTGCTCGAATACAGCGGAGCGGGCAATACCCTCTCTGAAGTGACGGCTCTGCTTTCACAGTATGCGCAAACGCAAACTATCGAAAAAGAGACAGATGGTGGCGGCGAAGAAGTCTGGCTTGGGCTGGCCGAAAACGGCTTCGCTTATGGTCAGGTGTTCGTCTGCGGTTGCAACACTCACGGTTGCGTCCAGGACACCATCAGTGAACTCTCAGTGCTTTTGCCAGACTCAAAAATTGCGGTGGTTAAACCCGGCTGCAATGACGATCGCGGGAATACCTGGAGTCGCTTCAGCTGCCCTGCCAACGTCGAGCTGGTGGACAGCTTGTCTGCTGCCGCCTGAACAAACAAACCTCAACCAAGCTAAGTAATAAATCTGATCTGCTATGCGCAAAATCTATGTGACGACCTACAGTCGTGATTATCCCGGCCAGTTGGTGCTCACGCTGCCTGCTAAAGAGGTGGTTCTGGGCTATTGCTGCCGTGCTCCTGTAGTTAGTGGACGCCTGGCTGAAGCCTATGTCTTCGAAGTGGAGGCGCCCAGTCGAAATCGTAAGTTCCTCCCGCGTCGCGCGGAAGTGATTCGGGTGCATGCCGGCGTCACTACCGAACTGCGGCTCAAAGCCAAACAGACATCGCATTTTGTGCAGGTGTGCTGAAATAACTCGAGAAACTGAAAAGGAGAGGAGGCCGGCGCCTTCTCTCCTTTTTCAGTCTCGTTTTTTTGCCTTTGAATATTAATGCATATAGTCTTAACCTTCGTAAGACTATAGAATGTAGTTGAAAAAACGAAAGAAAAATTGGAGGAGATTTTTTTAGACTACTCGGCCACGAAGAATGTGGCTTTGAGCAATCATCATCCCTTCTCCAATTTTATGATGGCGGCTTTGCGGAATTGCCAGGCTTCTATGTCCTGGGCAATGCCGCTACCGGTGAGCTTGTTGTTGAGAACCATTTTCAGACGTGTCGCCCCGGTCGCTTAACGAGCCGCCGGATTGGGCAACTTGCCTTCGGCGATGGCCTTGATCAGCATGGCCTTCGAGTGGTTGTAACCGTCTTCGTACATCTGCAGGCAGCGCTTCTTGCTGAGCGCGAAAGAGAGCCCGCAAACATCGTCGGCTTGCTGGTGGATGAGCACGTTGAGGTCCTCATTCACTGCCGTTTCTTGCTTGACGAAGGGGAAGTTCATCTCGCGGTAGTGGAAGTAAAGCGAGACCATGTCGAGCATTTCGTTCGGCCACTTCGACGCGAATCCGAGCGACGAAATCACCGCCGGGTCAGTGCAGAATTCGTCGGGGTTGCGGTGATAAACCGCACCGTCAACGAGGTCCTTGCCCTGATACTGCACCGACTTGAAGACGCCCGGAAACGCACCCGAAGCACTGAGGGCGGTGCCGAGGTCGTAGTCGACGCCTTCGAATAGAACCGGCTTCTTGCTGCCGCTTTCACACGCGAGAATGCGCAGGCGCTCGCTCGGAGTGATGCCGAGAGCCTTGACCGATTCCTTCCAGGGACCCTCCAGTGAGAGGCAGGTGTAGCCGCTGAACCCGGTCATGAGCGCATGCACGAAAGTGGGCATGTCGGGCATGACAATGGCACTGGCGAGCAGCAGCGGGTTGGCCGAACGGTCATGCGAAGCCAGGAAGAGATCCATGATGCGGGTGGACGACCAGTCGTTGGCCGCGAGGGCGGCGATGATGGCACCGACGCTGGCCCCGGTGAACTTGGAGACGTTAAATCCGAGTTCTTCCAGGGCGCGCAGCAGGCCGATGTGAAGGTAGCCTTTGACACCACCGGCGCCGAAGACGACCTCGATGGTCTTGCCTTGCTTGAGATTGGACATGTGAAACTCCTTAGATGAGTTGAGGCGACCCACGGATGTGGGAGCACCGGATGAAATCCAGGAAAACGTGTTTACGCATAGAGTCTCCACAAAGTTGTTGTCGGCAGCAGTACCGCATCTAGCCAATTGCTTGCACTAGATGCGGTGCTCTTCAACCAAATTACTTCAAGTCTTTGACGACCTTGACTCCTTCCATTAAAACGATGGTGAGCAGTTTGGACTTGCTCTGCACGACGGTGATACGGGCCAAGGCTTCACCGCTGCAGGTGATCGTGGTGCCGACCAGAGCTGGTCCCACTTGGTGAACGTTCTGCTCTTCTTCTCGAACCTGGGGACTCTCCGCCTGGGCGCCGAAGCGCACAAGAACGTAGGTTGTGGCCTTGAGCGAGTGGAACTTGTTGTTCGCGATCTTGACGGAGACACCGCCCTTGACGAGAACAACCGACTGGCCCTGCTTGAGCAAAATGCTCTGCTCTGGGTTACTTGCTCTTGTCGCTTGGGGCAGTTGAATGAACTGCACCTTTGGCGATTTGCTGAGGTCTTGCAAATGGCTCATATAGACAGGTTTCTCCATTCATGTGAGATTGACGATCCAGCGAATTCCAATGTAGAAGAAGTAGGTACGGCAGTCGCTGTTGGTGCGCTTGTCTTGCGGCGGCGCGTTGGCGTCGGGCTCTTGTACCAGGCCACATTCTCGGTAGAGACCGCGTTCCACGAAGGGTTCGTATCCGGCCTTTCGGCAGTATTCGAAGACCAGCCAAGGTGCCTCCAGAAACTGGCTGGGCTCTGGGAGGCGACCTTCAGGCCAGTAGTCGAAGAAGTTGTCGACCAAACCAGGCTTTTCTCGCGAGTCAGTCCAGTTCAGTCGCATCATCGGCGCACTGACCGTGTATTGCTGCAATTCTTCTTGCACCGCAAGGTCAACGGTGGTGGCAGTGACTTGTTCGATGAAGGCAGGTATATCGCCGATGATTTGCATAGCTCGTGCCCAGTCAATAGCCACAAGTCGTTTTATCTCAGCGCTGATGTGAGGGTCGTCGATTGAAGGGTTGGGCATGTCTGCTCCCTTTTCTTGGTCTCAAGAACCAAGCGCTTGTGGCGCTCGATCCTTGAGTTCATCGCTGACAGAATGTTCAGCTATTTCACTTCTGCTCGTTCAGCTCATGGCCGCAACGTGCTGCTCGAAGGTGTTGAGGTCGACCACGAGCTGCTTGCGATAATCCGCCGCCATCACTTCGTGGTTGGCCTTCTTTTCGAGCAGCGCGATGAT
>JADYXQ010000312.1 GCA_021772135.1 Candidatus Obscuribacter sp.
AAAGCAGAAAGAGCCCGAAGGCTCAATCTGCTTTCCCTAACCTCAAAGTCAACTTCGACTCTAAGGTTTAGAGCTTGCTGTACTGGCGCAGAATCTGCCCCAGCGTACGAACAGTCACGCCCGTCGCACCAGTCGAATCAACACCATCATCGTGACGGCGGAAACTCGTACCAGCGACGTCCATGTGCACCCAGGAAACGCCATCCTTGATGAATTCGCGCAAGAACCAGCCGGCGGTGATAGCACCAGGGCCAGTACCACTGTTGTTCAAGTCGGCGCGCACACCCTTGTTGCAGATGCGGTAACCCTCGAACATCGGTAGCGCGTGCATCGGTTCACCGGCGATATCGGCGCACTTGAGCACTTCGTTGGTGAAGCGCTCGTGGTTGCCCATGATGCCAGAAACCTTGTCACCAAGCGCGGTCTCAACGTCACCCGTCAGGGTGGCGATATCGATCACTCTGGTAGCACCGCAAACTTCCTGCACGTAATGCAAAGCGTCTGCGAGAGTCAGACGACCTTCGGCATCGGTGTGACCGATTTCGACAGTCAGCCCCGCCATGGTCTTGAGAATGTCGCCCTGGCGCATTGCCTTGGCGTCGATCAAGTTTTCGCTGGCAGCGATCACTGCCCGCACCGAAATCTGCGGCTTCAGAACCGACAGAGTAGACATCACCTGCAGAACTGCAGCTGCGCCGCCCATGTCGTTCTTCATGTCGCACATGCCGTCCCAGTCTTTGGCATTGAGGCCGCCGGTATCGAAAGTGATACCTTTGCCCACCAGACCAAGTACCGGATTGGTGACGCCGATTTCAGGATCGTAGCTGAGCACGATGAACGTCGGGGGATTTTCGGAACCGCGATTGACAGCCAGAAGGCCGCCCATCTTGAGCTTCTTGATACCCGCGAGGTCGAACACCTGGCACTTCACCACACCGCCAGAATCAGCCGCAACAGCCTTCGCTATCGCAGCAATTTTGCGCGGAGTCATGACATTGGACGACTCGTTGACCATGTTGCGAGCACGGTTGGTAGCGTCTGCCATCAAGCGACCGATGAGAATGCCCTTCTTGGCCGCAGTGAGCGTACCGCTGGTGCAGAGCATCTTCAGCGACTTGAGGTGCGTACGCGGCGCTTCGTTCTGCCACGTGCGCGTCTTTTTGTGGTTCGGCTCGTAGTCCGCGAGAATCGCATATTCGGTAACTACCTGGGCGAACTCTTCGACGGTGAAACCCTTGAGGTCGACGTCGATCAGCGGAAAGACCAGACGTTCTGCACCCGCGAGATCACGGGCGGTGGTAAACGCTTCGGCCAGGGCCTCGCGCAGACCGTTGAGCGTGAGCTTCGAACGAGCGCCGAGGCTGACGAGAATGATTTTGTCCAGCCCGGGAATGGTGAGATCGGTGTCGATCACCTTGGTCTGGACGAACTTGGCTTGAAAGCCGTCCTGCTTGAGCCGGCGCTGGATCAGACCACTGGTCAGATCGTTAGCGGCGAGAGCCTGACCGGAAAGCTTTTCACCAGAGAATACAACGAGCAAAAGATTGGCACGCTCGCTGCCGGCGACTCGCTTGATAGCGGAATCGAGCCGACTGGAGGTGGCTGAAATTGTGAGTTTCATATGATTTTCCTTGGCCAAGGTCATGGACCCTGGCACTGGTTGATGATGAAGTTAACCAGCATCAAATCGAAGACAGGGAAACCTGCTCCGAGATGTTGGCGTAGCCGCTTTCCGAATCGCCGACAAAGTTGGCGCAATGAGTTCCGTCCTGCATATCGGAATGAAACAGCGCATCGACCTTGCCGTAATTCAAAAGCTCGGTATCAAGAAAGTTGAGAATGTCGGCTTCCAGGTCTTGCACACGGCTAACCGGCACAGAGACATGAAGGCTGGGAGGCACACCGCCGGACATGTCCATGTCGTTGGTGCGGGCGCTGACGCTATCGTTGCTGGTACCAGCTCCGGTGCGTTCGACGATGATCCAGGTGAAGCGCGAGAATGAACCTGAGTTGGAAACCAGTCGCATTCTCGTTGACCGCAGGTTATTGCCAATGGCGTTGAGCATATCGGCAACGGCTGCGCGGACGAATGCCTGAGCGTTGGCGTAAGTTGTTGACACGGAGGTCATAAAGATTTCTCCTTGCGAGCGACTGGAAAACAACCGAGACATCTTGCGATGGTTGGTTTCCGGTGCACAGCAGTAATGAGTGATAGGCAAAAATGTGGTCCACCGCATGCGCAAACAACCGTTCAGGTCGTGGGCGATTACAGAGCGGTGCCTGTGGTGGTGGTGTTATTAAATGCCTGGGAAGTTAGAAAAGCCTGTTGAATTAGATGTCAGAAGAAGATGCTTTGAGCCTAATGGTGAAAGCTAAACAGGATCAATAAGACGGTGCTTTTATACGCTCTACTAGCACTAACTATTGTTAAGATGGTACTTAACACACTACGCGAGCTGTACGAGCTGTGTTGCCAGGAGGTGCTGGCGGTGCGGCTTTACATCACGGCAATGCTTCTCAATTTGCGGTTTTTTGAGATGATTAGGCTGTTACGTTTAGCTGGCTAGAACAATGAGCGAATGGATTGAGTTTTCAAGAGAAGAAGTTTCGTCGAAGAAAAAATGAGTCCAAATGTCTGACCCCAATTACCTGATACGAAACGCCACGGTGGATGATGCCGAAGCTGTTTTAGGCTTGATGGTCGAACACGCCGCTTACGAAAAAGAAGCGTTCACCACCGACGGAAAATTAGCCATGTTAATCGAGCAGCTCTCTTCCGCCCAGCGCAAATTCGAATGTCTGGTGGTTGAAGTAAATGGCAGCGTGCAGGGCTACTCCACGTTCTTTCCGGTGTTCGATAGCTGGGCCTGCGCTGACTTTTTATTGCTCGATGCCCTCTTTCTCCAGCCGCAATTGCGTGGCCTTGGTGCGGGCGCGGCCTTCATGACCCTGGTCAAAGAAAGAGCTAGAGCCCTGAATTGCGCTACCGTTCGTTGGCAAACACCGGTCTTCAATGAACTGGGAATCGGCTTCTACACCAAAATTAAAGCAGATGGAACGAACAAAATGTTTTTTCACTGGAATGTCGACTGATGACCATCAAGAGCGAGTGGCGTGCACCATTGGCGATACTGCTTGTATGTTTAGCGCTTTACTTTTTGCGTCTCGGCAGCTTCGGCATTGTTGAAGGTGGAGAGTCGTATTACCCTGCTTCCGCACGAGAAATGGTTGAAGCCGGCGATTTGATTGTTCCGCGCCTTAATTACCAGCTCTATTTCTCCAAGCCTATCATTACTTTCTGGCTCATGGCCTCGGCCTATTACATGTTTGGCGTGACCGAATTTGCCGGGCGTTTCTGGTCGGCATTCTTTTGCACCGCCATGGCTCTGACTTGCTACTGGACAACCCGCAGCATCGCCAGCGCCCGGGCCGGTTTAATTGCCGCTTTGATTTTGGCCTCTTCGCCGCTTTTAATTGCTACTTGTCGGCGCTCATCAATTGATGTTTTCTTCAGCGGCTTTTTAGCGCTTGCGGTGTGCGCCTGCATCATGACCCTATTTGTCGGCAGCAAAAAATGGTGGCCGCTTATTTGGACTGCTCTTGCCCTCGGCGTGATGACAAAAGGGCCAGCTGCTCTTGTGCTCTTTGGACTGGGAAGCGTGATGTTTCTCGTGCTCAGGCGGCCGTCCTGGGGCGTTCTCAAACAGTGGTTCGCCCAGCTGCACATTGTCTGGGGTTCGCTTATTTTTACAGCAATTGTGGTGCCATGGTTTGTGGCCATCGGCATTGCTACCAAGGGCCTTTTTCTCAAAGTGTTTTTCGTATACGAAAATTTGGCTCGCTTCATTCACCGCAGCAACGGCAAACACGCCTATTTGTGGTGGTACATAATCGCGCTTTCATATGGCTTCTTGCCCTGGTGCGTCTATCTGCCCCTGACTTTGTGGAATTCATTTAAATCGCTCTGGCAGCGCAACTCAGGCGACACTTCGCGCGAAATTGCCGGGCCAGACGAGCAGCAACAGAATGCCATTTTATTTACCGCTTGCTCAGCGGCAGCCACGATTATCTTTTTCAGCATCTCTAAAACTCAGTTTGACACTTATGTATTGCCAGCGTGGTGCCCGTTGGCAATGCTTATGGGAATCAATCTTGATGGCTGGCTGAAGCAGGCGGAGAGCGCGGCGGTGGTGCCCAGAGTGCTCAAAATAAGCAGCATAATCTTTGCCATTCTGGGCCTGGGGTTACTGGTTGCCGGCATTGGTTTCGATTTCAAATTTAGTGATGCGCCGCTCTGGATGCGCGTCATGATGCCGATTGCTGGAGTCATTTTTGCTTCCACCTGGACTCACCAATTTGTACTTCTACGGCGGAAGCAGTTTGAGAAAAGCTGGCTTGTGATGGCTGTAGGCACATGCATCGGCTATTCAATTTTGACTCCGGTTTTAGTTGAGTACTGGTATAAAAAGATGTTCGCTGACGTGAACGAATTGGCTCGCTCTCTGGAAAACAGTAAGGGTGAAGTTGTGCAATACGATGCGCAATATTTCTGCTTGCTCTTCTATCGCAAAGGCCCAATTGATTTTGTTTATCACCTTGATTTGCTTGTGCCTAAAAGCAGCGCCCGGCCAGAAGAATTAGCCATTGCCCATACGCCTGTTTATGTAATTATTCAGAAGAAAAAAGCTCAGAGTCTGCTTGACCGCCCGGGCCTGAACTTTAAACTTGTGCAAGAGCGCGGCGACTGGTGCCTGTATCAAAGCGATGACGCCTTGTTGCGACGCTCACCGACGCTGGAAGCATCCTTCGAGCCCTTGAGCTGGCAAGATATGCTTTCAGATAGATCAGACTCGGTGCCGCTCACCATGCCTTTCGGCGGTGGCACGTATCCGCCAAGGTTGGCGAAGTAGTTATTGTCTGAGTGCCCGGTTGCCCCCAAATTAGTGCCGGTTTTTTCTATAATGCACGTATTGCAGGATGATAAACGTTGGTATTGTCAGCGAGATCGCTGATGCCAGCGCTGCTGGCATGATAATTAGGGCTCGCAGAATATCATACTCCGACTGACCAGGCAGCGCTAAGTGATAATTTGTCGCCATTAGAATGCAGGTAGTGATTGCGTTTGCGCTAAAAAGGCAGGCTAGGTAAATTGCGCATTGCGATTTTAGTTCTGTTTTTTTGAGTGTCACTAATTCGGTGCAATTGTCCGCACCGTTCGATAGCCACACTTTACTGAACGGAAAGAAGCCTTTTCTCCAAGCTAATGCCATGTTTACCAAAATCATCAAAACGCTCGGCATCAAACGCACCTTAACGCGCAGATTTCATAGAAACCGGCAGCCGCACTCTTTAAAACTGTATATAGTCGGACTTTCTCCCGATATCGGAAGAAAATTAATAGCCCTTGCCGGGTTTCGGCGGCACGAACCCCCTCGTTTCCAAAATCCAAAGTAGTCACTAATCAGTAACAACGCCTTCCTATATTGAGACCACGGAGAACTTCCCCTCACTCTCAGGCAGGTTGTACAATGTTAGATTCAAAATCTTTAGTAACAGACCGGGCCTCTTCGGCCTATACCGCCCCGGGTAACAGCGGCATCATGCGCGAAGTGCAGTCGCAAACCTTACCAGCGTTTCCACGCCCTGACGGTGCTTGCAAATTAGACAATCCTTGTTCAACTTTCAAGCCAGACTACAGCGGTAAAAGTGACTCCGCTCGTGCCTGGAACAAAGAGGCCAAACAGCAAAAAGGTCAGGGCGTAGAAGTTGGTCCTGACGGTAAATATGAAGCTAAACAGGGCGATAGCTTGTGGGGAATCGCTGAGCGCTTGATCAAGAAAGAAGGCGGCAAATCTTCTCAGAGCGAAGTGCAGAAAAGAGTAAAAGAGTTGGTTGAAGCGAATAAAGAAAATCTTCCCGGTCTCGATTGCAATCCTCATTTGTTGAAGCGTGGCAGCAAACTGAATTTGCCCGGCCAGACAGAAAAGCCCGGTGAAAAAACGGATCCCAAAGGCGAGTCTGCAACGGTTCCAACTGAGCAGCGTCCAAACAAAGAAGCTCTTAAACCAGTAGAAACTCCAAACAAATCAAACGGCTTGAACGGAAAAGAAACCCAGTCCGATCTTGAATCTCGCAAAAAATCGGGTGGCGCTGATTTGCCAACAGACAAACCAATTACAGATAAACCAGTTACCGATAAACCCGCCGCTGATGTCTGCAAGCCTGGCGACATTTATCGCGATATGGCTAAATTCTCTGATCTAAAAACAGACGAATATCTCGCCGCTTGTCGCATCAGCAAAGCCTTGATCGATGGAGATGCTGATAGCTTGAAACGGGCCATGAATGGCGTATCCGGTAAAGAATCAGGTGAGCGCATCGCCAGAGCGTTAAATGAGAATTTCAAGGATCAAGGCGTGGTCTTCGATTTCAACGAATACAAATACCGCACAGCTTCACAGCCCGATCGCGATCAGACTTCCACTTCTATGCGCATGTATCACCGCGGCGCTGACAAATATTTAGAAGTCGGCAAAGATCATGTTGGCCTTGGTGGCCCTGTGCAAATCGAGCCAGGTAGCCCGATTAACTATGGCATGGTTAGTTTTAATTCTGAGTCAATGCGTCAGGCGACGCTGGACGATATGTCGAAAGCGATGAAGAAACGCTACTGCACAACTTAGATTTCGAGTTTTTCCCCGGGGGTGAAAGAGGTGTCATCAAGCAATTTGATGACACCTCTTTCAAATTCTTGATGATTTGGCGCGAGAAGCTTGCGTGAACTTCGTGAAGACCATGTTTGATGAGAGCTATCATCTTTATAAAGTACCTACATTTTGAGGCGGGCGCCAATTTTATTGCCTGAGATGCCACCCTGTCGAGCTTTACAGAGTGTCTTTAAACTGGCGTGCGCTAGCGCCAACCAACATCCGGCTTGGCAGCTTGAGTGCCGCTCCTTTACATCCCTTTTCATAGCCGACATAGGCTCCTTGTGAATTCGTAGGTTTTTGGTTCTCCTCTTCAGTTCGCAACCAAGCAAAAACCAAACCGAAAAATCCCCTGCATTTCCTCTATCTCCGATTTATTCACCTACCTCACAGGGGTCTGGTGTAATGACGCGTTTGATTTGAGGCCGGTTTTGCTTGGCACTCTTGAGGAAGTCTAAAAACGTGCTGAGCTGCGCTAGTTTCGCGAACGCTGGCCTGCTTTGCACATTTCAATCACAGTACACAGGACAATCATATGATCGACACATTGCTCTCCAGTCTTCCGTGGCTGATTCCCGCAGTTCTTCTCGGAGTCGCCACACTGTTTCTCCTCACCCGATTCATCGTCAACGTCGGGCCGACCGAGATTGCCATTACCGAACGCCGATTCCTGGGCAAGAAGTTGCCGGCGAATCGCGCTTTTGCAACTGCCGGAGAAGTCGGTATCCAGGCTGCATATCTTGCCCCTGGTCTCCACTTCATCTTCTGGCCGGTCACTCGCGTGATCAAGAAGGAACCGTTCGTCGTGATCGGCTCCCACCAGCTCGGCGTGATTACAGCAGCGGACGGTGAGTCCATGCCTTCCGGTCGCGTTTACGCAGAAGACGCCGCCGGCGAATCGCACGGCAGCTTCCAGGACCCCACTGGCTTCCTCACCAACGGCGGTATCCGCGGTAAGCAGTTGCGCTTCCTCACCAACGGAACCTTCAAGATTCACCCCTACCTCTTCAAGGTGGAGCTGATCAACAAGACCATCGTGCCCGAGGGCAGCATCGGTGTTGTCACCGCAGCCGACGGCGCCTCTTTGATCGAAGGTCAGCTGCTCGGTCAGCGCGCCGACGGTCACGACAACTTCCAGAAGGGTGAAACCTTCCTCAAGAACGGCGGCCAGAAGGGTCCGCAAATTGACTTCCTCCGCCCCGGTACCTACAACATCTTCTCGGACATGTTCCAGGTCGACGTGAAGCCGGCGGTGCAGATCAAGGAAAACCAGATCGGTATCGTCGAAGCCAAGGCCGGCGAGCCCATGGGCAAAGACGACGTTGTTGGCGCCACACCTGACATGACCCTGCACATGTCCTACCAGGACGGTCAGGCCTTCCTCAACGCTCACGGCAAGCGCGGTCCGCAGGAAGCGGTGCTTCGCCCCGGTACGTACTACGTCAACCCCTATCTCTTCTCGGTCTCCATGCAGCCGCAGACGGTGATCAAGCAGGGTGAAGTGGGCGTGATGATCTCCAACATCGGCAAGGATCCGTCCGAGCTGTTCGGAGACGATGCGAATTTCGTCAGCCGCGAAACGGCCGTCGTTCCTGTGGTGCCCGGCACTTCAGTCGGCGGCGCCGCTGCCACCAGTGCCACTGACCCTGACGAGTCGCGCCTCAACACCGGCGTTCGGGCGCGTCACGTGGTGCCCACCGGTTTCCGCGGTATTCAGAAGGAGGTTCTGAACCCCGGTAAGTACAACATCAACCCGCTGGCCTTTACGGTGATCATCATTCCGACCACCACTCGTTCCATCGAATGGTCTGAGAATCAGTCGGCTCGTGACTTCGATCCGTTTGCTGTCGTTTCCCGCGACGGCTTCATGATGCAGGTTGAAGTTCGCTGCCAGTACCGCATCCTGCCGGAGAACGCTCCGTTCGTGGTGCAGAAGCTCGGTTCGGTGGAAGAGCTCGAGAAGAACGTTCTGCATCCGCAGATTGACGGTATCTTCCGTGCTCAGGTGTCCAAGTCGCCGGCCATCAACTATCAGCAGGAGCGTGCCAGCGAGCAGCTCGATGCTGAGAACGCAGTGAAGCAGGACCTCCTGAAGTACAAGGTCGAAGTCGTGTCGGTGATGATCTGCAACATCAAGCTCCCTGAAGAGCTGATGCATACCACCCAGGAACGCAACCTGGCCCAGCAGCGCGAGACCATGTACGACGCTCAGGAGAAGTCCGAGAAGCGCCGTATCGAGTTCCAGCGCACCAAGTCGGAAGCGGACCAGCAGGAAGTGATTATCAAGGCGGAAGCCGGCATCAAGGTGGCCAAGCACGAAGCCGCTCAGATGGAAGAGCGCGCCAAGGGTAAGGCTGCTCAGACCCGCATCGAAGCCGAAGCGGACGCCGACAAGGTCAAGCGCGTGGGTGACGCCGAAGCCGGTGTGATCAAGGCGAAGGGTGAAGCCACCGCCGAAGCCTACACCAAGCAGGTGGAAGCCCTGACGCCGGAAGGTGTTACCTCCATCGAGGTGACCAAGCTTCTGACCGCGTCCGGTCAGGCGCTCGTTCCGCAGGTTGTTGCCGGTGGCGACAGCAATGGCGGCAGCGGCGGCGGTCTCATCAATCTTCTCCTGGCCGACAGCCTCGTGCGTCGTCGGGAAGAGAGCGAGGAGCGTCGTGAACTGAAGAAGGGCAACACTACGCCCGCCGCAACGGAAGTCGGTAGCGAGAAGAAGTAATTCCTCGCTGCTCAGCAGTAAGTAAGTAAAAAGCCGGTGGCGTCATTTAGCTCAAAGCTATTTGGCGTCACCGGTCTTTTTTTACCTTTAAACCTAAATGAGCAGGAAACATCTATGGATAATCCCTTAATTTGGATAGGCATACTCGCAGTCATTGTTGTGGCGGGCGTGCTCATCTATCGTTCTACCCGTGGGCCAAAAGCGCCGGCGGTCAATCCTTTTGATGCAGTGCGGCCCTCTCGCAGTCCGAATTTTCCGGCGAGCAACCAGTCGTCCACGGCATCTCGAAACGTCACCAATGTGGCCGAATCCGTAACCGCTGACGAACCTGCGGAGGAAGAGCTCAACGAGGAGCCCGAAGAAGAAATGACCATCGCGAGATACCTTGCTCAAGCCGAGCAGGAAGAAAAAGATGGCGAGCTCGACTCGGCCATCGAAAGCATCGGCGAAGCCATCACTCTGACTCAGAGCGAGTCGGGTGGCGATTCGTTGCCGGTGGCACAGCTGCTTCTCAGGCAGGGTCAGCTCTATCAGCAGCGCGACTATGAGGAAGATTCCGACGGTCTCAACTGTGCGGAATTTCTGCGCGCCATGGCCATCGTGGAGCAGAACCTCGGTCCCAACGCCGAAGAACTGCTGCCCATCCTGCAGGCTCTCGTTTCCTGGTACTACCAGAACGGCGAGGCTGACAAGGCCGATCAGCTGATTCGCCGCAGCCAGGGCATCGTCGACGCGAACGCCAACGCCAAGCGCGAAGTTGAAGGCGGCGCGGTAGCGACACCGAATGTGGTGCGCATTTCGCCCATCAAGGTGCCATTCAAGAGCACCGATGATGACGCGGTCACAGCCTGCAAGGAAGGCGACGAAGCCTTCGCTTCAGGCGACTACGAAGCCGCTGTGGAGTCGTACGGTGAAGCGATTACTTCGGTGCAAACCGAAATCGGTCGCAACGCACCGGAACTCGCTCTGCTCTTCCATCGCCTCGGCCGCGCCTACCAGGTGAGCCAGATCGACGAGAGCGACGACGAAGGCAAGCCTTACAGCGACCCGTCCGACAATTACCAGATCGCTCTGGGAATGGTCGTAGCCAGAAGCGGATTCAACGCGCCCGAAGTCGAACAGCTTTTGCTCGACCTGGCTTCGTTCGAAGACCTCTGCGGCGAGCACTATAAGGCCGAGAATTATCTGCGCCGGCTGGCAGAGATCGAGCGTAACAAGCGCTAGAGAAGTTTTGGAGGGCCGCAGGAGACTGGAACACGCTTGTGTTCTTGTTCTTCTGCGGCTTTTTTTTAACCTATTACTACATTAAAGAGTAGGCAGATGACAGGCTTAATCGGCAATAGGCTTAGAATCGGTCAGCACCATATGCGGTGCCCTCGGATTGCTTGCTTATTTCCCGCCATAACCTGCTTCTTTCTTCAGTTTTTCCAGATCTGGCTTTTTTAGATTGCCTTGCTTGGCATCGAAGCGCGCGGCCATATAGACGTGCCCAAGATTGGTGGTTTCGGCCACCATGAACTTAGAGTGGTCCAGTCTTTCGGCGGGAGGATCTTGCGGTGCAATGCTGATGCCCCTGGTTCGCATCTCAAAAGCTTGTTTTTCGATGGCAAATTTACCGTCTTTATTGGCTGCCCAGATGGCGTCCATTTTGGCCTGAGCAATGAACAG
>JADYXQ010000313.1 GCA_021772135.1 Candidatus Obscuribacter sp.
TCCTTCCCACTGGTAATGAGCGAATCATGATCCTGTCAGATCAGAAAATCAATGGATAGAAGATCAATATTCGTTAAAGAAATGAGGGGATCCTTGAGGGAGTAGTTAGCTACGGCAGCCCTGATGAAGGCGCGATAGTTTTTCTTACCAAGCGCTTTGGTCAAGAAATCGCCAACAAATTTCGCCTCGCCCTGGCCTATGAACAGTGTGTAAGAGCAATTGCCGCTTGCCCGGCAACTGCTGAAATCGACCGCAACTACCTGCAAGTCGTCGGTATGCTGGCCGGTCGCCTTTGTACATATTTCTCTCTTGTTGTACCTGGCAGTGGAGATGAAATTCGGCCATTTTCTCAACTGAAGAATTTGACCCGCAAGGCCGCTGAACCAATCGGTCAAAAACAAGCTGCTGCCAAAATCGAAGGAGCACCCTCAACCGGCTGGCCTTTTCCCAAGTTTGGCAGCAAGGTCAAGGGTAGAAGCGGTACCCAGCTACCCATGATTGTCGGGCCTCACGTTGACAGCTTAAGGGGCTGCACAGTCCCGTTAGTGATTACCGGCTCAGGAGAATTTGCCGGTTGCACCATCACCAATCTCTTATGGTTTGGCCCCACCGCAGGAGGAGGAGGAGGCGGATGCTTGAGAGGCTGCACAGTTAGCTATTTATACTGCCTCGCCGGAGACGAACCTGACATAACAGGAGGCACTGTGCCAATGCCCCAATACAAAACTAGAAACGAGCTAATCGCGCTAGCGGCCGAACTAGCGATGCAGCGCAACGTTGAAATTCTCTAAAGACCAATTTCTGCAAGCAAAAATCAACACTCACAAATTACCAAAATTCAGGAGACCACTATGTGTGTAACTTCAGGACCAGCAAAGCTCGGTGATACTATCGTAGCAGCCTGGGAGATCAAAGAAGGCGAGCACGCCATGGGCTATCAGAATGTGGTTCAAAGCTTGATTGGAGTACCCAGTAACGATGAAGGACGCTTTTATTCTCGACAATTTGGGAGCGAGGAGGAGCCACGTTTTGACTGGGACAGCGAAGGCTATGAGCTGCAAACTCTTTCAACAGCTAATTGCATGATTCTGCCCATTCCCTTGCATGCTGATGCAAAGGTAATGGACATTGGAATCATTGATAGCCGCTCATTCAAGAATTGTCTTAAAGATATGGCTGAAGCGGTAGCCGCGGAAGCTAACAACACTCGCAGCATGTCTAAAGGCATAGAGACTTATGGTGCGCCTCGCGGTGAAGTCTATGTGATGGAGTTTGACGTCTACAGCATCGTCCTGGCAGAATTTGCCGGCGATGCCTTCAACGCCCTAGAAGCTGTTCCCACCAATCGTCGTCCTGATATCAAAGAAGCTTTGTTGCGAAGCTATGAAGAATGGTATGGATGGCCCGTGGCATTTTGCTGTTTCGACAACCTCGAGGCAAAAGAAGCGGCGCCACTCATTTTTACCTTTCCCACCCGTTTTCCCAATAAGCTTTTCCTTCCTGCAATTCATGGCCACGATGGCAATGTGCCTGACCTAAATACTCAGGTGGAAGACGATCACACATATATTGGCGGATCATGCCTGAGCCCGACCAAAGGCAACCCGGTTTACTATGCCGATGCTATAACCCCTGAATCGGCTCAGATGCTTCCTCGCTCTGTGGTGGGCACCACCGCCGATTATTTCCATAAACAGGGCGACGTAGTTTTAGACTTGGCGAAAGTTCGTCAGGGCGTATTTGAGCTCAATCGCCTTTTGCCTCCCAAAGCCCCTCGCCTGCCGAAGCAATCCAAGTCTGCAGAACAGCGGCCACATGGACGTGTGACACGTTCCTCCGCCTGGTAACAGTAGCTCGCTCGCAAAAATGCGAACAACTTGATCACGTATTAATTTATTCAGCCTGAAAATGAAGCAACACAAATTCTGGGTTCGCAAGACACGAGTACACTCGTACAAAATCATGAGCCTTCTAAGCGCTCTTGCTGTCATTCTAAGGCTGTTTACTACCTCAGCTCCTTTTGAATATTACGCGCAAGTATCGGTATGGTTGACGTTCAGTTTATACATCGTCGGCTATGTACATATTGCGCACCCAGGTAAAGAATGGTGGCGGCACCATGCTGCAGACATCTTGATTGTCCTGGCCTGGAACCCTGCCGTAACCTGCTATCCACTGAGCGATCATGCAGCCATCGCGCCGCTATTGTTGCAAATGATCGGTATTGCCGCACACGTCATGGTGGCATCTCGATGCATACGCTATCGATGGGGCCAGCATCCGTTTGTCGCCAGTTCAGCGAGCCTTCTCGTTGTTCTTCTACTGGGTGCGGCATTACTTCGTTTGGTAGAACCGAGCACTTTTCCCGGATTCTGGACGGCTCTCTGGTTTGCTTACGAGACGGTGACAACTCTGGGTTACGGTGACTATGTTCCGCGCACGACGCCTGGCTATATGGTCGCAATCGTACTCTCCCTGGCTGGCACCGGTCTTCTGGCAACTCTGACGGCCTATCTTGGTGCTCATTTTATAGCAAGCGTGCATTGGAATCCTTCGAAGAGAAAATCTCTGCCGGAGGTAACCAATCAAGAAATTTTGCTTGCGTTGAAGGAGCTTAACGAGCGGTCGGCCAGGCTAGAAGAAGCGGTAGCAAAACTGATGGAAGACAAAACAAACAAGTAGCGCAAGCACTGTACGCCATTGCAAAAAGCGCAGATGAACTAACAAATCTTCTGCGCTTCATTCACTTATCTGATATCTGAGCAAAGTCATGACTAAGAAAAAAAGAGCAAAATCTGTGCCGAAAGTAATTTCAAAAGACCAGATCTATAAAATGTTCAGAGCAGCAGATCGTCAACTAGCAATCGAGAGCGGTGAGTAGGGCTTGTCCCGAGTTTAGTTGAAATATGTGGCGATCCCCTCCAGGACTAGCCTGGTATGGTTTAGGTGCGAACCAAAAACACATACAAAGAGGATCA